>ONET01000080.1 GCA_900316905.1 uncultured Treponema sp.
GGGCCGGCTTGGTATCTTTCTGCCGCGGCTTTTTTGTATTTTGTCTTTCCTCTTGTTCAAAGGATAACTATACGATTGACTGGGGGGGGGCGATGGCTTCTTTGCGCCGCAATTCTAACTTTGAGAGTCCTTTGGACTGGAGCATCCATAAAAATTTCAAACATGATTGGCAGCGATTATTTTGCGACTTGGGCTTGTTATTTTTTTCCGCTTTTTAGGCTGGCTGACTTTTGGGTTGGCTGCCTAGCGGGGCGCGCCTATTATGAAAATAGGGAACGTTTCTCCCTTTCAAATTTTTATGCCGAGGCGGCGCAAGTTGCTGCGGCGATTTTTGGGCTGTTGTTTTTTTCTATAAAGCAGAAATCAGAGTGTTTCTTGCTTCAGGCTTTTTTTGACTCCCAAATTGTTCGTATTTTGCTTTCAGCGCTGTGGGTTTATTTTTTTATGGAAGGAAAAGGACTTTTGCGTTTTGCAAAGGTCTGGCCTCTTGTGGCCCTTGGGAACATAAGCGGATTTTGCTACTTGATTCATTGGCCAGTAGTTCAGTTTCAGGGAACTGTTAGAAGTTTCTTTAACATCAAGCCTTCTTCTTGGACTCCGCTATTGGGATGGTGCGTGGTTCTTCTGGAATTAGCTTTTACAATACTTGCTTCTGTTTTATGGTCGTTTGCAAGTAAAAAATTTAAGAAAAAATAATGTAAAAGCGCCTGTAAAAATGCCGAAAATCGCGTAAAGGACTTGCAATTTTATGCAAAATTCACTAAAATTACTGTATATTTTTGCATTTTAGGAGGCTAGCGGCGAAAATTATTGCTGGCAAGGCCTAAAATGGCTGGTCGCCGCGTAAGCCGCAACATCCGCGTTCGCCTGGCTCGCGCGGACAGCGGTATTGTTAGGAGGAATTTTATATGCTTAAATTTATTCAAGGCGGAGTTTGCGCCGCAAACGGATTTTCTGCCAACGGCATTCATTCAGGACTAAAAGCGAGCCGCAAGACTTTTGACACCGCCCTTGTCTACAGCCAAAAACTTTGCGACGCGGCGGGCCTTTTTACCTCCAACAAGGTCAAGGCCGAATGCGTCAAATACACGATGAAAAAAATCGCCGCAAAAAAAATGCAGGCCGCCGTTTGCAACGTATGCTATGCCAACGCTTGCACCGGAGCGGAAGGCTACGAGACCGCCGCCCTCACAGCCCAGGCCGTCGCCAAGGAGCTTAAAATCGACCCGGACCATGTAATCGTTTGCTCGACCGGCATCATCGGCCAGCCCATTCCCCGCGACATATTGCTTTCCCACATTCCCGAATTGGCGGCGGGCCTTTCCAAAGACGGAAACGAGCGCGCCCGCCAGGCCATCATGACGACCGACACCAAATACAAGGAGTGCGCCGTTCAGACTGAAATCGGCGGAAAGACTGTCACAATCGGAGCGATGTGCAAGGGAAGCGGAATGATTCACATCAATATGGGAACGATGCTTTCTTTTGTTACGACCGACTGCGACATCTCAGGCGACATGCTTGAGGCCGCCTTGCGCCAAGTTGTTCCCGCCACTTACAATTGCGTGAGCGTTGACGGAGACACTTCCACAAACGACACGCTTACGATTATGGCCAACGGCTTGGCCAGAAACGCCCGCATCCAAGAAAAAAATTCCGACTGGGAAAAATTTGTCCAGGCCCTGGCCGCGCTCAGCGAAGTGATGGCAAAAAAAATCGCGGCCGACGGCGAGGGAGCCAGCCGCTTGGTGGAATGTCTTGTGACTGGAGCCAAAGACCAAGACGCCGCGCGCCGCTTGGCAAAGGAAGTCATCGGCTCTAACCTTGTAAAGGCCGCGATGTTCGGACGCGACGCAAACTGCGGACGAATCCTTTGCGCGATGGGATATTCGGGAGCGGATTTTAATCCCGACAAAACAAGCGTGCGCTTTTTGAGCAAGGAAGGCGCGGCGCGCTATTTTGACGACCCGGCCGCGGACTTGTTCGCAGGCGCGGAAAGCGTTGAGGTTGTCCATGACGGAGTGGGCCTTGCCTTTGACGAAGAATTGGCGACAAAAATTTTGGGCCGCGAAGCCGTCCAGATTCTTGTGGAGCTAAAGGACGGAAGCGCTCAGGCAAAGGCGTGGGGCTGCGACCTCACTTACGATTACGTGAAGATTAACGGCGACTATCGCTCGTAGAGGAAAATAAATTATGGAAGAAGAAAAAAATACTGTTGACCCCAGGCTTGACAACGACAGCTGGTCCAGCGTCTTGATCGAGGCGCTTCCTTACTTTAAGCAGTGGGTCGGAAAAACCGTCGTCGTTAAGTACGGCGGAAACGCGATGCTCAACGAAGACCTTAAGGCCGCTGTAATGAAAGACATTGTTTTGCTTTCTACAATCGGCGTGCACGTCGTCTTGGTTCACGGCGGCGGGCCCGAGATAAACAAGATGCTTGAGCGCGTCGGAAAGGAAAGCAAGTTCATTAACGGCTTGCGATACACTGACGCCGAGACGATGGAAATCGTCGAAATGGTTTTGACAGGAAAACTCAACAAGGACATTGTCCGCATTTTGCTTGAGGAAGGCGGAAGGGCGGTGGGCCTTAGCGGAGTTGACTCGGGCCTTTTGCGCGCGCAGAAAATCGACAAGGACGGAGTGGACTTGGGCTTTGTCGGCGAGGTCACCGATGTCAATCCCGAAATCGTCACTTCGCTTTTGGCGCAGCATTTCATTCCTGTCATTTCCACCGTGGCGATGGGAAAGGACGACGACCAAAATTTTTACAACATCAACGCCGACACCGCCGCGGCCAAAATCGCCGTCGCGCTTAAGGCCGAAAAGTTTGTCCAGCTTACGAACGTTCCCGGAATTCTAAAGGACATAAACGATCCAAAAAGCCTCATCGCGCGCATTCCGCTCCCAAAAATTTCAGGCTACATGGAAGACGGAACAATCGCCGGCGGAATGATTCCCAAGGTCGAGTGCTGCATGATAGCGCTCAAGGGCGGAGTTCCGCGCGCGCACATCATCGACGGCCGCGTTCCCCACTCGTTGCTGATAGAGATGTTCAGCGAGCGCGGCATTGGCACGATGATTTACTAGGAGGTTTTTATGGAAAAGAAGGTTGTAAATAATTACGGAAGCTTCGACACGGTCTTTGTGAAGGGAAAGGGCGCGACGCTCTGGGACAAGGACGGAAAAAAATTCATCGACTTTATCGCTGGAATAGGCTGCAACGCTTTGGGCCACAACAACAAGGCGCTCGTAAAGGCCGTCCAAAAGCAGGCCGCCAAGGAAATCCACATTTCAAACTATTACCTTAGCGACGCGGGCCTTGAATTTGCCGACAAGCTTTTGGCGGCCACAGGCTTTGAAGGCGCCTACTTTGGAAACAGCGGAGCGGAAGCCAACGAGGCGGCCATTAAGCTGGCCAGAAAGTACGGCTACCTTAACGGCGGCCAAAAGAGAAAGGTGATTTACACGCTAAAGCAGTCCTTCCACGGCCGCACGATGGCCACCCTTACCGCGACCGGCCAGGACAAGTTCCACCCGGACTGCTTCGCTCCTTACGTTGAAGGCTTTAAGACAATTGCGGCCAACGATTGGGAAGCGATTAAAACGGCTTTTGACGACACGACGGCCGCCCTTATGATTGAGTGCGTCCAAGGCGAAGGAGGCGTGAACCTAATCGACCCGGAATGGGCCAAAGCCGCCGCCGAAGCCGCGCGCAAGGCCGGAGCCATTGTAATGGCCGACGAAGTCCAGACCGGCGTCGGCAGAACAGGCGCCTACCTTGCGAGCGACGCGCTTGGCTTTGAGCCTGAAGTTGTCACGCTTGCCAAGGGAATCGCCGGCGGAATCCCGATGGGCGCCTGTCTTTTTAGGGGCAAGGCGGCCGGAGTTTTCGCGGCCGGCGACCACCAGTCAACCTTTGCCGGAAACCCCTTGGCTTGCAGGGCCGCTATAACGGTTTTGGAAACCTTGCAAAAGCCGGGCTTTTACGAGCGCGTCCAGGCCGCCGGCCAAAAAATCCGCGACGAAATTTCCTCTTGGAAAAATCCCCTTGTGGTTCAAGTCAGGGGAAAGGGCCTTATGATAGGCGTTCAAATCAAGGAAGGGGTCAAGCCCTTTGACATTGAGGTTGAATGCATGAAGAGCGGCCTTTGCGTAAGCACGGCCGGAAGCGACGTGGTCCGCTTTTTGCCGCCTCTTGTCATCAGCGACAAGGAAATCTGCGAGGGCCTTAAGATTTTCAAGGCCGTCTTGGAAAAATTTTCCGCCTAGTGTTACTTTTGCCGCGTTCGTTCGTTTTATCATAAAGAACAGCTAAAAAACGGAGGTTCTTAGATGAAAAGATTCACTAAAAACATAGTCGGAGCGGCTGTCGCGGCCGTCTTGTCGTTTGGCTTGATTTCATTTTCTTGCAGCGGAAAGGCGGGCGCGTCCAACGGCGCCAACACCGCTTTCGCCGACACAGTTCCCGCGGTAAAAATTCCAGCGGACTCTTTGAGCGTCTTGGAAGCGATGCAAAACGTTTTCCGCTCCATTTCCGAACAAGTCTTGCCGTCGGTGGTGGAAGTTGACGTCACCGAAAAAAAGACCCGTCCCGCCAATCCCTTTGGCGACCTTCCATTTAAGTTTTTCGGTTTTCCCGACAATGACGAGCCGCAGGAATACGAGGCGCAAGGCCTTGGAAGCGGCGTCATAATCCGCAAGGACGGAAAAAAATATTACGTTCTCACCAACAACCATGTTGCCGGAAAGGCCAGTGAAATTTCGGTCAAGCTAAACGACGGCCGAAAGTTTGACGGAAAGCTTGTAGGCGCCGACGAGCGCATGGACGTGGCTCTTGTTTCCTTTGAGTCCGACGAGGCGATTCCTTGCGCCACATTGGGCGACAGCGACAAGGTTCAGACCGGAGACATTTGCTTTGCCATGGGCGCTCCTCTTGGCTACAGCCAGTCGGTGACGGAAGGAATCGTTTCCGCAACGGGCCGAAGCGGCGGACAAATCGGAAACATCAACGACTTTATCCAGACCGACACCGCGATCAACCAAGGAAACTCGGGCGGCCCGCTCTTGAACATTTACGGCGAGGTAATCGGAATCAACACTTGGATCGCAAGCCAGTCGGGCGGAAGCCAAGGCTTGGGATTCGCGATTCCGATCAACAACATAAAGCACGCGATTGACGAGTTCATCGCCAACGGAAAAGTCACATACGGTTGGCTCGGCGTGAGCCTTGTCGAAATCCGCGACGAAATCAAAGATTCGCTTGGCGTGAAGGGAAAGGACGGAGCCTTTGCCTCGCAGATTTTCGTCGACTCTCCGGCCTTTAAGGGCGGAATGCAGGCAGGCGACTACATCATCGAGTTGAACGGACGCGCCGTAAGAAACGTCGACCAGCTTGTGCGCGACGTCGGAAGCCTTCCCGCCAACAAGGAAGCCAAGTTCAAGGTGATTCGCGGCGCCAAGGAAATGCCGCTTACGGTAATGATAACCGAGCGCACAAAAGAAGTTTCTTCTTCAACCGCAAAGTTGTGGCCGGGCTTCATTCCAGTTCCGCTTACGGAAGACGTGCGCAAAAAGCTTGAGCTAGACAACAAGATTGAAGGCGTGGCGGTGACAAACGTCCAGGCCAAGAGCCCCGCGGCTTCTCTTCGCTTGCAGGAAGGAGACGTCATCACGGCTGTCAACGGAAAGAAGGTCAAGAACTTGGCAGAGTTCTACGCCGCTCTGGATCTTACAAAGACCAAGAGCGTCCAGTTTACGATTGGAAGCGGAGCCGGCTCAATCACCACCGGAACCTACAGCTTTTAGTTGAACTGATGGAAAAAGCGAAAGCCGGCGCATTTCAAGACAACATAAAAACAGCCAAAAAAGCGGCGCGCGCTAACGCGCGTCTGCTATTGAAAGGCCTAAGCGCCGCCGAGCGGGAAGAGCAATCCCAAAAGGCGGCCGCTTTATTTTTAAATTCTTCTATATATAAAGACGCGGAATGTGTGGCGGCGTTTTTTTCGCTTTCCGACGAGGTTGACGTTTTTCCGATAATCGCGCGCGCCTTTATCGACAAAAAGCGCGTTTTGCTTCCCCGCATTGTCGCCGGCTCAAACGCGATGGACTTTTACGAGCTTTCCGCGCCTCTTGGTCTTGCAAGCGATTTTAGCGCCGCCCCAGTTTTGGGCGTGGAATCTGTCTCCAAATCCGCCTCCCCAGTTTTGGGCGTGGAAGCGGTCCCGCCGCGCGTCCCGGTCTTGCAACGACTTTTATCCGCGCTCGCGGCTCAAACCGAAGCGAACGCTTGGGGAATCCGCGAGCCGCTTTCAACGCTTCCTCTTGTGTCCAAAGACAAAATCCCCGCGCGGACCGCGATTCTAGTTCCGGGCCTGGCCTTTTGCAAGGATGGCCGCCGCCTTGGCCGCGGAAAGGGCTTTTACGACCGCTACTTGTCGGAGTTGCTCGCGGCCAATCCAGCCTTCGCCGAGCGCGGAAAAATCTGCGGCTATTGCATGGCCGTTCAAGTCGCGGACAACGTTCCCACTGAAGAAAACGACGTCCGCGTCCAAGCGCTTTTTTGTTGACAGCCGCTTTGCTGAAAGTGTATAATTTGACGCAGAGAGGAACCCAATGAAAAGAATTCTTGTTGTCACGGCGGCGCTTTTTGCCGCGCTTTTCGCGCTTTCGCTTTTTTCTTGCGACAATTCTTCTGGAAATTCATATGTTCCCAAAAAGACCAGCGACTGGCTTTTTTTGCTTTACTTAGACGCGGACGACGACGTTCTTAACGACGACATATACAAGAACATGCGCGAAATCGAATACGCGTTTTCCCAAATGCGAAAGGCCGACGGAAGTCCAAGCGGAAATTATCCTTCTGTCACGGCGCTTGTTTTATGGGACGGAATCAGCGAGGCAAAAAAGAAAGACCAAAAATACATTCACCCCGACGGAGCCTTGTTTGAGCTTGGCGCCGACTACAATTTGGATTATGTCCCTCTCAGCGGAGA
The DNA here is from genome assembly GCA_900316905.1 of uncultured Treponema sp. Classification (GTDB taxonomy): domain Bacteria; phylum Spirochaetota; class Spirochaetia; order Treponematales; family Treponemataceae; genus Treponema_D. The sequence continues at coordinate 6,993 of ONET01000080.1, forward strand.
AAACAAATACAATTTGGGCGAAGTTCGCTTAAAAGGCAAGGAAGACCTTGGTGACAAATTTATTGTCGGAGCCAACACGATTGATTGGACGGCTCAGGCCAGGGCGGAAGGCTGTTTGGACGTTGAGCCCAACATGGCCGACTACAAAACCTTGGAAAGATTTTTAAAATGGGCAAAGAGCCGCTACGACGCGACCAACATTGTCCTTTGCCTTTCCGACCACGGCTCAGGCCCTTACAAAGAAACCTACACTGACACGACTTTAGTTTCAAAAAGCCTTTGCTCGGACAAAACTAACGACGACGGCAAGAGGCTTTTGTCTAGCAAAAACATCAAGGACGCTTTGGCCGCCGCGGGCTATGTCGGAAGCCAAAAGCCAAAAATTTTGTGGAACGACGTTTGCCTCCAGTCCAGCGCCGAAATACTATGGAACTACAGGGGCTGCGCTGACTATCTTTTGGCGTCTCCCAACCTTGACGTCTCGCAGGAGTTTGTCCGCATTATGACAAGCATGGGCAAAGGCAGCGCTCCGATTGATTTTGGAAAAATAGTCGTAAGCGCCTACCACCAGCGCTATTATGAAAATCCGCAGGAGTGCCCAAAAACAGAAGCTGACGCAAAAGCAAAGCGCTCAAGCGGCTATTCGCTTTACACATTTTCGTTTTTAAGCTTGGACGAGCAAAAGGCGGGAAAACTTAAGGATGCGATCGACGATTTTTCCGACGCTTTGCTTGAATTGAAAAATGGCGGCGAGGACGAAAAGAAGCTTTTTCAAAAAGTTTTTGACAGTTATGTTGACCAAGATCCCAACGACTTCTCAAAGTGCAAGGGGCTTTCGTATCACGGAATTTACGCCTTCCTTAGCGACTTGGGAGACCTTGCCGTAAGAATCAAGCTTGACGCGGAGCTCTCCGCATTGCATAATAGCGCCGACGCGCTCTTGGCTTTGCTAAAGCATGGCGACGACGGTTTGGTTGTTTACGCTTGGGCTGGCAAAATGGCTTTGTCGGAAACTATTCCGACATGGAGCAATGTGACGCAAAAGCAATTGTATCTTACCGGCGGCTATGATTATATTTCCGGCGATTGATATTCGGGGCGGTAAATGTGTTCGCTTGCTGAAAGGTGATTTTAATCAGGAAACGGTATTTTCGGATAGTCCGGCGGATATGGCTCGTAAGTGGCAGGCGCAGGGGGCTGAGTATTTGCACTTAGTTGACTTGGATGGTGCATTGGCAGGTTCCTCCCAAAACTTAGCGGCTATTGAAGAAATATTGAAGGTTGTCGATATTCCTACCGAACTTGGCGGCGGTATCCGCAGTATGGAACAGATTGATCAGTTGCTGGCGATGGGGATTACCCGCGTTATTCTCGGGTCAGTTGCTGTCAAAAATCCGGACTTGGTGCGCGAGGCCTGCACAAAATACGGCGAACGTATTGTCGTGGGCATTGATGCCAAAGATGGAATTGTGGCCGTGGAAGGCTGGGGAAAATCCGGTAATATCGGCGTTATTGAATTGGCGCAAAAGATGAAAGAGGCTGGAGTTAAGACCATTATCTATACGGATATTTCCCGCGATGGAACATTAAGTGGTGTAAATGTCGAAGCTACGGTTAAACTGGCACAGGAAAGCGGCGTGAAAATCGTTGCTTCCGGGGGCGTAAAATCTCTGGAAGATATAAAAGCATTAAAAAAACAGGAATCTGTTGGCATTGAGGGCGTAATTGCAGGAAAATCCATTTATATGGGAACATTGGATTTAACTGCTGCGATAAAGATTGCTAAAGCTTGAAAAATAAAAAAAATACTTGCCAAATATATTTTTATTGTCTACAATAGAAATATGAAATTTTTCGATAGAGGAGAAATGAAAAATGGCAAGAAAAGCAAATTACGAAGAAAAGATTAATGCAATCGAAGCAAAAATTGCTAAGAAGCAGGAAGAACTGAAATCTCTCAAAGCACAGCTGAGCGAAATCAAAGCGAAAAAAGCTCAGGATGATTACAAAGAACTGACGGAATACATGCAGAACAACAATCTGTCTGCTTCCGATGTTCTGGCTAGCATCAAAGGTTAATTCGGATGTCCAATAAAAAAGGAACCATTCTGCTCATGCGAGATGGTTCCTTTTTCGTTATAAATCTTCGTGAACTTCTGTAAAATAGATAACCGTTACAGTATCTTCCATAAGAATCCGGCGTTTATAGATTTTTTCAAAATCCGCGACCAGTTCCTCCTGGGAATTTATTTCGGGATTCTGATGGCCTAAATCGCTGGAAGTAAGCGTGCCCATGGTTTTTACCCGTACTTTGTCCAAATATGCCGGATACAGTTTGTGTTTGGGATCACCTTTGACACCCGTGGTAATCCAAAAAATGGAGCCTTCGGTAGTTCTCGTGGCTTAGAGGTCGGCTAGGCGACCTTCGCCTTGCCGGCCCTCTTCTTCCGTCTCATCCT
>ONET01000082.1 GCA_900316905.1 uncultured Treponema sp.
GCTTGCGCATCTTTCCCGAAAGGTGAGCCATGATGATGTGTCCGTTTTTCAATTCAACGCGAAACATTGTGTTTGGCAAAGCTTCTTTTACCAAGCCTTCAACTTCAATCGCTTCTTCTTTTGCCACGATTCCTCCTAAAAAAACACTTGATTTTTTTTCAAGATGCGCTATTATAGTATCTTAAAATAAACATGTTTGTCAACAAGGGGAAAATTTTGAGACAGTCATTCATTAAAAAAATGAAAGAAAAACTGATTGAACAGAGAAACTTGATTTTGGACGCGCTTGCCGCCCAGAACAATGAATTCAAGGATTTGGTTTCCAAAGTTGAGTCTGGCGACGAAATTGACGTGGCCTCGGACGCCGTTGACCGCAATATGTTGGACTCGCTTGGCGCGCAGGACGCCAACCGCCTTACGCTCATAAACAACGCGCTTCTTCGCATCCAGCAAGGAAAGTACGGCCTCTGCCTCCAGTGCGGAAAGCCGATTCCCGAAGCGCGCCTTGAGGCCTTGCCCTACGCCTTTATGTGCATCAACTGCGCGTCAAAGGCCGAAAAGCGCCGCTAATATTTTAGGCGGCCGTCAAGTTGGAAAAACTTGATTTGGCCGTCTTCAAAGTAGGCGGCTTCCGTATAGCCCGCCCTTATCGCGGCCAGCTCCGCGCGGTCAAAAGCATAGTCAATGCCGTCCGCGCTGTGGGCGTCGCTTGAAAAAGTCACCGGAACTCCAGCCTTAAAAAAACATTCCAAAAATTCAGCGGAAGGATAAACGTCGTCCAAAGCCTTGCGGGCGATTCCTCCGGTATTTATTTCAACCACCACGCCGGCGCGGGCGGCGGCCTTTGCGGTGGCCTTTATCTCCCTTCTATACCAGGATTCTCCTTCGTCAAAAAATTTCAGGCTTCCGTTCCTTTTTCTTATTACGTCGGGGTGGCCTAAAATCAAGAACCTTTGCGTATTGAGCATTTCGCGCTGCAAGTAAAAGTATTCGCAAACGGCCTTTTTTCCGTCGCCGTCATACAAGCGCGCCAAACCTTCGGCAACGTTCTCTGCCGTGTCGTCAACGGTAAAGAAGCCTCTTTTGTTTGTCAAATAGTGAACTGAGCCAATCAAGTAATCCGGCGAAAAATTCTTAAACTGCCATTCAAAGTCGCACGAAATGCTGGGAATGTAATCCGCCTCAAGGCCCGAATAAATTTTTATTTGACCGGAAAATTCTTTTGCAAGCGCGCGCGTTTCTTCAAAATATTTTTGGTGGCTCAATGCCGCCATATGCCAGTCCGAAGCGTGTGGATAGGCGCTGTGGGAAGAAAAGCCCAAAATGTCAAAGCGTTTTTCCAACGCCGCCAAAACCATTTCTCTTGGAGAATTGTTTCCGTCACAAAAAGTCGTGTGAGTATGATAGTTCGTCTTCAAGTCCCCTCTCCTTTTTCCATTCTTCCGCCTTGGCCCTAAATTTATTCAGCTCTTCGGCCAAGGCTTTATGCTCCGCCGCCAATTTTTCTTTGTCCTCTTCATGCGCGGCCTTGTTCAAAGCCTCGCCGTGGAATGAAATTGACATCGCCGAAATCGTGGCGGCGCTTCCTCGCAAAGTGTGCCCGATTTGCCTCAAAGCCTCCCAATCCTCGATCTTTATCAAATCAGGAATTTTTTCTATCAGGCCGTCGCTCTGCTCCGCAAAGTCAAAAATCAATTGGCTTCCCAAATCAAAGTCGCCGGAAATCGTGTCCTCAAAATCCTTTTCATCCCAAACGACGTTCGCGCCGCCCGCCGCGCCGGAAAGCCCGTTTTGTTCGCCCATTAACGACTCGGCAAAGGAACTCTTCCATTTTTGTATGATTTTCTTTAAGTCGTCGCTCTTATAGGGCTTTCCCAAAATGTCGTTCATTCCGGCGGCGCTGTAGGTCTTAAAGTCTTCGTCGGTGTGGTTGGCCGTGCAAGCCACAATAACGCCGTTGTAGCCGCTTTGGCGCAAAAGAGTAGAAGCGTCCAAGCCGTTCATAAGCGGCATTTGTATGTCCATGAAAATTATGTCCACTTTTGGATTTTCTTTGGCCAAGTCAACGGCCGTCTTTCCGTCTTCGGCCTCCAAAATTTTGGCGCCCATTTTTTTTAGGAACGACACAATAAGCTTCCTGTTCACAGGATGGTCTTCCGCCACAAGCGCGAAAACGCCCTGCGCTATTTTTTCACCGCTAACTTTTATCGCGGCCTCGTCAATCGCCTTGCCCTGCTCTTCCGCCGCCAAATCAATCGGAACCGAAAAAGCGAATGTCAAAAGCTCGCGAAGCTTTTGAATCTTCACCGGCTTGTAGATGTATCCGTTGAACCAATTGAGCATTCTCATTTTTGCGTCTTGCCGCAATTGGCCTTCGGGAACTATCAAGAAAAGCTTGGCGTTGTTGATGTTTTTGTTGGAATTTATTTCGCTGGCAAGACGCCAGCCGTCCATCTTGGGCATAAGCATGTCGATGAAAACAAAGGTAAAGGGATTCCCTTGGGCGGCGGCGGCCTTCATCATGTCCAGCGCGTCCTCGCCGCTTTGGGCAAGCGCGACATAAGGCAAGTCAAAAAATTTCAGCTTTCCTTCAAACGACTTTCGCGCCAAATAGTTGTCGTCAACCAAAAGGACGCGCGTGTTTTCAGGGTAGTGAATCTTTCGGAATTTATCCAAGATGTCATTGCCGCGCTTCGCCTCCACGCAGGGAATTGTGAACCAAAAGACAGAGCCGCCCGTCGGGTTTTGCTGCACGCCGATTTTTCCGCCCATCGCGCTTACAAGAGCCTTGCAAATTGAAAGGCCAAGTCCAGTTCCGCCGTATTTTCTTGTGGTGGAAGTGTCGGCTTGATAAAAGTCGGTAAAAAGCTTTTTGCTCGCTTCTTTTGAAATTCCAATGCCGGTGTCTTCCACCTTGAACATAATCGAGCCGTCGTCGGCGCGCTCGACAATCGAATGGACGTGGCCTTTCTCCGTGAACTTGGTGGCGTTCTTGACTATGTTCAACAAGATTTGCTGCAGGCGCGTCGGGTCTCCGACCACCAGCTTTGGAACGGAAGGATAAATGTCGCTGACAACCTCAAGTCCTTTTCCAAAGGCTTCGGAACTGATTGAGTCCATGACGCGCTCGACAACCTCAACCAAGTTGAATTCGATTTTTTCAAGCTTGAAATTTTTGGAACGAATTTTTGAAAAGTCAAGAATGTCGTTGGCCAGGGCAAGCAAGGTTTCGGCGCCAACTTGCATTTGGTGGACGTACTCCATCTGCTCCCTGTCAAGGCTTGTCATTTTTAGAAGTTCAAGCGAGCCGACTATAGTTTGAATCGGCGTTCGCATTTCGTGAACAGTGCTTGATAAAAAACGGCTTCCGGTGGCAATCGCTTCAAGCGGCGCGTCAGATTCGCTCATTCAAAACTTCCATCGCCTTTCTTAGAATCACTTCCGGCTTTTGCGGCTTGGCAAGATAGCCTTTCGCGCCAAGGCTCAAGGCTTGTATTACATATTCGCGCTGAACGGCTTGGGAATAAACGATTACCGGTATGTTAAGGCCGGCGGCCCTTAGCTGCTTAAGGATGTCGTAGCCAGAAATGCCCTGCATGAACAAGTCAAGGATGGCAAGGTTGTAGTTCTTTGTCTTTATAGCCTGAATGAAAGCGGCGCCGGAATCAAATGGCTCGGCGGTTATGCCGACCGACACAAAGGCCTGCGTCAAAATCTTTCGCACAACTTCGTCGTCGTCAACAATGGCGACCGACAAAAGACTTCCTTCAGTCACAAGGGCGCTGCCGTCGCCGCTGTCGGAACCGAAGCGTATGTCGACCATTCCCTGCGCGTCGTCGTCGCCGGACAAAATGCTGTCGGCTATTATGTCGGTGGCGTCAAGGCCGCTGTCGTTCTTTCCGATTAGCGAGCCGAGCGCGCTGGTCAAATCCTTTATGACCTTTACGCCGGTGTACTCAACATGGCCGTCAAGGAAGTCTTCCATGAATGGTTCAAGTGAAAGAATTTTTATGTGGCGCTTTTGTATGCGCTCGTCGGCGGTCACAGTGTCCAGCAAAAGCTCGACATTGATTCCGTCAACAAAAGAAAGCTCCAAGTTGGTCATCATGACGATGAGCCTTGGATCCTTAATCTTGTAAACGTCAATCATCTCGCTGATTTTATATTTCAGCAAAGAAATTTTTTCGCGGTTCAAGCCTTGCGCCGCTTCCACAAAAATAATGTTGCCGTTATGGTGAATTTCCAAAACGCAGGGAGTCGTGTCCATGGAAAGGTTGACGCGCAAGATTTTTCCAATCGCCTCAAAGAAAACGTCAAACTTGATGGGCTTTGAAAAATACTTGACCACGCCATATTGGACAAGGGAAGAAATTTGCGCGCGCTCCATCACAGGGCCGGAAACGATTACAGGAATGCGCTTGGCGTTGGGATCGGCCATCTTTCGTTCAAGCAAATCCATGACTTCCTCAAAAGAAGACTCCACGTCAATCACAATCAAGTCTGGAAGAACGCGGATTATTTTTGAAAACGAATCCAAACGGCCGTCGGCGACTTCAACGCTTACATTTTCTGAATTAAGCTTTTCACGCAAAAATTCGCGAAAAATCGGAGCGGCGTTTATAATTAAAACCTGTTTTTGTCTTGCGTTTGCTTCCATAGTAGATATTTTAACGCGAAAAGTTTATAATTTCAAGATGGCGCGGACACAAGCGCGCCGCTATGTTTTAGGAGGTTTCAAATGGCAAAGGCCGTAGTTTTTTTGGCGGAAGGTTTTGAGGAAGTTGAGGCCATAAGCCCCATCGATTACTTGCGAAGGGCGGGCGTGGAAGTTGTCACGGCGGCGATTCCAGTAAACGGAAAGTCCGACCCGCTTGTCATGGGCGCCCACAAAATTCCGGTAAAGGCCGACATGACCTTTGACGAATACATAGCGAGCGCCGACGGACTTCCGGACGCGGTTGTGGCTCCGGGCGGAATGCCAGGCGCGGCCAACATCGCCGCCTGCTCCCTGGCCTTGGACTTCATCAAAAAAATGTTCGAGCAAAAAAAATTGGTCGCCGCGATTTGCGCCGCGCCGGTAGTGGTCTTGGCAAAGACTGGCGTTTTGGCCGGCCGAAAATACACATGCTACCCGGGAATGAAACGCTTTGAAGACTACTGCGGCTCAAAGGAAGAAGCCGACAAGCTGACGGCCGGCGCGGTCCATGTAGACGGCCAGCCCTTTGTGGTCGACGGAAATTTAATCACAGGCCGAGGCCCCGGCGCCGCGGAGCAATTTTCGATGGCGATTGTAGAATATCTTTGCGGAAAGGAAACCGCCCAAAAGATAAGGGAAGGAAGCGTCCAGCGCCAATAAAAAAAGGGCGCTAAAAAAAATCCGCGCGCGGCGCAAGTTGTCTATGCCTAACGCGCGGCAATACGCTAAAATGACGGCCATGGGTTGGAATTTTTTATTTTTTGCAAACTCAATTTTGCTTGGCGTCGGCCTTGCGATGGACGCTTTTTCAGTTTCCATAGTGAACGCAATCGCGGAACCTGAAATGAGACGGCGCCGCCAATGCGCGATTGCCGGCGTTTACGCGTTTTTTCAATTCGCCATGCCCATGGCGGGCTGGATTTGCGTGCGGCAACTGGCGCTGGCGTTCACAGCCTTTCAAAAATTCATCCCGTGGACAGCGCTTGTCCTTCTTTCCTACATAGGCGCCAAAATGATTTGGGAATCCGCAAGTTCCCAAAAAGAAAAATGCAAGGCTTGCAAAAAAAGCTCTTGCGCGTCCTGCGAGGAAAACAAGCGCGTTCCGGCGTCGCCGGCCGTCTTGCTCTTGCAAGGAATCGCCACGTCGATCGACGCGCTTAGCGTGGGCTTTACGATCGCGGAATACGGCGCGCTTTTGGCCGCTACGGCCTCGCTGATAATCGCGCTTGTGACGTTCGCCATTTGCATGACGGGCCTTTTAATCGGCAAGGCGGCCGGCCAAAAGCTTACGTTCCGGGCGCAAACAGTCGGCGGCTGCATTTTGATTTTCATTGGCCTTGAAATTTTTATCCGAGGCGCGCTGTTGTAAAAAAGCGCGGATTGCGCTAGTATGTTCAGCATGAGCAAAGATTTAAAAGAAAAGTTGATTCCATTTTCGCTTGCGGCCGCCGTAATTTTGGCCGACCAAATCACAAAGGCGCTTGTCGTGGCCAACATTCCCCTATACACAATAGGCTGGTCGTTCGCAGGAGACTTCTTGCGCATAGTTCATGTGGCCAACAAGGGCGTGGCCTTTAGCTTGGGTTCCACGCTCTCACAAAGTTTCAGAAGCATATTGTTTTCGCTGGCCCCGCTTGCGGTCATCGGAATCGTCATCGCCGTTTACTTTAGGAACAAGGATTTCAACGCCTTGCAGCGCTGGTGCGTTTGCGGAATCGTAGGCGGCGGACTCGCGAACATCATCGACAGAATCTTTAGGCCGCAAGGCGTCGTTGACTTTGTAGACGTAAAATTTTACGGAATCTTTGGCTTGGAGCGCTGGCCCACATTCAACGTCGCCGACGCGGCCATTGTTGTTTGCGGAATCCTATTGATTGTTTCGTTCGCCTTTTCCGTAAAGAATTCCTCGGAACAAAACGAAGGTCAGGAAAAATAAAATGACAGAGGAAGACCTTAAGAACATAGAGGCGCCGGACAAAGCCCAAAAGGCGCCGCTCACCGAAACGCAAAAGCGCCGCAACGCCTTTTGGCTTCAAATGCTAGGCGCGCTTGTCTTGCTGATTGCCGGCTTCATTCTTGTCGTGGCGCTTGAAATCGGCGCCGCATGGATTCTTGGCCGCGTGGTCAAGGCGGACGTTTCCGTGATGAAGACAGTTTCGCCAATCGTCATTCTTGCCGGAATAATCGCCGCCTGGTTTTTAAGCCGCCAAGTTTGCAAGCTTCTTGTCCTAAAGACTAAATGGCGCCACGCCGTTCCCGACGACGTTGTGGATTTTTACGCTGGCCGCTAGAAGCGGGCAAAAGGCGCGCGTCTCCCAAGGCGCCGGAATATCGACAAAGCTTTTAATTTATAGTATAATGTTCTCATCTTTTATCCAAAAGGAGAAACATTATGGAAAAGTTCTTTCAATTGAAAGAAAGAGGAACGACTGTAAGCCGTGAAATCGTTGCTGGAATCACGACATTCCTTGCGATGGCCTACATTCTCATCGTAAACCCAAGCATTCTTGCCGCGGACGGCACAGGCATGGCATGGGGCCCTGTTTTCACAGCCACAGCAATCTCAGCCGCAATCGCCACTTTGGTAATGGCCTTTTGCGCGAACCTTCCTGTCGCCTTGGCGCCCGGACTTGGCCTTAACGCCTTCTTCACGTATTCGGTAGTGTTTGGCATGGGCTGCTCATGGCAGTTCGCCCTTACAGCCGTTTTTGTTGAAGGAATTATTTTCGTGCTCCTTAGCGTTTGCGGAGTCCGCGAGGCGATCATCAAGTCAATCCCGGAAAACCTAAAAAAAGCGGTTTCTGTCGGAATCGGACTTTTCATCACAATCATCGGATTGGTCAACGCAGGAATCTGTTCGCATGACACAGGAACTTTCATCGGCTTTGTGAACTTTGCCGGCGAAAACCACACCGCGATTGTCGCCATCATCGGCCTTATAATCACAATCGCGCTTTTCACGCTTAAGGTTCCCGGCGCCATTCTCATCGCCATCATCGTCACGACAATCATCGGCATTCCTTTTGGCGTGACTACAATCCCCGAAAACTTCAAGCCCTTCTCAGCTCCGTCTACGCCCTACTTCTTCAAGTTTGAATGGGCGCATGTCCTCTCCGTGAAATTTGTGGTTGTCCTTGTGACATTCCTCTTCACAGACATGTTCGACACAATCGGAACTTTGCTCGGAGTCGCGGAGCAAGGAAACCTCAAGGACGAAAACGGAGACATCAAGAATGTCAAGGGAGCCTTGCTTTCTGACGCCATCGGAACTGTCGCCGGCGCCTGCTTGGGAACTTCAACTGTAACATCATTCGTCGAGTCTTCTTCTGGCGTTGCCGCCGGCGGACGCACAGGACTCACTTCCGTAACGACAGCCGTGTTCTTCTTGCTTTCGCTCTTCTTGAGCCCGCTCTTCTTCCTTGTGCCTAGCGCCGCCACAGCGCCAGCCTTGATTTTCGTAGGCTACTTGATGATGAAGGCTGTAACTTCAATTGACTTTGCCGATCCCACAGAAGGAATCCCGGCTTTCATCACAATCATGACAATGCCCTTCTCTTACTCAATTTCAAAGGGAATCATGTTCGGCATCATTTCTTACATCATCGCCAAGCTCGCCGGAAAGAAAGCCAAGGACATTCCTGTTGTGACTTGGATTTTGGGAGTCATTTTCTTGGCCGACATTGTGTTTGAGGCTGTAAAATAAAAAAAAAAAGTCCCGCGCGCGGGACTTTTTTTTGTCATATCGAAACCGCCACCATGCTTCCGGTGGTGTTTTTTTCCGCGTAAATCGAGCGGCGGTTTTTGTAGGGATTTCTAAAAGCGGAGATTTGAGTCCGAATGCTGTCGATGTGGCTTCGCAAAAGGTCGCGGTTCTTCTTGTTCTGGGCCAAAACTTTGTCTTGCAAGCTTGACAAGTCGTTTTGAAGCGAGACAATGCTCCGCTCGTTTTGGTTTCCGCCGCGCTTCTTGTAAAGATCCGACATTGGAACGATGACCTTTTGCAAGTTCATTATGTTTGACACCACTTGCTGCTCAAGTTCCGTATGGACAAGCAAAGCGTCGGCGTTTTCAGTTTCAATGGAATTTTCCTGCTTTTCCAAGACATTAAGATATTCGCGGAATTTGTCGCGTTGCTGCTGAAGCAGCTGGCGGAATTTTTTTAGCAAGGCCACGCGCTCTTCAAGCTCTTCATTAGAAATCTCTTCCATAGTTTTTACCCCTCAATGTTCAACGCCGGCTGAGACTGCGGCGGCACAGTTCCATTGGACTTTTCCGCAGCCTGTCGCCAAGAGTCGGCAAGCTGGCTCATCATATTCAATACAGAATCGATTTTTTCTTTGTTCTTGGAGATGTTGGCGCTTCTAAGCTGGTCGTTGAAGTAAAGATAAAGCGACATAAGGTTGCGGGCTATTTCGCCGCCTTTTTCCATGTCAAGCGAAACTTGCAGTTCCGTGATGATTTCTTCAGCGCGCAAAACATCTGAGCTAAATGACTCGATGTTCGCCACAGGAAGTTTTCCGTCCGGGCCAAATTTTGAAGAAGCCGAAGCAAGTTTCTTTACGGCGCCTTCGTAAAGAAGGACAACGAGCTCAGCCTGGCTTGCGGTGTTGACGCTGGCCTTAGATTATCGGTTTTTTTAAAAAAATGTTTAGAAAAAAAGCAAAAAAAAGTGCCGTCCTTCAATCATTGAAAAACGGCGTTTTTTGCAAAAAGCGCGGATTTTTACGCGCCGCCTTATTTTTCTTCCGTAAGGATTTCGCGAGCGGGAACCATAACCTTCTTGTCATAGCAAGAGAACATGTTTTCAACATTCTCCGGCTTTGTTCCTTGCGTCAAAAGGCTTACAAGCGGAACAATCGCAAGGCCGGCCAACATGCAGAAGACGCCCGAATAAAGGGAATTCCTAAAGACAAAGTTTAGGAACGCCCCGCCCACCTTAATCATGCCTAACGACTTAAAAAGTTGAATTATTTCCACCACAGTCGCAAAGCAAAAGGAAACGCAAACGGCGGCCTTGCTGGTCTTTTTCCAATAAAGGCCGTAAAGGAACGGAGCCAAAAAGGCGCCGCTCAACGCGCCCCAGCTCACGCCCATCAACTGCGCGATGAATGTCACGCGGCTTTTTGCCTGAACAATCGCTATTCCAGCCGAAAGAACGATAAAGGCCGCCACAAAAACGCGCATCATAAGCATGTTGCCTTTTTCGCTGTTGCGCTTGTTTTTTAGAGTTCCGATAAAGTCCAAAGTAAGCGTTGAGCTTGAAGTAAGGACAAGCGAAGAAAGCGTTGACATCGACGCGGACAAAACCAAAATCAGGACAACGCCAATCAACACGTCGCCAAGGTTTGACAGCATGTTGGGAACGATGGAATCAAAGCCCTGGGCCTTGACAGATTCCGCCGTGGCGAACAAACGGCCAAAGCCGCCCAAAAAATAGCAGCCGCCGGCGACAACGACAGCGAACGCGGTCGAAATCACAGTTCCTATTTTTATCGACTCCTCGTTCTTGATCGCGTAAAATTTTCCGACCATTTGCGGAAGGCCCCAAGTTCCAAGCGAAGTCAACAAAACGACAACAAGCAAGTAAAAGGGATCCGGGCCAAAGAATGAAACATAGGCGCCCTTCATCACCGGCGACTCGATCTCGCTCATAAGCGCGAGGCTTTTCATAAAGCCGCCGTTTTGCGAAAGAACCGCAAGGACAACGGCGACAATTCCGCCAAGCATTACAAGGCCTTGGATAAAGTCGTTTACCGCCGTGGCCATGTAGCCGCCTACGATTACGTAAACCGCAGTCAAAAGGGCCATGACGACCACGCAAACGGCGTAGTCAACGTTGAAGGCCATCCTAAAAAGGCGTGAAAGGCCGTTGAACAACGAGGCCGTGTAAGGAATCAAAAAGAAAAAAGTTATCGCGCTTGAGGCGACTTTTAACTTGTCCGAAGCAAAGCGGCGGCCAAAAAAGTCCGGCATTGTCTTTGAGTCCAAAAAGCGCGTCATGATTCTTGTGCGACGCCCCAAAACGGCCCAGGCCAATAGCGAGCCGATAAAGGCGTTTCCCAAGCCAATCCACGTGGAAGCAACGCCAAAGTTCCAGCCAAATTGGCCGGCGTAGCCTACAAAGATTACCGCCGAAAAGTAAGACGTTCCGTAGGCAAAAGCCGTAAGCCAAGGGCCAACCTTGCGGCCGCCCAAAACATAGCCTGTCACGTCGCTGGCGGCGCCTCGGCATTTAATTCCGACAACAACAAAGACCGCGAAAAAAAAGACGATTAAAAAAAGTTTGATGAACATTTTTTCTCCTACCTTATTTTATAAAGCAATCCCGCGCGAAAAGCGCGGGAACAGCAGCAAATTAGAACAATTTTTTTAGCGCGCCGCCAAGAGCCCCGCCAACCGCGTCGCCGGCCGCTCCGCCAATCGAGTCGGCAGCCTGCTTTTCAAGCTGCTTTTGCAATTGCGCCTTCTTGGAATTCAGCTCTTTGTTAAGAGCGTCCATGTTAAGGCTTTGCGCGTTGATTCCGTTTTCCAAATTTATGAATTGCGAAATCTTGTCCGTCACGCCGCCGGTTTGCTCGCCCAGCCTTGCGGTGATTTGAGCCTTTGCCTCGTTAATCAAAGTCGCCAATTCCTTGTTGACGACATTCTTTAGGATTGAGTTGAACTGCTTGTCCAAGTCGCTCGTGATTTTTAACGAAAGCTGCCTGTCCGCGTCAATCGCAATTTGCGCTCCAAGCTTCAAGCGGTCAATCGCGCCAAGAGCGCTTGAATAAAAGCGGTAGGCGATGGCCGGCTCAAAGGGATCGGCCGTAAGCTTGAGCGCCCTCATGTCAAAATTCGCGCCGATTGAAACCGCTCCTGTCAAATCCATGGTTCCTGTGGCCGTAAGCGTGGTGTTGGAGCCCATGTTCAAGTAGGGACTAGAGAAAGAGAACGGATAATTGTTGCCGGAATATTCCGCGGCCACAAGCGGGTTGCTGGTCTTGCTGCGCGCGTCCACAACCACTTTGGCCTTGTGGGTCCTGCGGTCGCCCTCTTGGTAAGAGCCGGTCAATGTCGAAGGGCTGCCGCGCTTGTCCATGTCGTTGGAAATTTCCAAGCCCTGCGCGCTCACGCCCAAACCGCTAAAGGCGATTCTTTCTATCAAGAAGCGCGGCACATTGTCGTTCTTGTACCAAATGTCAATTCCAGGAAGGCGCGAGTGGCGCTTTTGCGTCTTGGCGGCCTTCTTTTGCGTTTCCTTGGGGTCGCTTGAGGCCGACTGCTTGGCCTTTAGCGCCGCGTCAATCGCTTGCGAAACATACGGATAGTAATCTCCGCAAACCGCGTAGAGCGCGCTGTTAAAGGCGTTGCTCAAGATTTGCGTTCCTGTGTCCAAGTTGAACGAAGTGATTTTCTTTAGCTGCGAGTTGACCAATTCCGTGTCGGCCTTTATCGCGGCCTGAACGTCGCTGGAAATTTTTCGGACGTTAGCGCCGTCGACCTTAACGTCGTTAAGAGTCGTCTTGACCGCGTTGGTGACCGACTTGCTTTTTTCAAGCGCGCTCGTGACTTCCGTGATGGCGTTCTTTATCGCAAGCGGATCGTTCACGCTGGACCAGTCCTTGTTGACCAAGGAGCTGACGCTGTTGGAAAAATCCTTGACCTGCGCCTCGACTTCGGCGGGCTTGTTCTTCCATTTTTCGACGGAAGCCTCAACCTGAGCCTGCACTTCCTTTGCCAGCGCCGGAGACTTTAGGTTGTCTTGGACATTTTTAATCATGTTCTCGGGGTTGTATTCGGCAAAGGCGGCTTCAATCGAATCCTTTGCGGCCGAAATCGCGGCGTCTTTTTTTTTGTTGGTTTCGGCGACCGCTTTTTGGACATATGGGTTGGGCGCGGACTTTTGCGTTACAGGAAGAACGCCTGAATAAGTTCTTTCAGTTCCTATCTTAAGGCCGGAAACCTCGATGTTTTGCGCGTCAAATTTTCCGCGCAAGGCCTCGGTCAAATTGAATTTGATTTCAGCCTTGTCGATTTCAAAAAGGTTTTTCATCGGCTCGTTTGGGTTGGCCTGTTGGAGGCCGTCCACCGTGACCGTGGCCTTTAAGAATTCAACATTGACGCGCGCGATGTCCGTGCGGGCGCCAAAAACTTTTTGCATTCCCATCACAAGCGCTTTTTTTGCAAGCGGATTTTTAAAGGTTATGACGGCAAGGACAAAAGCCGCGATAAAGGCCGCGGTCGCCAAAAACGGAACAAGCTTGAACGAGCCCTTGTTCTTTTTCACGTCCTTGGCTATGGCCTTGAGGCGCTTGAAGTCGCTCTTTGCAATCATCTTGTCAAGCGGAATTCTGACAGTTCCCGCCTTGCCGGGGTTTTCCTCAAACAAGGACTTCACCAAGGCCAAGTCGCTTGAAATGTAAATTTTCTTGTAAAGCGTCTTTTCGATTTTGTCCGCGCGATAAACTTTTTTCAGCAAGCCAGGAAGCTTTTTTGCGGGAAACTTTTTCTGTTCTTTCGCGGGCTTTTCGGCCTTTGCAGGCGCTTCGGCTTTCGCGGGCTTTTCGGCCTTTGCAGGCGCTTCGGCTTTCGCGGGCTTTTCGGCCTTGCCTTCGCGGGGGCTTCGGATTTAGCGGCCTTTTCAGCTTTCGCAGGAACTTTTTTTGCGGGCGCTTTTTTTGTCGCAACGCTCTTTTTGGCCGCCGTCTTTTTTTCAGTGTCTTTATCTGTAGTCTTTGCCATAATTAAAATTTCTCCTCAAAGGCCTCGAAAATTTTTCCAATCACAGGCAAATTTTGGACCGCCTTGTAAAGCGGCGACTTGATGAAACCGGGCGCGACTTTGTTCCGCCAAAATTTGACGAAGAAAATTCCGAAAACAAAAAACGGAATGTACGCGGCCAAACTAAAAAGAAAGCTTCCCATGACGATTGTGTTGTTGAATTTTGTGAAGCCCACAAAGGGAATGTCCACCAACATGGCAAAAAGGCCTTCGCAAGGCTTGAAAGTCAAAACCGAATAGCCTATCGAGCCAAAAAGCGGATCCAAAATCCACGCGAAATACGAAACCACAAGCATAGTCAGCAAATACGTCGGCTTGTTGATTCTGACAAAAAGAAAGAAAACCAAAACCAAATACCAAAGCGCGTTGTTCTTTGGCATAAGGCCAAGCATAACGCCCAGAGCCAAGGCGTGAGCGATTTGCGCCGGATTTTGGTTGGCGTTGAGAGCCTTAAAAAGGCTTGAAATCCACTTTAACATTTTTTCCTCCGTTTTTCGGAACGTTTTGTGAAAGGTTAAATAATAGAATATTTTAGCGCGAATTCGCGTTTTTTTCAATGAATTTTTTTTGAGGGAGGATGGAAAAAAAAACGGCGGCCGCAAGACGCGAAAAGATTAGATGTAACTACTTTACAGTAGCTACTTTTTGCGCTACAATTTAGAAATGAACATTGAATGGGATTCCGCCAAAAACGAAGAAAACAAGCGAAAGCACCACATTAGTTTTGAAGCGGCCAGCTATGTTTTTGCGGTTCCGTTCAGATTGGAACGCTATGATAGGTCGGAAAACAACAGGCGCAAAGAGGACACCTATCAAACGCTTGGAAAAGTCGGCGAAGTTCTTTTTGTGGTATATACGGAGCGCAAAGAATCATACCGGTTGATTTCGGCGCGTTTGGCGAATGCGGAAGAAAGGAGAATTTATTATGGCAACAGTAAAAAGAAAAATTCGGATTGGAGCCCAGCCAACTAAAGACGTTTTGGAAGAAATCAAAAGCGCCTCAAAACACAAAATTTCTTACGACAAAGAATCTCCAAAATTAAGCAAGGCTCAATTGCAATCTTTCGTTCCGTCAAATCCTGAATATTTCCGCCCCAAAAAGCAACAAATAACTTTGAAGCTTGACGCGGACATAATAGCCGCCTTTAAAAAAACTGGAAAAGGCTATCAAACAAGAATGAATGCGGCCCTGCGCCAGTCTTGCCCCTTCTTGCCCCAAGTCCGCCCCAGCGTTCAACCAAAAGCTTAAACAAAAAACGGCGGCCCTCCCTCATAGGAAGACCGCCGCGTAGCGTCCGAAGGACGCGGCTCATCCCGCTTTCGCGGGACTAAAGGCGCTACAATCCCTCGCGCTAGAATTTGCGGATGGCGCGGACATAGTACTCATTACTCTTATAATTATATGAGCTTGAACCGTTAGTAAAGTTATATGAGCCAGCATTTTCACTGTAGTCCTCTTGTTGTGTAGACGACCAGAACATAGCGTCATAAGCATCTGTTACAGGCAAGACGCTTGTTCCAATTTTGCCTATAGCGTTGTTCACTTTACTTTTTTGGCTTAGAAGCGCAGCAAGTTCTCCATGAGAGGGAAGATACCAGCCGGTCGAAACGCCCGCGACCGCGACATTATATGTATTGCAAAAATTGAAGGCGGGATAGCTGCCTGTATGACAGCCCAGTTCCCGCTTCCGTCCGCATCGTTCGTGGCAAACTTTGTAGTATAGCCGGTCGTTCCCTCAGGAGCCCATGTTAGCTTAGACTGCTGCAACCCCACGCCCGTTTTGTTCGTAGCGTCAAAGATTACCGCCACGGCCGCAGCCTTTGCGGCGTCGTCCAAAACAAGTCCGTCGCTGTAAGCCACAGCCCTTCCGTTGTTAAAGACGATGTCGCCAACCTCGCTTGGGCTTGCCTTTGGACCTAAAAGCCAGCGCGTGTAAAGGGTCTTGTTTCCCGTAGAGCCTTGCGGAATTGACTCAACTTTGTTTCCGCCGGTGGCCGCGTCAAACCAGCCTTCCGAGCCGTATGCGGAGTTTTCCTTTACGGCGTCCGCAAGATTTATTGTCGCGCTTTCAACGGTGTAGCTTATGATAGAGGCGTTGGGATTTGTTCCGCCGTCAAGGCCTTCGTATGTGATTGAATATTCTATCGGTGTCCACAAGGCGCAGAATGTTTGCGGCGTGTCTTCAGTTGTGGAAATCGCGGGCTCTGTAATAACCGGACCGCTGGCCGTCCTTGACCAGCCATTAAAGGTGTAGCCTTTGGCGTTCCGTCCAAGGCGGCAAGCGAAGTCAAACCTTTTCCAACAATGTAAATGTCGGGATTGGAATTTTCCACATCAATATTAAAAGCGCCGTGGTTAGTATTGTAGATTATCGCCACGCCAAAGACAGCGTAAAGGGTCGTGTCGGAAGTGAGCGTCCATTCGGCGCAGCCCTTTCCGTCCTTGTCGATGAACTTTGTTCCGCCGGCAAACTTCTCCGTGTAGTAGCCGCCGAACGTAGTGCCGAGCTTTGTCGGAATGTTGGCAAGGTCGGCCAGCTTTTGTCCGTAGGTGGCCGTCACCGTAGTCGGAGACGCAGCCGAGCCGTCTTCGTTTTGGAGCGTCACCGTGTAAGTGTTGGCCGTCCAACGCGCGGTCAGCGTGACGTCCTCGTTCACGGCCTTGTCAAAGTCAAAGGCCGCGTCGCCCTTGAACCAGCCGCCAAAGGTGTAGCCTGTCTTGGCCGGGTCGGCGGGCTTCTTTGCCTTGGCGCCAGTCAAAACCTTTTGCGCCGCCACTTCGCTTCCCCCGTCAGAGTTGAACGTGACGGTCCTGTAAGTTAAAACCGGAGCGCTTGCGCCGTCAGAATTGTTCGAGCAGGAGAGTATTACCCCCCCCCATACACATGTCAAGGCAAACAGCGCCAAGACCTTGGAAAATGTTTTCATAAATTTCCTCCAAAAAGCAATGCGTTAATTTTACATTAGGAACGGGCCTATGGCAAATTAATTTTTTGTTATGGCCGCTCGTGTTTTGGACGCTGCCTGTTTGACGGCGCGGACAATTCTCCAATTCAGAGAAAGAATTCTTTGGTTCACCACATCTGTTCAAAAAAGACTACTGGCGAAAACTTAGCGCGCATTCCCGCTTTGTTCAACTATTTTTTTCCGCTTGATTTTTATCAAAAAGCGCGCTAAAATAGAAGAATATGGCAACAAGAAAAAAGACTGAATACAAGGTCAAACAACAAATCGTTTATCCAAGCCAAGGCGTTGGCGTAATCACGGAAATTTTTGAAAAAGAATTCAACGGCGAAAAATCACTTTACTATAAAATTTACATTGAAGTTTCCGACATGGTCGTAATGGTTCCAGTGAACCACGCGAACGATTTGGGAATCCGCCCAATTGTTGAGGCCAAGGAAGCCAAAAAAGCCTTGAACCTCCTGAGCGAAGACTTTGAGCCTATCACTTCCGACTGGAAGTTGCGCTACCAAATGAATTTGGACTTGCTCAAAAAAGGAACGATAGCGGACATAGCCAAAATCGTTCGCTGCCTCTATAACCGCAGCAAAATCAAGGAACTGCCAATTCAAGAGCGCAAGCTTTACGACAGTGCCAGAAAGCTTTTGATTGACGAAATTTCCATCGCTTTGGGAAAAGACGAAAAAGAAGTCGAAGGAATGATTCACGTCAAGCTTGAGCCGCCGGGAGCCGCGCCAAAAATCAAGCGACAAATAATCCAAGACGACGACGACGACGATGTTTTCAGCATGGACGACAATGACTCAAAAGGCCGCGGCGACGATGACGATGATGAAGACGACGACGAGGACGAAGAAGAATCATTGGAAAGCCGCGCCGAGGAAGAAGACTTTGACGAAGAGGACGACGACTTCAACTAATCCACAAAAAAACGCGGCGCTGGCAATCGTCGCGGCCGGTTCTTCCCAGCGCATGGGAAGCCTTGGCAAAAAAGAATACCTTCCGTTAAACGGCGGCTCGGTTTTGTCCGAGACCGCCTTGGTTTTTCTTAAGACAAAAGTTTTTTCGACAATCGCGTTGGTCTATCCAAAAGGCGGCTTGGCGGACGCAAAAAACGCTTTTTACAAAAATCCGCAAACGCAGGAACTTAGCCAAGGCGTCAACATAATTTTTGTCCAAGGCGGAAGCTCACGGCAAGAATCCGTTTTCAACGCCCTAAAGGCAATTGACCGCGCGGCAAAAAAAGCTGGAGCCACGCCGCCCCGAGCCGTGTTGATTCACGACGGAGCGCGGCCCTTTTTGAGCCAGGCCCTTGTAAAAAAAACTTTGGCAAGCGCGCTAAAATACGGGGCGGCTGTTCCCGCGCTGGAACCAGTTGAAACGCAAAAGGAAATCGGCTCCGGCTCCAAAATCGCGCGGCACTTAAAGCGCTCCACGCTGGCCGCCGTTCAAACGCCGCAAGGATTTTTGTTCCCGCAAATTTTGGAATTCCATAGGAAGGCCCAAAAAACGGCGGCGGCATTTACCGACGACACAGAAATTTGGGACAAATTTTCCGACAAAAAAACGCGCATAATCCCCGGCGAGCCGCAAAACATTAAAATCACCTACCCCAAAGATTTCGCCGCGCCAACAGTTTTCCGCATCGGACTGGGAACTGACTTGCACCGGCTTGTGAAGGGCCGCAAATTAATTTTAGGCGGAATAAGATTTCCTTTTGAAAAAGGAGAAGACGGCCACTCCGACGGGGACGCGCTTCTGCACGCCGTTACTGACGCGCTCTTGGGAGCCGCCGCTCTAGGAGACATCGGAAGCTACTTTCCTCCCAGCGACCCAAAATGGAAAGACGCCGATTCCAAAAAACTTTTGGCGGCGGTTTGGAAAGACGTTAAAAAAGAAGGCTGGCGCTTGGAAAACTTGGATTGCGTGATTCACTTGCAAGAGCCAAAATTCCTTCCGCGCCGCCAAGAAGTCCGCGAATCAATCGCAAAAGTTTTAGGCGTTGAGCCGGAACGAGTTTTTGTAAAGGCAAAGACCGGCGAGCGCGTAGGCCCGGTGGGAGAAGGGCTCGCCGTAGAAACGCAAGCGATTTGCCTTTTGTCAAAAATCTGTTAAACGGACGTGTCCAAAATCAACTGAACTTCGCTTTCTGACAAATTAAGCTTGTCGGCGATTTCTTCAATTCGCCAGCCTTGCTGCTTGAGCGTCTTTACGTTCTCGCGCTTTCGCGGCGTAATGGAAGAAGACCTGCCGCTCTTTTTTGAGCCTTCCGACTTAGTGATGTCTTCCAAAGCGTTGAATTTTGAGTCAATGTCTTTTGACAGCTTTGACAAGCGGTTTTCGCTGTTGACAATTCCCTCCCGGTCGCGGGTCACTTTGTCAATGCGCTTTTCCGTCTCATCAAGAATTTCCTGCAAAGAATCCAACTTGTCCATGGCGTTGTCAATGCGCTTGGTGTTTTCCAAAAGCTTGTCAACATTGTCTTGCGCTTCCTTTATTTCTTCGGGAAGCGACATGACTTGGCGGTTGGCGTTTTCAAGGCGCTTTTCCAAATTCTTAAGGTTTTCAAAGGCTTCGTCAACGTCGCCGGCGACTTGGTCGATTGTCTCGCTCTTTTTGTCAATGCGGTCATACTTCACGCTAAGGCCGGCAAGGTTGTCCTGGAATTGGCGAACCTTGACTTCAAGCGACTGCAAGTCGTCGTTGGTGTCTTGCAGGCTCTTGATTTTTTGGTCCATCGTTCCGGACAGGGCGACAAGGCGGTTGTAATCCCTTTCAAGGTCGTCAATCTGGCTTTTGCCGGCCTTGAATTCCTCAAGCCTGTCGGCGGCCTTCTCGTCAAGCTCGACCAATTTGTCAAAATGCTTGTTGTAAAGTTCCGCCGTCTTTTGGAAGTCCTTGAGCCTGTCAAAGCTTCCGGCGATTTCAGAAAGCTTAACATCCAACTGTCTCTTCAATTCGTCGGCGCGATCATAAGTTGAAATTTGAGAAGACACGCTGCTCAAGTCCT
The DNA here is from genome assembly GCA_900316905.1 of uncultured Treponema sp. GTDB lineage: Bacteria > Spirochaetota > Spirochaetia > Treponematales > Treponemataceae > Treponema_D. The sequence goes on from ONET01000082.1 coordinate 19,434, forward strand.
TTCGCAAATCTTCTATCTTTGACTGCAATTCGTTTGAATCGTTTTGCATTTGCAAAATCAACTCGGACTGGCGCTTGCGGTTTTCGTTGCTGGCCTTTTCAAGTTCCTCGGAAAGCTCCTTGATTCTCTTTTCGCTTGAATTGTTTTGGTTGCGAACCCGTTCCTCCGTAGACTCAAGCATGTTCTCGTACATTTCCTGAAGTTCCGACAAAATGTTTTCGGACTTTTCCTTGTACTCGTCAAGAGAAGAGTTTGTCTTCGCGTCCAGGCTTTCGACCATTTCCTCAATGTCACGGTGGCGGCCTTCGACAAGTTCCTTGAACTCCTCAACGCCGTCCATAATTTCCTGCTGGCGGCTAAGCGCGTCGGAACGGAAATCCTCAAACGAGCCGTTAAGAAAATTCTGCGCGTCCTTTTGCTTTGCTTCGGAACTTTCGCGGAACTGCTCCAAGCTTTCCTCAAAGACTTTGTTGGAATCTTCAAGCTGGCGCGCGAATTTTTCTTTCCAAGAACTAAAGTCCGCGAGCGCCGTTTCAATCGTGGCCACGCTAAGCTGCTGCTGGGTTTCGCTGTCCTGCTTGAATTTTTCCAAGTCGGACAAAACGGTTTCTTGCAAGCTTGTGAGGCGCTCGTCGATTTCGTCCGTAAACTTCTTTGTCTGCTCCTTGATTTCGACGTCGCTTTCAGAAAGAGTCTCTTGGATTTCATTCTTGTATGACTTTGAAAATTCCTTAAGGCTTTCGCGCAGTTCCGCCAGCTGCTCTTTTAGATCGCTTTGGTTGGCCTGCACGCTCGCGGCCGTCTTCTTGATTTGATCCTCAAATTTCTTTTCAAAAACGGCGAGGCGCTCTTTAAGCGTCTCATTGTATTTTTCCTCAATGCCAATTCGCTCGTTTTCGTAATTGTTTTCAAAGCCGCTGATTTTATTGTCAAAGCCCTGCTTCCAAGCGTTGAGCTTTTCGTCAATGGCGTCGCCGCGCTTTTTGATGTCAATGTCAAAGTCGTTTTCAAAGCTGGTAAGTTTTTCCGAAGTTTTGCTGACGGCCTCTTTGCGCAAGTCGTCCATAGCAGTCTCGATGGATTGAATTTGAGTTGAAATCTTTTGCGAATCTTCGCTGATTTTTTCTTCAAATTCCTCCTGCTGCTTTTTCTGCGCGTCGCTAAAGGACTTAAAGTCGTCAAAGACCCTGCGCTCTGTTTCAGCCATAGCCTTGCGCAAAGCTTTTTCCAAACCGTCCACGTCGCCGCCGCTTGTCTCCAAGCGCTCAAAGCGGTAAATCATGTCCTTCTTGTATTTTTCCAAATCCGCGTCCAGCTCGCTCATGGCGCTGCTTTGGCGCTCGTCGTAAGAAACGATGGCCTTCTTTACGGCGGCGCTCAAGCTGTCCAAAACTTCCTTAAGCTTTTCGTTGGACAGCTTTTCACATTCGGAAATGCGCTCGCCGGCTTCCTTGTTCCAAGCCTCAACGGTTGAGCGGCTGGTCTTGGCTTCTTCAATCGCGGCGTCGCTGACCGCCTTAAGCTCGGCGATTTCGGCCTTGGCTTCTTTTGAAGCGGCGACAGTATGCTCCTTGAGGTCGGCCACAATCTTTTTGATTGTGTCCTGCATTCCAGAAACCTTTTCCATAATGCCGCTCTTGTAGTTCTCGACTTTTTCGTCAACAGAAGCCTTGTATGTTTCGATGTGCGTCTTTGCGGCTTCCGTGTATTTTCCAAACGCGGCGGCTTCTTTTTCTTGAATCTTTTGCGTCAAGTCTGAATAAAGTCCGTCATACTTGGCCTGCATTTCTTCAAGTTGGCTTTCAAGGTTTTGCCGAACAGCGTCAAGAGCCTTGGCGTTTTCCGCGCTTTCCTTGGAAAGAGCGTCCGCCGTGCGCCGTGTTTCGGCCACAGTGGAATTTACGCTGCTCTTGATTTCGCCAAGCGACTTGTTGGCGCTGACCTTTATCTCTTCCGCGTAATTTGTGACCGAAGTCTTTATGCCGCCAAGCGACTTGTTGGTTGTCTCCTTTATCTCGGCCAGCGACTTTTCGGTTTGCGCCTTGACGGCGGCGATTTTGTCGTTAATGTCCGCGTTGAACTCATTGACAAGCTTTTGGCTGTTGGAGCGAACTTCGGCCTTGTATTCCTCGGCGCGCTTTTTGGCTTGGTCAAGCAACTTTGCAAAAGCCTCGTCTTCCAGCTTCTTGGCCCTTTCCGCCGCCGCAGCGTAAATTCCTTCAACAGAAGAATTGACGGATTTTAGAACATCTTGGTTTTGCTTTAGGGCTTCTTTTGTAGTGGCTTCAATTTGCTCGGCGCGGGTCTTGACAGCGGACACGCGCTCGTCAACCTTCTTCAACAAGTCGGCGCCGACCAAGCGCAGCTGCTGAGCGTTCAACTGGTCAAAGTCATTTATAATAGTAGGAATTCGTTTTGAAATCTTGTCGATGTTGTCCGAGTTTTGCTTGATGCGTTCCCTGACAGTGTCAACGACCAAGCCCTCTTGCTTTACGCGCTTTAAATTTTCCTCTACGGCCGCCGTCATGTCAGTAAGCTCGTTGATGGCCTTTCCGTATTTC
>ONET01000090.1 GCA_900316905.1 uncultured Treponema sp.
CGTCGCAGCGCTGACCACCATGGCCGGACTGAAGGAAGGATTTGACTCGCTGCCTTTCGCAATCTGCTTTGTCATGATGTTCATCGTGATGATGACCACCGTGACAATAAGGATAATCGCGCCCAAAGCGAGCGCTATGTATTTTAAAAGCGTGGGAAGCAAGCCGCCGATTCCGCCTTTTTTGGCCGGCGCCGCCGAACCGCCCTCTTCTTCTCCGAGGCCGTCGTCTACGTTGTCTTCATCTGCCATTTTTTTACTCCTTCCAAACTATATTAAAAATGCCCTTCGTCCAAAATCACTATGTCAACGCGGCGGTTGTAGGCCATGGCCTCCTCCGTGTCGCCTTCAAACTTGGGGCGCGTGTCCGCGTAGCCGGCCACCGAAAATTTCCGCTCGGGAGCGCCAAAGTCCGCCAAGTAATGCAAGACGTTCATCGCGCGCGCCGCCGAAAGTTCCCAGTTGCTCAAAAAGCCGCTTTCGTCGGGATCCACCGGCGTCTTGTCGGTATGCCCCTCTATCCTAAATCTTCGGTTTTTTTCGATTAAATCTTTATCACTAAAAAACTCGCTAAGGCGCAAAAGCGTGTCGCGGGTGTCCTCAATGTCCAGCTCGGCGCTGCCCTTCTTAAAGAAGGAGTCGGCGGCCAGCGTTATTATCAAGCCCCGCTCGTCGCTGGTAATCGTTATGCGGTTGCTCTTGACGTCGGGCGCGAAAAGCGACACGGCCTTTTTCTTTGCCATGCCGAGCGAGCGGCCTTTTTCCACAGAAGGCAGGGCGCTGATTGTGTTTCCCAAATCCGCCAAGCGGCCCGCGCTAAGCGACATTCCGCCCGAAGTGCTTTCAGTTTGGTTCATCTGAAGGCTCTCCGTAATCGTGGCGAGTTGGGTTACGTCAATTTCGGAAGGGTTGTACAACATGACGAAGAAGCAAAGCATCAACGTGATCATGTCGCCATAAGTGCCCTGCCAGGCTGTTGACGGTTTTTCAGGCTCTTTCTTCTTGCCCATTTTTTAATCCTTAAGGACTTCCGAGGCGACGGCCTTTCTTGTGACCGGATCCAAATACGTCAAAAGCTTTTGCGCGATTACGCGGGAGTTTTCGCCCGCCTGGATGGCCAAAACGCCTTCTATGACCATTTCCTTAACGCGCATTTCCATAGAGTTCTGGCCGATGAGGTTCTGACCGAACGGAGTCAAAAGCCAGTTGGCCATCATTGAACCGTACAAGGTTGTGATCAAGGCTACGGCCATGTTAGGACCGAGCGAGCTCTTGTCTTCCAAGTTGTTCAACATACCAATAAGACCAAGAACGGTACCCATCATTCCAAAGCCAGGGGCAAAGCCGGCCCACTGGTTTACGCAGTTGACCCATTCCATGTGGCGGGCTTCCGTCTGGTTCATTTCGTTTTCCATGATTTTGCGGACAACGGCGCCGTCGGTGCCGTCGATTACAAGGCGAAGGCCGCTCTTTAGGAACTGGTCGTCCAAGTCCTCAAGGCCGTCTTCCAAAATCAAAAGGCCTTCGCGGCGCGCCTTGTCCGAAAGGTTGACTATGTTCTGGACAAGCGACTTTTCGCCAAAATCGGGAATCTTGAAGGCCTTTCCCATAACCTTAAAAAGGCCTATCGCCTTGTTTAGGGGCGAAAGAATGAACAAAGCCGCGTAAGAGCCGCCTACGGTCATGAACACGGACGGAATGTCGATGATTCCGCCCAAGGTGCCGCCTGACGTCAAGACTGACATGACGATACAAGCCGCGCCGCCCGCGATACCGATTATTGTCGCTATATCCATTTTATACCTCTTGGGTGTTTATGCCAATTTTCTTTCGATAATCAACAATTTTATTTATAATGTCTTCCGGGGAATTCCTTACGATGACTTTTTTTCCGGAGAGCATCGTTATAGTCAAGTCGGGAAGGCTTTCCATGGACTCGATCATATGCGGATTGATGAAATACTTTGTTCCGTTGAGACGCTCAACTTCTATCATATCTTAATTATTTCCCCACTAATAAAGATATGGAAGCATAGGAAAAAATTTTGCCTATACTACTATTCTTTATAGTAACACACCTTGCAAAAAAATGCAAGTTTATTCTTATAAATTTTCGGATTTTTTTGGCGGAAGATTAGAAGGACTGCATGGCTTTTTGGTAAACGGCGGCGGTGCCTTTTATCATGCTTTCCATAGTGAACTTTTCAAAGCGCTCGCTTCCCTTCTTTGCCAGCCGCGTCCTGAGCGACTCCGACTGGATGGCGGACTCAAGAACGCTTGTCATGCTGTCCTGGCTTTTTGGGTCAAAGTAAAGCGCGGCGTCGCCCGCGATTTCGGGAAAGCAGCTGGCGTCGGAAAGCAAGACTGGGCAGCCGGAAACAAAGGCTTCCAAAATCGGAAATCCAAAGCCTTCCAGCAAGGAGGGAAAGCAAAAAAGCAAGGCGTTCTCGTAGATGGAGCGCAATTGCCCTTCGTCCGCAAAAAAGCTTCTGCTCCTGCCGCCAATTCCAAACGACTCCAGGGCGGCCGCTTCCTCTTGAGAGAACGGAGAGCCAGTGCAAAGCAAGAGAAGGTCGTATTTTACAAGAAGCGGCGCGAGGCTCTTGGCGAAAGAAATGAAGTTTTTGTAGCCCCTGCGGCCGCCGGTGAACAAGACGTAAGGCTTTTCCATCGCGAACGGAAGGCTTTGCTTCTGCCGCTTTTCCCACTCTATGGCGTGAAGGACAACATCAACCCGGGACTCGTCCACAAACGGGAAAAAGTTAAGCAAGTCCTTTTTTGTGTTCTCGGAAATGGCGATTATGCGCGAGGCGCTTTTTATGGCGCGGGCCTTTGCCAAAGACGTTTTGTCCGACGGCGGAAAGGACTCAGGCGCGATTTCATGAATGAAGTCGTGGACGGTAAGGACAAGCGGCTTGTTTTTGGGAACGGCCGGAACAAAGTAATAGCTGGGATGGTACACGTCATAGGCGGCGCGGCGGACGGCGGCCTTGTCGGCAAGGCTGTTCAAGGCGCCTACAAGCCTGCTTTTTCCCTTGAACTTATTCTTTATTGGAAACGGCTTTAGGCCTGAAAGCTTTTGGGCGTAAATGTTTTCTGAAAAAAGCCCGGAAACGGAAGTCTCAAAGGCGCCGCCGTTGTAAAGGCAAAGCTTGTTGAAATACCTTGAAACTCCGCCAAAGGACTGCATTGAAAAAGCTTGGCTGTCGTACAAAATCTTCATCATTTTTTTAGCATCCTCTTTGCGAAAGTCCAAAAGTTTTTGGGAATGATTCTCTTGCAAAAATTTTTAGCCTTTGTCTTTATCAATAGCTTTAAATAATACGGCGAAGCAAGGCGCTCGCCAAGGGACAAGGGGCAATTTTTGCTCATGTAAAGCTTGTTGTCGCCCTGAAAATGAAGCATTGAAAACCTTATTTCCACGCCGCCGTCAAGGCGCCTTGCGTACGGAAGGCCATTCCTAAAACGGACGGCCTTGCCTTTTTTTCCACATTCAAAGCCGTATGAAATGCCAAAGTTTTCGTCAAAGCAAAAGTCGCGTTCCGGCGAATAGTCAAAGTCAACGAACTTTCCGGAATTTTCCTTGCAAAATTCCGCGAGCAAAACCATGTCCGAAAGCCCGCAAACATAGCCCTTGGCCTTAAAAGAGTCGTAGATTTTTTGAAGCTTAAAAAATTCGTCGCGATACATCTTTAAGATAAAATTGCAATAGCGCTCCAAAGCCTCGCGCTTAAAGTAACTGCACTGGGGGCCGGCAAATTCGCCCGTAAAGCGTATGACTGAAAAATCTTTGTCCGCCAAAAGCCCGGACAAGTTGTTCAAGTCGTCGTAAACCAAAACGTCGGAGTCCACGCAAAAACATTCCGCCAAATTGTTTTTTTTCAAAAAATCCAGCGCGACAAACCAGCGCTTGAGGCAAAAAAGCTCGTAGTTGTATGGGTTGGGCGAAAAATGCTTGTAGTTTTTTTCAAAATCCGCGCAAAGCTCCGACTTGTCGTAATCGGAAAGCATGAAATGCCGAACAAACGAAGCCGCGTTGGACTGGTCGCCAATAAGGAAAACGTTTTCCTTGCAAGACTTTTTTGCCTGCAGCAGCGCCAACTGAAGGTAAAGCGAATTGTTTGTGTGCGTGAATATAATTGGAATTGACATACGACGGGCAAACGATTAACGCGTTTCCTCCATTAAATCTATAGCGTTTTTTAACGCTGTTATATAGGCTTTACCATACTTTAAATCAGGTTCAATATAATTTCCCTCAGCCCATTCATTCCACGACTTCAAGAACACCAACCCATTGTCTTGAGTCCTGTTCTTCATAGCCGCAAGCACAGTTTCCGCATGACGCTGAAAAGCTTCAGGCGTATATCCGGAAAGAACCCCTCCATTTCTTCCAGCCCTAGGAGTGTTGTCCCAGCCAGCTAAAATGGTAGGGCTTACTTGCGGATCATCTTGAGTTCCGCCAGAAAGGTCAGCAACGACCTCTCCAAAATTAGAAATGTCCGGAAGGTTAAAAATATTTCTGACTATTTTTTGAATGCCTTTACGGAACAACGAAAGTTTTTGTCTATAAGCAACCATGCTGTATACATTTACGGAATCAAAGCCAAGCGCCTTGTAACGCTCAAGGTTATTACTATCATTTAAACAATGCCCCACCCAATAAATGCCTTCAAGACCCTCTTTTTTAGCAAGTTTATTCCATACCTCCATAAATCTCCGCACATCATCGTTAGCCAACGGATTGTATATCATAAAAATTTGCTTTTTATCCTGCATCAAATACCGCTTGTCCTTGAACGCCGGAAGGACAGAATAAAAATGTTTTTCATAATCTTGTTCGTCTCCGTATGTTTGTTCAATTAGAAGCTTGTCTTTTCTTACATCCTTGTTCCAAGTCTTAGCATACCAACTATGATTAGCCCAAGCCAAACAAAAAGGATAATTTGGCTTTTTAGAAGAAAGAACCTCCTTAAAAGGCCTATCCAAAAGTTCTTTGCCATCGCCAAACCAATAATGCCAATAACAAAAGCCTTCTATGCCAGCCTCTTTAGCCAAATCTGCCTGTTGTTCCCTAACTTCAGGAACACGCAAATCATAATATCCTAAATCAGCAGGAACGCGAGGCTGATAATGGCCTGGGTACAACATCTTAGCTTTACCAACATTCGTCCACTCGGTAAACCCCTTTCCCCACCATTCGTCATTTTCAGGAATTGGGTGAAACTGAGGCAAATAGAACGCTATAATTCTAGCCTTGCTCATATATAATCAACACCTACCTTATTAATTTTGTGTTATGCGCTCTGCCTTTCCATTCTCAAATTTTATTTTAAAATCACAATTTTCAAGAGTGCTTAGACGATGCGCAATAGATATTATAGTGATTTTTCCTTTTAAATTTAATATAGTATCGGTTATTTGCTTTTCAGTTTCATTATCCAGCGCGCTTGTAGCCTCATCTAAAACAAGAACAGAAGGTTCGTTATAAAGAGCGCGCGCGATTCCAATCCTCTGTTTTTGTCCACCGCTAAGTTTTGAACCTCGGTCGCCCACCTCCGTCCTAACACCATCAGGCAAAGTTTGGACAAAATCATAAAGCTCCGCCATGTGGAGAACTTTTTCAACCTTTGTGTCGTCAATTTGGTCCTCTGTATGCCCAAAAGCAATATTGTCACGAATTGTTCCATCAATTAAATATATGCTTTGCGGAACATAGGCAATATTGCTAAGCCAACCACATGTATTTTTGTAAATATCTTGTCCGTCAACATAAATAGCTCCGTTTTTTGGCGGCAAAAGGCCAAGCAATATATCCACAAAAGTTGTCTTTCCTGCGCCACTAGGCCCAATAATCCCTATAAACGCGCCTTTCGGGATTGAAAAAGACACATCCTTCAAGACATCTTTCTGAATCTTGCTCGGATAAGCGAATGAAAGACCTTGAACTGATATTTCTTTTTCAAAAGGCATACGTGCAGAAGCAACATTTAACGTGCCGCGCTCAGCAACATCCCTTCCGCGCTTGATAACAATAAGGTCATCATATATTTCATTTAAAAATGGCATATTAAACTTTATATCGTTAAATAAAGACACCGTGCGGTTAAGACTTGGCATAAGGCGAACAGCGGCAAGCGCAAGAACACCGAGGCTTGCGATTAAGGAATCAGGATTACCTTTTAATAGCATTTTTATGGCTATCAACAGCAGCATTCCCCCTATGGAGACTAGCTCTATTATTGATTTTGGAACGCGTTGAATAAACTGAAACTCCTTTAAGGAATCAACATACTCAGTATATGTTGAAGAAAAAGCATCTGAAAAAAATTTTTCTCGTTGCATCACCTTGGTTTCTTTTAAAGATACAAACCCTTGATTAATCCACTTGTTCATACGAGCGGCACATTCAGCTTGAGCCAATCCACAGACGCCTATTTTTTTCCTAAAAAAATTCAACAAAAGCAATATAAACGGAGCAATAATAAAAGCAACGCCAAGCGCTGTAATCAAATCCATCACAGCAAGAAAAACCCATATAACAAAAACTGTCACCAATTCTGTTATTATCGAAAGAGCACTTACGAGTATCATACAAAAAACAGAAGAACACGCAGTCCCGATATTTCTGCTGATTACGGCAAGATTTGTATTTACATGATATAGATACGGCTTTGACATGTAATAGGCGTAAAGTCGGCTAGTATAATCCTTTTGGTTGTTCATGCTAAATGCAATTTGAAGTTTTGCTTCATAAAGGACGATAATATTTTTGAATATATAAAAAAACAATAAACAGATAGAGCAAAAAAATATAAGACGACGATGATTAACAACGCCGAACCTCTGAACAAACTCCGCAACCGCCACATGTTCTTCAAGAAAATTAGGATTTCCAATTATTTGTATAAGTGGATACACCAAGCCGATTCCAAACGCCTCCATTGAGGCGCATATAAACATAAGGAAAATAATAAACACGCAAACCATCATTTGCTTGCGTGTAAGAATTGTGAAAATACGCAAAAAATTCTTCATAATTGTAGACAACATTATATCACTTTTATCAATACTTTTCAATGACAAAATTGACATTGAAAAGTATTTTAAAATTTGGTAGACTTAATCCATGTCTTTCATTTCCCTGACTTTCGCGCTGTTCTTTTTTGTTTTCGTTTGCCTTTATCATTTGGCGGCGCGCCTTTTTAAGGATGCCCCGCTCGCGCAGAGAATTCTTTTGTTGGCGGCGAGCCTCGTGTTTTACGCTTGGGCGGACCTGCGCTTCGTTCCCTTTTTGGCTTACGCGGTCGCGGTCTCCTATTTTGGCGGCCTGTCATTTTGTATAGGGAGGGGGTATAGGCGCCTTCGCCTTCTCGCGCTTTGCGCCGCGTGCCTCGCTCCGCTCCTGTTCTTCAAGTACGCTCCGCGCGAACTTCATCCCGGCATAATCTTTCCCCTGGGGCTTTCCTTCTTCACCTTCCAAAGCCTAAGCTACATCGCCGACTGCTTTAAAAAGAAAGTCGAGCCGGAGCGCTCGCTTTTGAAC
>ONET01000007.1 GCA_900316905.1 uncultured Treponema sp.
AGTAGGCTTTCTTCTAAATCCCGGAACCTCTATCTTCTTTCTACCACTAAGATAGTCTCCTGTAAGAGAATTTTTATTAGCCATTATTTCCTTATATGTACCACAGGCTACCACATTTCCACCATGCTCGCCAGCTCCAGGACCTATATCCACAATGTAATCCGCCTGCCTCATAGTGTCTTCGTCGTGTTCTACCACAATTAGAGAATTGCCAATATCCCTAAGTTTCTTCAAGGTATCAATAAGCTTGTCATTATCTCTTTGATGCAATCCGATACTAGGTTCATCAAGGATGTAGGCAACACCTACCAAACCAGAACCTATCTGAGTTGCCAGTCTTATACGCTGAGCTTCTCCTCCTGATAGAGTAGATGCTCCTCTGGACAAGGACAGATATTCAAGCCCAACATTCTTAAGAAAATTGACTCTGGATTTAATCTCCTTTAGCACCTCTTCTCCAATAAACTTCTGCCTATCCGTTAACGGCATTTCCTCTAGGAATTCGCTGAGCTCTTTAACAGACATAGACGTAATCTGAAAAATGTTTTTGTCAGCCACAGTAACTGCCAGGGATGACTTCTTAAGTCTCTGACCATTACACTCCGTACAAGGGGTTATACTCATATACTGTTCGTATTCCTGCTTACCCCTTTCAGAAAATGTTTCTCTATACCTTCTTTCCTCGTTTGCTAAAAGCCCTTCGAATGGGACGTCGTATATACCAGTCCCTCTTTGACCTGTGTAGTGAACTTTTAACACTTCACCATTAGTTCCATTTATAATAACATCCTGTGCTTTTTTGCTGAGGTTCTCAAAAGGTGTATCCAAAGAAAACTCATATTTTTCAGCCATAGCTTGAAGAACTGCATTGGAAAAGCTTCCCTTTTTATTACTTGATTGCCAACCCATAGCCACAATACAGCCGTCATTTATACTAAGAGATTTATCCGGAATTATCAAATCAATGTTAAACTCCATCTTATATCCTAGGCCGGAACACACCGGACACGCTCCAAACGGGTTGTTAAAAGAAAAACTTCTAGGCTGTATCTCTTCAATGCTGATTCCACAGTCAGGACAAGAAAAACTTTCGCTAAAGCTTAACTTTTCTCCATCGATAACCTCAACGTACATAAGGCCTTCTGATAATTTCATAACTGTTTCAATAGAATCTGTAAGACGTTTTTCCAGTCCTTCCTTAACCACCAAACGATCCACAACAATCTCTATATTATGCTTCTTGTTCTTCTCAAGCTTTATTTCCTCAGACAATTCATACATATGGTCATCCACCATGACACGCACATATCCGGCTTTCTTAGCCTGTTCTAACACCTTGACATGCTCACCTTTTCGTCCTCTTACAACCGGTGCTAAAAGAAGTATCTTACTTCTTTCTGGTAAATGCATTATCTGGTCTACCATTTGATCTACCGTCTGCTTCATAATTGGCTTACCACAATTAGGGCAATGGGGAATACCAATTCTAGCATACAAAAGTCTGAAATAATCGTATATTTCCGTAACTGTTCCTACTGTAGACCTTGGATTATGATTAGTAGATTTTTGATCAATGGAAAGCACAAGTCCTGAATAAAATGGATCAAACAGTTTGGAATCAAGTTTGCTGATAAAATCAACCGGATTAATTTCCAAATTAAATTTTAGTTCTGTATTGTCATTTGCTAATATAAGTTCAGAAACTTTGTGTATAACTTTAATTTCTTTTTCTGATTTTGATGTAGTTGAAGAATAATTTGTCCAATTAAATTTGAATTCAGATTTTTCCCCACACCTTAATGTATAGACTAAACCGAAGATAATTGAACCTATTATTTCAAGCCCAAGAAATTCAAGAAAAAAATCAAAGTCTTGAGTTGCAATAAACTCAAGAATGGAAAAAACAATGAAAAAACAAAGACTTGCAATTAAGCTTTTTTTTATAAATGGAGGGATAACTATTTTTTCTTTTATTTTTTTAGAAGATGAAACTTTTGTGGGCTGCTTTACAAGATTATTTTTTTTACTACGATTTCTTTTGTAGTCAATAATTTCCTGTCGCATCAATTCTCTATAATCTTCCCATTCGATTTCTTTCCAGTTATCTTCTTTTAAGGCTGCAAGGGCTTTTTCATATTCAGCAGTAAGATGTGCTTTGATAATTTCTGAATCAATGCACTTTTTCGCATGGGAAATTTTTTCTTCATAATCTTCTTTAAGCTTTTCGGGAGTTAATTCGGAATGATAAAATAGTACCCGGTAATCAAAGCACAAGTACCTTTGCTCCGCGTAAAAGGAAAACTTGCGGTTTTCAAAAAGCAAATTAAAATCTTTTGACGGAGAAATACTACTTATAAGGCTTTGGTTGAATATTTCCAGAACCTCATCCTTTGATGTATTTTTAAAGAAATCCTTATCAAATTCGTTTTTAATAGTCTGTCCGCCGCCAAAAGGTTCACAATGTTGGGCTGCAAGGAAAAAGCTACCGTCGTATTTTTGAAACAGAGAATAATCCTCAAATGAATAAAGTACATCACGCCCAGGCTTGTCATAAATATTTGCATATAAAAACATTACACGGACACAGTCATGGTATTCGCGGCTTTCTTCACTTGATTTGTTGTCAAAGTAAAAACCGCAATCAAGAGCACTTTCTGCTTCGCTTCGTGATAGGCTTGGAGTAACTGCAATATCGCCTAAAATTAAAGATTCTTTACTGTCTAAAATTGCCATATAGTTCTCTTATTTTTTGAATATTATAATTAAAAAAAATGAAAAATTAATATGTTTCATTTTGAATCCTCCGTTTTATAAATTGTTTTTAAATATTCTTCGTATTCCCGGTCGTCGCGAAAAACTCGGTGCGAGAGAATTTCTCCGCTGTCGGAAAAGCGCCAGGCCTCGTATTGGTTTTTAAATTGCTCGTCGCCGTAAAGGCATAGGCCGCTTTTTGGCGCGGAGTAAAAACGTACGCGAAGGGAAGAGTAGCCAGGCCACGCGTTTATCGTGAACAAATGTGAAAGGCGGCCGCCGTCCAAAAGGTAAGCGTTTTTGTTATCCACAATAAATCGGTCAAAGTTTTTGAAGACGCAAAGCTCCCGGTTTACGATTGCTATCGGCTTGTCGCTTTCCGAAATTTCAAGTCCAAGGCTGATTTCGCTGTTAACGCTTTCTTTGTCGCCTCCGCGATTGTCAAGATTGATGTTTGCAAGTTCAATCATGTCGTCAAAGCAAACTGGCTGGACGGCAAGGTCTGTTGACAGTCCTTCCCCCGTAAAATTTTCTTCCACAAGATAAAGGTTTCCAATGTATGATTTTCCCTTGCCTGCGGTAAACAAAGTGGCAAGAAGCGTTTTGTAGCCGGTGACAATCATTCCGCCCTGGTATATGTCCGTGTAAATCGCGTGTGGATATTTTTTTTGAATTTCTTTAAGCGCTTCCTCATGCTCTTCATGCCAGCCAAATTCTTTTACATGCCAATCCGTTCGTCCGGAACTGATGTGCGCCAAAGAAAGGGAGTCAATCATGCCAATGCGGCCGTCCTCTTTTTGGACAAGAAGAAAGTTGGAGCGAATTGTTTTTTCGCCGATTTTCACAAGGTGCTCAAACGGAAGGCCTTTAAAGACCTTCAATCGTTCCATCGCCGCGACAGGAATTTTTTCTTTTTGGCTTGTGACGATGTGTTGGCCGCAAACGGAATGGTAGCGCTGGCCGATTGCGCCAAAGCGGATTGAATAGCCAAAAGGCGCGACGCTAAGGCTTTGTTCGTCAATGTCGAACTTTGTTTTTTCTTTAGCGAAATCCAGCGCCTCTTCAATTTGCTTGTCGCGGAATCGCAAATCCAGCTTTTGCGAGTTGTGAAAGCGCCGCTCTTTTGGCTCGTTCAATCTTTCCATTAAAATTTTCGGAGCGTATTCACTCCAGTTGTTGGCTATTTCTTCGTAATCCGCTTTTTTGTTGGAGGAATTTTTCGCGCTTTCGATTTTGGAAAAGCCTTGCTCGCCCGCGTAGTCAAAAACATTTTTTCCAAACTTGTCTTTTACGGTCAAATCCCATTCTGTTCGCAGCGCGGCGTCAAAATAATTTTTGCAGCCGTTTTTTATCGCGCGGATCAAGGGCGTTTCTTCGTTTTGACCCATCGGAACGTAGGGGATTTTGTCCAAGTTGTTCAACGCCGAAGCGTTTGAGTCTATGCTATCTGGAATGGTGTCCAAGTCAACCCATTTTAAGTAAACGCAAGGCTTTCCTTTAAGCCTTTCAAAGTCGTTTGTTTTTATTCTTTCTCTTGTAAGATAGTAAAAGATTCCGTTCCAAAAATCCCTTGCGTCTTCTTCTGTTTCAAATTCAACAATGTCGCAAAGCGTTAAAAGCTTGTCGTTTATTTCAGAAAGCTTTTCAAATTTGATTTGCTGGATTATGTTTTTCAAGAGTTCCTTGTCTTGCAAAATAAAATCGTCAAGAAAGTCCAAAACGTTGGGCTTGAATTCCAATTCGTCAACGCCGCACCAGCCGCTCGCCAAGCCTTTTTGGGCGCGAACGTGGAAGCGCTCCCGCTCTTTGTTCCAGTCCAAAAGCTTGACGGGACTTCCGGCTGAAAGCAAGACCAAGGAATAGCCGTTGTTGTCTTCCGGCTCGACGGTTTTTAAAAGTCCGCTAGTTCCGCTAAAAACGCAATCATTGTAGTCAAAAATGGAGCGCGGCTTTTTTGAGCAGCCGGCAAGCGCGGAGGAGAGAAGCGCCGAGGAGATAAGCGCGACAAAAAATATAATGGCCGGTTTTTTCATTCGCCTTGTCATTACAATATTGGCATCCCGTCAAAGTAAAGCCGAGCCGAGCGAGGCCAGCGCCATGGCCGCCATAAGGCAGACTGCGAGGCTTTGTTTTGCTTTTGTCATAAAATCTCCTTCGCTTTTATTTACGTTGAACAAGTTTGTCCGCTTTTTCCAAAGGCCGTGAGTCTCGCCGTCCATTCCTTTGTAAGTCATGCCCAGCGCGTTGAACTTCTTCTACAGTTTGTCGGAAAGCATCGCAAAAACTTCTTTTGCCGTGGCCGCGATGTCGGTTGTCATGACACAATGAAGCGCGATGGCGGCCAAGCAAAAAAGAGTCGCCAAAAAGACCGTCAGGCTCCCCCGATGCTTTATGTCCAAAAGCCAGGAATTTTCAGGCGCGGTAAAATCGTAAACCACTTTGACTGGGTTTTCCAAGTCGCGGCCCCGCTTTTTCCAAAGGCCGTGAGTCTCGCCGTCCATTCCTTTGTAAGTCATGCCCAGCGCGTTGAACTCGTATTCGTAACTGTGGCTTTTAAAGCAAGTCAAAAAAAAGAATTTTTGAGTTGTGATTTCATGCCTTGTGATTGTTCCTTCCGTCTGTCTTGTCGCCGTGTCGTTTCTCAAAACTTTTTTCCGGTTTTCCTTGAGCGCGATAAAAACCGCAAGGGCCGCCATCAGCGCGAAGTGAAACAAAATTTTTCCGGGATTTTCGCTTCCGCCAAGCTGAACAAGCGCGACCAAAACAAAGGCCGCCAATCCCAAAACGGCTCCCGCAAAATACCCTTTGCGCTTTGCCGCTCCGTTTTTTTTGTCCTTTCTGGTAATGAAATAAACTGCGGCTGCCTGCGCCGCCAAAGCGACAAGCAGCGCGGCGGGAAAGAAAATGAAGCGTCCCAAGCCGAACATGACGAGGGCGCCGGCGACAAGCCAGACAAACTTGAGAAAGTGGCTTCCTGAGTTTTTTGAATTTTCCCTGGCAAAATGGGAGGCGCTTTCCTTTAGGCTCGAAAAGCTTTCTTTGGCGTTTTTAAAAACGCCATTTAAAGAAAAAACAACGACAATGATCGCGACAATTATAAGACAAAGACACAATATCAAGGGCAAAAGCGCGATAGAATCCGACACCATTTTAACTCCTCTTTTTACCACCAAAAAAAAGTTTCCAGAACGCCAACCGCAAGGCAGGCACCGTTCCGCTTTAGCGGCTTGTCTTTAATAGAATAATCTTATTGCGGAAAGAAAGTCAATACGCAAAGCCTATTGCGTTTGTCTCAAAAAAGCGTTACTATTGTTTTATGGAAGACGTTCAAAACAAAAATGGCGGCGCGGAAAAAAGTCGCGCGCGCCTTTCATTTAGGGTCCTTTGGTTTTTGGCGGCGCTTGTGTCGTTTGCGTTCACATTCTTCGATCATGTAAAGTCGCTTGGCGGCGATGGCCGGCCCGTGGCGCTTTTTTTTACGTCTTGGTCTGCTTGGATTTCTTTTGCCGCCGCGACGGCGAGCCTTGCCTTTGAGATTTTACAAAAAGCGAAAGGCGTTCAAAATGCAAAGGCTTCGGACCAGACAGTCCTTCACTCTTTGCTAAATTTTTGCGCCGCAATGATGATGATAGCTACATTTCTCATCGCCGCCTTTGTTCTTCCTGAAAAAATTTGGACGGCCGCCTATTGGAAATTTGGGTCGGCGTTCAAGCATTTTGTCCTTCCAATTTTTACGATTGGGGACGAAATTCTATTTCCTGGAAAGCGTAAAATATTTTTTCCGTTTTTGGGAATGGTCATTCCCATCTCATGGTGCTTTGTCATCATTCCCCGCGCCGTGTCCGCGCGCGCTTCCTTTGGCGGCTCCATTCCGCAAGACCTTTGGAGCCAGTATTATCCTTACGGCTTTACCAACCTTGACAACGGTCACAGCCTAAAAGGCCTTTGCCTCTTGTTTTCGGCAATAGGAATAGGCCTTATCCTTTTTGGCTTTCTTTTCCTTTTGCTTGAAAAATTGAAGTCCGGCAAAAAGAGCGCGACTGCGGCCGCTAAAGAAAACTGGTTGAGGCGTGGATAGAAATTCACAAGGACGATTTAAAGGCTAATTGGAAGTTGCTTGACGAAGGCGAGCAATTCTTTAAAATCGAACCGCTAAAATGAGGCGCTATGCTTAGACCTACTGTGACCGCAGTTTTTGCGGAAAACGATTATATTCTTCTCTTGGAATTTGACAACGGCGAGCGAAAGCGTTTTGACGTAAAGCCATACATAAAAGGCTCGTGGTTTGGCCAGTTGAATGACAGTGCTTATTTTAAAAGCGTTCGCGCCAATGGCTTCAATGTTGAGTGGCCAAACGGCCAAGACATCTGCCCAGACGATTTGTATTACAACGCTAAGTAAATATTTGGCGTTTCTGAAATTGACTAGTTCCCTCCGTTCCCCCTGCCAAAAAAACGCATTGCGCTAATTCCTTAAATTCGTTACAATAGACTAACTTCACTCAATAAATCTATAGGAGATATAATATGGCAGACACAATGCATGCATTGCAAAAGAACCCCAATTGGAAGGGCCGCCGCGGACCGGTGGTTCTTGTAATCATGGACGGCGTGGGCTACGGAAAATACGAAGAGGGCGACGCGGTAAAGGCGTCAAAAATGAAGTACCTTGACTGGTTCAAGGCCAACTGCCCCAACACAAAGCTCAAGGCCCACGGAACCGCCGTAGGCCTTCCGACTGACGACGACATGGGAAACAGCGAGGTAGGCCACAACGCCATGGGATGCGGCCGCGTCTTCGCGCAGGGAGCCAAGTTGGTCGGCGAGTCAATTTCCACTGGCTCTATGTACCAGGGCGACACTTGGAAAAAATTGGTAAAGAACGTAAACGACAAAAATTCAACCTTCCACTTTATCGGCCTTGTTTCTGACGGAAACGTTCACTCCCACATCGACCATCTTAAGGCCATGTGCGCCCAAGCCGTAAAGGAAGGCGTAAAAAAGATTCGCGTCCACGCTCTTCTTGACGGACGCGACGTTCCGCCCACAAGCGCCTTGGACTACTTTGGACCCTTGCAGGAATTTTTGGCCGGCCTTGGAGCGGACTGCCAAATCGCTTCCGGCGGCGGCCGCATGTACATGACGATGGACCGCTACAACGCCGACTGGAGCATGGTCGAGCGCGGCTGGAAGGCCCACGTTTTGGGCGAGGGCCGCCAGTTCGCCAGCGCGGTCGAAGCGATCGAAACTTACCGCAAGGAAGTTCCCGGCGTCCTTGACCAGGACATGCATGAGTTTGTAATCGCGAAAGACGGAAAGCCCGTCGGAACAATCGAGGACGGAGACTCTGTCGTTTACTTCAACTTCCGCGGAGACCGCGCCTTGGAAATCACCGCCGCCTTTGAGGAAAAGGACTTTCCGCACTTTGACAGAAAGCGCGTTCCCGCAGTTGAGTACGCAGGAATGATGGAGTACGACGGCGACAACCACAAGCCCGCGCAGTACTTGGTCAACCCGCCCAGCATCGACCGCACGATGGGAGAGTACCTTACAAAGAGCGGCGTTCATCTTATGGCGATTAGCGAAACGCAAAAGTACGGACACGTGACATACTTCTTTAACGGAAACCGCCCCGGCGAATTTGACAAGAGCCTTGAGACTTACGTCGAAGTTCCGTCTGACGTAGTTCCCTTTGAGCAGCGACCTTGGATGAAGTGCGCCGAAATCACTGACAAAGTAATCGAAGCGATCAAGAGCGGAAAGTACGACCACATTCGCCTTAACTATCCCAACGGCGACATGGTTGGCCACACCGGAGTCTTCAACGCCGTTGTTTGCTCTATGGAAGGAATGGACTTGCAGCTTGGCCGCCTTAAGGCCGCCATCGAGGAAGCGGGCGGAATCCTTTGCATCACGGCCGACCACGGAAACAGCGATGACATGTACGAGCACAAAAAGGACGGAAGCGTTTCCAAGGACGCAAACGGCGAGCCCAAGCCCAAGACAAGCCACAGCTTGAACCCAGTTCCTGGAATCATCTACGACCCCGAATACAAGGGCGAATACGACAACACAAAGCTCAACGAAGGCCTTGGAATTTCTTCTTGGCCCGCCACAATCATGAACCTTATGGGCTTTGTTCCGCCGACTGACTACGACAAGAGCATTGTCAACATGAAATAAATGGGAGCGGCTTGTCAAAAACTGTCATGTTCGGGCAATGACGCAAAGCGTCATAACCCGGACATCTTTTTTGCAAGCCCGATAAAAAAATGCCGGGCTTTTACGACTCTTACGATGTCGCCGTTGTCGGAGCGGGGCACGCCGGAATTGAGGCTGCCCTTGCCTCCGCGCGAATGGGACTAAAGACACTTGTAATCACTCAAAGCGTTGACGCGATTGGAAGAATGTCGTGCAATCCCAGCATTGGCGGAATAGCCAAAGGCAACATCGTTTGCGAGATTGACGCGCTGGGCGGCCAAATGGCAAAGCTGATTGACCGCTCGATGATTCAGTTCCGCTTGTTGAACAAAAGCCGCGGCCCAGCCGTGCAAGCGCCGCGCAGCCAAGCCGACAAAATTTTGTACTCCCAGCTTGCGCGGCAAGTCTTGGAATCAACTCCAAACCTTTCCACCTTGATGGACACGGTGGTTGACATAATCGCGACAGAAAGCGACCAAAGCCTTCCGCCCAATTCCGATTCAAGCGCGGCGGCGGGCACGATACCAGGCGACTCGCGGACGGAAGCGAACGATAGCGCCAAAACGAATGGCGGCGGCCAAAACGGTTCGCAAGGCCAAAAAGCGGGCCGCATAGACTACGGAACGGCGGAATCGGCGCGCGGCGGAATGCGGCAAAAAGTGACCGGCATCGTGACCGAGCGCGGCCGCGTGATTCCAGTCCGCGCCGTTGTCCTTACGACAGGAACTTTTTTGGGCGGCCGAATTTTCATCGGAGAATACGACGCTCCCTGCGGCCGCTTGGGCGAAGCGGGCGCTTATGGCCTTACCGCTTCACTCCGCCGCCTTGGTTTTACCACCGGCCGCCTCAAGACCGGAACTCCTCCCCGCATCCTAAAAAGTTCGGTTGACTTTAGCGTCTTGGAAGAGCAGCCCGGAGACGACGAGGTAATCCCCTTTAGCTTTGACGACCCAAAAATCGAGCGGCCGATGGTTCCTTGCCACGTTGTTTACACAAATTCTAAAACCCACGAGATAATTCGCGCCAACATCGGCCGCTCTCCCTTGTACAGCGGAAAAATTCACGGCGTTGGCCCGCGATACTGTCCCAGCATAGAAGACAAAGTGATGCGCTTTGCAGAGCGCGAGCGCCACCAAATATTCGTAGAGCCGGAAGGCTTAGGAACCGAAGAGATTTACCTTAACGGCCTTTCGTCTTCGCTCCCTGAATCCGTGCAAGACCAATTCTTGCGGACGATGACCGGCTTTGAAAAGGCCGTGGTGAGCCGCCCCGGCTACGCTGTCGAATACGATTACGTTGAGCCCACGCAATTGTTCCCAAGCCTTGAGACTAAAAGAGTCGCGGGCCTTTTTAACGCGGGCCAAATAAACGGAACGAGCGGCTACGAGGAGGCGGCTGGGCAGGGCCTTGTCGCCGGAATCAACGCCGGTTACTATGCCCGCGCCCACAAGGAATTGTGCGGCCCGCTTGTTCCCGCCGACGACGAGATGGGAGGCCGGCCCGCTTCGCTGGAGCCCGGTTGCTTTTGCCCCCGCTTTGACTTTAGCCAAGCCGACGCGGACGCAATGGCAAGCGCAAGCCAAAAAACGGCGGCGGTCCTAAACAAAAAGCTAAAATCGGCTCAAGAGGCTGCGGGCTTTGCGCGCTTCAATTCAATCCCGGAATACAAGCCGTTGATTCTTGGCCGCGACGAAGCCTACATCGGAGTCTTGATTGACGACCTTGTCACGTTGGGCACAAAAGAGCCTTACCGCATGTTCACCGCGCGCGCCGAATACCGGTTAAAGCTGCGCTACGACGACGCGGACCGCCGCCTTGCAAAGAAGGCTTTTGACGCTGGCCTAAAAACTCAGGCGCAGTACGAGACTGTTCTTAAAAAATACGAGCAAGTGGCGGAGGCTTCCGCGCTTTTGGAAAAAAATCCCGAGGCGCAAAATCCAGGCTTCGCGCAAAACGTTTGGGCGCACGCCTTGGTCGACGTAAAATACAAGTATTACATAGAAAAGCAAGACCGCCGCGTTGAAAAAATGCACCGCCTGGAAAACCTTCACATTCCGGAAAATTTTGACTACGGCTCGATTCCGTCATTGAGCGCGGAGTCTCGCGGCAAGCTGGAAAGCGTGCGCCCGCTTACGTTAGGGCAGGCCAGCCGCATCAGCGGAATCCGCAACAGCGACATCATGCTTTTGATGGTGTATTTAAAGTAAAAGCCGCCTTGCGGCGGCCTTCTTGGTCAGTTTACAGTTTCAAATTTTACTCGTACTTTTTGATGTTCTCTTCCCAGGCAACGTCAAGCTCTTTAATCGCCTTTTTCTTTTGCGCGTCCGAAAGGAACGAAGCCTTAAAGCTGTTTTCAAGCAAAACCTTTATTTGGTCCATCGTAAAGCCGGCTTTTTTGTGGAGCGCCCAAAATTCGTCAAGCAAAGTGACCTTAAAGAAAACCGGGTCGTCCGTGTTCACCGTCACCAAAACGCCCTTGTCAAAAAAAGCGCGGATCGGGTGCTCTTCTATTGTTTGGACGACTTTCTTTGTAAAGGTGTTGCTGGTGGGGCAGACTTCAAGCGGGATTTGCTTTTCGGCCAAATACTGGACAAGCTTTTCGTCTTGAATCGAAGTGATTCCGTGGCCGATTCGCTCCGCGTTCAAAACGTTAATCGCGTCCCAAACCGATTCAGGGCCAACGTCCTCTCCGGCGTGGGCTACGGCGTGGAAGCCGTCCGCGCGGGCTTTTTCAAATACCGGGCCAAAATCCTTGCAAGGGCCTTTTTGTTCCGCTCCGCCCAAGCCGATTCCGATAATGGCGGAACTTGGATGGCTTTTGAACAACTGGTAGTTGGTCATCGCGTTTTCAAGTCCAAATGTGCGCGAAACGTCAACCAAAAGCTTTATGTCGATTCCAGTTTCTTTTTTGATTTTGTTGATGTTCTTGGTGAAGTTCTTTACCATCTCGCCGTAGTCAAAGCCTTTTTTCACAAAGGCCGAAGGGGCAAAGAAGGCCTCGCAGCGCGTGATTCCGTTCCCCTTAAGGTAGCGGGCAAAGTCGTCAAAAACATAGTCAAAGTCGCTTACTTCGGTGAACAAGTCCTGAACTTGCAAGAAAGCCTTGATAAAGCCGTTCAAATCTTCATAAGTAAAAAGAGCCACTTGCTCGGCCTTGGTCATTTTCTTTCCAAAGCGCTTTTCATAGAGACGGCATATTGATTCGAGCGTGATGACGGCTTCGATGTGAATGTGCAATTCCGCCTTTGGAACGCTTTGCATGAAAAGATAAAAATTCTCTTTTTTCAATTTTGCCATTCTCCTTATTTAATTATCGGCGCCAACACGCAAATTCTTTAACTTATTTTATCGTTTTGTCAAGCTCGTCGATGATTGCGGCAAATTTGTCCAGCGCGGCTTGAACCGGAGCGGGGCTTTCCATGTCAACTCCGGCCACTTTGAGCGACTCAATCGGGTAGCGAGAGCCGCCCGACTTTAGGAAGTTAAAGTAATCGTTTCGCTCTGCTTCGCCGCCCTTTGTGACGCGGTCGGCCAAGGCCATCGCCGCGCTGATTCCGGTGGCGTACTTGTAAACGTAAAAGGCCGAATAAAAGTGCGGGATCCTAAGTCCTTCCATGTCGGAATTTTCTTCAAAGACCATTTCGGGGCCAAAGTATTCTTCCAAAAGGCCGCGGTAAAGCTTTCGCAAGACCGGCGCGCTCAAAGGCGTTCCGCTTTCAACAAGCTCGTGCGCCTTAAGCTCGTACTCGGCGAACATCGTCTGCCGGTGCAAGGTGGCCATGATGTCGGCGGCGCGCATCGCCAAAAGGTAGGTTCGCATTTCGGGCTTGTCGGCCTTCTTTATCAAATATTGGAAGACAAGTTCCTCGTTGAAGGTGGACGCGACTTCCGCCTCAAAAATCGTGTAGTTGTACTGCATGAAGGGATTGCTCTTGGCGCTGAACCAAGAGTGCATAGAATGTCCGCCCTCGTGCGCCATCGTAAAGACGTCGCGGATAATCGTGTCCTTGTAGTTCAGCAAAATGTAGGGGTAGCCCGTGTAGCCGCCGTTGGAGAAGGCTCCGCTGCGCTTTCCCTTGTTTTCGTAGCGGTCAACCCAGCCGCCCTTCAATCCGCCGCAAAGAGTGTCGGTGTATTCCTTTCCAAGCGGGGCGAGCGCCTCTCGGCAAATTTCCACGGCCTCGTCGTAGCTGGTTTTTGTCTCCACGTTGGGAACAAGCGGAACGTAAACGTCGTAGTGGCGAAGTTGGTCAACCTTGAGCGCGCGCTTGCGGATCGAATAGTATTTTCTTAACGGGCCAAAGTTTTTGTGAACCGTGTCGATAAGGTTTCTGTATACGCTTTCGGGAACTTTGTTTCCGAACAAAGCCGCGTCTAGGCTTGACTTGTAGCCGCGCGCTCTGGCTATGAAAACGTCTTGGTTTACCGAGCCGGCGTAAAGACTTGCCAAAATGTTTTGGTGGCTCTCAAAATTTTTGTAGAACTGCTTGTAGGCCTTTTCGCGGACGGAACGGTCGGGGTTTTCCATAAACTGCGTCCAAGTCGTTTGGGTCAGCGGCAAGTTCTTTCCGCCAACGTTCACCGTTCCGAACAAATTGTTTATGTCTACGTTTTCGGCAACGCTGAAAGTTTTTTCTGAGGTCGAGCCGCTTTCCGACTGGAGCGCGAGGATGCGCTCTTCCTTTTGGCTTAGGATATGCTCCTTTTGGCGCAAAAGCTTTTGGACGTAAATCTTGTAGTCCTTAAAATCCTCGCGCTCAATCCAGGCCTTGATGTCGCCGTCCGCGATTGCCGAAAGTTCCGAGTCAAAAAAGCTTGTAAGGGCGGAGGCCTTTGAGACGGCCATGTCGGCGCGGCCTTCCATGTCGGAATATTTTTCGTCGCCTTCGTCCGTGGTCTTTAAAAGGCCCGCGTAGTTTGCGACCAGCTCCACGTTTTTCCAAAGCTTTTCGTAGGCCTTTAGGGCGGCCAAAAGAACTTCCGCGCTTGAAGAGAGTTTTCCTTCAAAGGCCGCGACGGCTTTTGCGTCCGCCTCAATTTGGGAAAGCGCGGCTTCCCAGTCTTGGTCAGTCTTAAAAAGGGTTGTCAAATCCCACTTGTCGCTTGCGGGAACGTCTTTTCTTTCTGGAATTGTGGAACTGTTCATAATATAGGAATATTAGCGCAAAAGAACATAACTTTCAACTAAAAATTGATGTATTTGTCCGCGCTGAACTGGGTGATGAAGGGCGTCTCGTCCAAAATCTCAAGGCTGTTCTCTTCTTCCTCCGACGAGATGAAGCCGTAAAGGCCGATGGGGCGGGCAAACTCGCTAAAGTGAATTTTTCCCAAAAGCTTAAGTTTGTTGGAGTCCGTGTAGTTCATCGCCTGGACGGTCGGCTCCGAAATCAAAACCGGAATGTTCATCGCAAAGCCCAGGCTGAGCATTTTGTCGGTGACTTCAGTTCCCGAAGAAATCAAGGCAAAGTCTATGCGGCTTCTGTCGCCCATGATTCCCAAAAGCATGTCTGTTTGGTGGATGGCGATTGTGAACGAGATGCAGGGATAGTAGTCCTCCGCGCGCCTAGCGTTGATGGTTTGAATCAAGTCTCGTATTTCGTGGGCCGTTTCCATAGAAGCCGGCGAGTCGCTGTTGAAGAGCGCCATAATTCCCTTGTTTGAAATTGAAATGACCGAGCCGTTGTTCTTGTTGATTTGGTCAATGATGGTGGCTGTGTAAAAGCCCATCGACTCAAAGTTGTCGCGCAAGCTTATCGGCGTGCTGTCGGGCGAGATGACCTTAAAGCCGACCGCCATTATGGTCATCTTTCCTTCAAGGCTTGAGCCGACTTCGAGCTTTTTGAATATGTCTTCGTCCGACACTTTGGGCAAGTTGCGCGGAATGAAGCGGCGGACTGAAAGATGGTATTTTGATGAGTCGTTCTTTAGGTTTATTGATTTCTTTTGAAGAAGTTCGAGCGCGGCGGCTATGAACACGGTGTCAATCAACATGAGCGCGGAGGATGCAAATTCAAAAGCCAGCACGTTTGTTCCGGGCGTGAAAACCGAAACGGCGTAGTCAATCAAAATTGGAATCGCGATGAGCATGAAAATGAACAAAAAGAAAGCCGCCCGCGCTTGGCCTGTCTTTATGGCCAAAACCAGCCTGAACATTGCGTACAGCGTGAAAAGCGCAAGCAGCGCCAATGACGGCTTTAGCGCGATGACGGCAATTTTGTCGGGAAGCGACATAAAGAATATCAACATTCCCAGCGTTATCGTTGAAATCGCCCTGTCAAGCGCCACGTGCTTTGCCGAAAAAACAGCGTCGTATGTGTAGAAGGCCCCGATAAGCGCTCCCGAAAAAATCAACGCGTTTTCCAACTTGAATTGAAGGCCAAACGGCAGCGCCAAGCCCAAGGCTCCCAGCCCGTTGAAGTTTAGGAAAAACTGCCTTGCGGCGATGAAAAAAATCAATGCGGCGAAGTAAAAATTTGACTTCCTCTCTTTGTTGAACGACCAGAAGGAATAGTTCATGAAAAATATGAATATCAGGCCTCCCAAAATCGTGGCGGCCGTCAACATTGTCGCTATGAATAATTTTTCAATCGCGGAATTTTCGCCAAAGTAAATCGGCGAGGTTATTCCGCTGTCTCCGCCGGTGAAGTTTGAAACTTGGACAACAAGCTCTATCAAGCCGTTGCTGTTTGACATGACGCGCTCGTAAATCGGAACTTGCGCCGGCTTGTAGTTTTCCTCGTGGCGCGAAAATTTTCCACATTCCAAGAGGAATTTTGAGTTTGCGTAGAAGATGGCGCTGTATTGAGGGCTTCTTCTGGAAAAAATCGCGTACTCATAATTTGGACGGAGGCCTGTTATCAATACCCTGTAAGTGTGGCAGCCGATAGGGGATATGGGCGGCTTGTCGGAAACTTTTTTTGACCAAGGTTTTGGCGTTTCAATGAAGTCCACTCTTAGCCGCGCGCCCATAAGGCTTGTGAAAGTTTGGTTGGCGTAAAATTCCCAGTCGCCGCTAAGCGCGATGATTTTTTTGTTTGGATCCGCGATTGAAAAATTCACCGAGCCGTTCGTGACGTTTTTTGCGAACAGCGGCAAGGATAAAGCGAAAAGAGCCAATGTCAGAGCGAGCGTTTTAATTTTCATCATCGTCATCAATTACTTCCAATGTGTCTTCGTATGCGGTCTCTGATTTTATGATGGGCATGGCGCTGTAAACCAAAATCTGCTTTCCTTCAAAAATAAAGAAGTGGCCTTCGTACATGTAGTCAATGTAGCTTCTGCAAAAGGGCATGGCTTCCTCTGTTATTAGAATTTGCGAATTCATTTTTGCGTTTTGCTCGGCGACCGCGTTGGCCAGCGTTATGTCGTCGGACAAGGCGGTGGCGTCCAAGCGGGAATGTGTTCCCATGGTTCCGATGGCGACTTTTCCTGAATGGATCGCGATGCCGATTCCGATGTCGGTCCTGTGCTTTTTGCGCAAGGAGCGGCGGATGTCCCTAAGCTTTTTTTGAACGCGGGCCGCGCAGACTATCGTGTCGGAATTTTTTTGCTGGAATATGGCCGTAAAGCCTCCCGCGTCGCGCTTTGTTATGAAGCCGCCGGAATCGATTATGATTGGAGAAATCGATTGGTGGAATTCTGTCGTGATTTTAAAAAGCTCGCCTCTTCCGATTGATTCCGCCAACTGCGAGTAATGCTTGATTTGCGCGCAAAAAATAATCGCGTCTATTATGCGACATTCTCCGGGAATTATCCTTGTCACGTCGCTGGCGCCCATCAATTTTAGAATTTGGCCCGGAACAAATTTGCCCAAAATCTCGTTGTCCTTGGCCAGCGCTTCCGAATACCTGTTGACTCTAGAAAGCGTCCAGTTTCTGTTGAACGCGTAAACCACACATTCCATGATTCCAAAGACCAAAATCGAAAGCTTGAAAAAAAAGTACGGATGAACCACCGTGTTTCTGTTGGCCGCGGCCAAAAAATCGTTGGAGCACGCGATTACGATTGCAAAGACCGCCAAGGTCCTTAACAGGCGCAGCAAATGGTTCCTGACGCTTTCGGAAGTCTTTTCGCCAAATTTCATTCTTATCGTAAAGTCGTTTGGAACGGAAACCGCGTACATCACGCCCGCTATCGCAATCGCTGAAAAAAAGAAGTGCGCCTTTTCAAAAACGGCCGGCGGAATGGCGAAGACCGCGGCCGCGTTTATGGCCATCGCGATGTGCAAGACGATGCTTTTTTTATAGGGAATCTTAAAGAGCGACGATTCGTACAGGACCAAGAGCGCCGCTTCAAGGCAAAAGAGCGAGACAGGAAGCCTTCTGTGGCTTACGTAGGGAATGTTTGTCAAAAGCGTTTGCGTGAGCGAAAATCCAGTGAGCGTGACCGAGGCCGTCAACAATGTGAAAAGAATCGCTAGAATCAACGGGGAGCGCCTTTTTGCTGTCAGTACAAAAAGCGTCAGGTTGTAGATTATGTGGGCTATAAGGAAGGCGACCAAAAGCGCGTTGAAGAAGTAGCGCAAAAACATTTTTTGCTCGGCGTTTGTCCGTTCCGTCATCATCAAGGGCTTTACAATGCCCCGCGCCGCGTTTTCATAGTCGGCGACGTGAATCAAAATGTCAAGGCTTCCGTTCGCGTCCGTGTTCAATTCTATGATTTCGCACAAGTCGCCGGACCTGGCCGCGCGGCTGTCCTTGCTCAAAAAGCCGGATGTGGCCACAAGCTTTCCGTTGCACCAAAAGCGGCAGCAGCTTATGACGGCGCCGTAAATTTCGGTCGCGTAATTTTTGTTGGGCCGCAAGCCGTTGACGCGGCAATGGAAGGTTCCGTAATTCACGTCCCTTTCAAACTTAAATGGAAGCGAAATTTTCTTTCCCGCGGCGACCTTTTTTTCTGGATAAAAGTCATAGGGCTGCAAAAGCTCGGATTTGTAAAATTCCCAGTCGTTGGAAATCGGCGCCCATTTGCCGCGCAAGGCCGGATCTCCCTCTTTTGCAAGCAAAGCTGCCGCGTCGGCGCCTTTGGGGCCTGCCCAAGCGAAATTTGAGAGAAGGGTCATAGCGAGAAAAAGCGCGATTTTTGCCGCGCGGCGGATATTCGGCATTGTTCCATTATATCACATAATTCAGTTTTTTTCAAAAAAAAACTTGCGGAATTCTTAAAATAGTGTTATAATTCCTTTTGAAAAGTATGTTCATGTTCAAGAACAAAACGGAAAAACACGGAGTTTCGCTAAGCAGGCTTTTGATGCGAAAGCGCTCTATAATGGTTTTCTCATTTTCCGTCGTTGTCCTTGTTTCCTTGTTTTGCGCCCTTATCCTTCGCGCCGTCATGCTGAACGTCCAGAACTTTTACAAGAACGCCAGCGAAAGCGCGGTGCGATACAATTCCGTTTTTTTGGAAAAGCGCCTTTCGATATATTTGGACGGTTTGGAGCGCGTCTCGTCGTCGCCGCTTTTAAGCTTGGACGACAACGCGCAAATAAACGAAAGGCTTTTTACGTCTGACGAGATTGACAAGGCCTATGTTTTGGACTTTTGCTTTGCCGGAAGAGACTGGCTTGTCCGCTACAAGGACGGCAGGACTTTTGACGTAAAAAAATATCCGTTTTTCACTGAATTTGTCCAAGGCTCCAAGAACACGGAATTTTCCGCTTGGGGCCAAAACGACTTTACAAAAGAAGAAAGTTTTTTCGCCGCGCGCAAGGTCTTTGGCAAGGACGGGGACCTTAGGGGAATTCTTTTCTTTGTGCTTGATTCGCTTGCGGTAAAAAATCCAATGAGCCGCATGGCTTACGCTGAAAACGCCACAAGCTACATGATGGACGAAGCCGGCAATTTCTTGATTCTGCCGGAATTTGACAGCGTGATAAAAAAAATAGGGGACGATCCTGACAGCCTTGCCCAAAAAGACAAGCGGGCCTTGTTCAACTTTAAGGACGCGCTTGCAAAAAAACAGTCCGGCTCCGTCGTTTTGGAGACTATAATCCTGGGAAAAGAATTCATTTCTTTCTCGCGCGTCAACAACACAAATTGGATAATAGGATTGGTGGAAGTCGTCTCTCCCGCCTACTTGGAATTCTTGAATTCCAGCATGAAGGTGGCCGCGCTTTTTGTTTTGTTCGCGGTCTTGATTATTTGCCTTTACGCTTTTGTCACGCTTTCAGGCTCGCGCGGAATGTCGAGCCACCGCTTGACCTTGCAGCAAGACTCGGACTTTGACGAGCTTACCGGCTTGTGGACTGAATCGCGCTTTGAGGAAGAATGCGGCCGCTTGCTCAGCTCCAAGCCGGACAAAAACTACATGCTTTTTGGAATCGACATCCGCGGCTTTAGAATCGTTCAGCAGACGGAAGGAATCGCGTCCGCCAACGAGCAGCTTGTCATGCTGGCGCGCCGGCTTGGCCAAATCGCCATGCAGCAGGGCGGAATCGCGGCGCGCGGCGCCATCGACCACTTGTATTTGATGTATCCGCTAAAGGACGGACAAAGCAAGGAAGACGCGCTTAAGGAATACGAAGGCCTTTTGTATAATGGAAATTATTTTGCCGGCCGCATCGGCGAGCGCCTTCCGACAAAGACAGGAATTGTTTTTGCCGGAAAGGATTACGAGAAGGGCTCAGTTCAAACTTTGATAGGAAAGACAAGCTACGCCAAGCACATAATCCAAGACAACTTGCTGCAAAACTATTCGGTTTACGACAAAAACATGGAGACGCGCATCATAAAGGACAAAAAAATTGAGCGCTACATACCTGTGGCTTTCACGCACCATGAATTTTATGTCGTTTACCAGCCCAAGGTTGATTTGACAAACGGAAAGGTCATCGGAGCGGAAGCGCTTGTCCGCTGGCATTCGCCGGAATTGGGCGACTGCATGCCAGATGAATTCATAACGCTGTTTGAGCGGAACGGCTACATAACCAGACTGGACTTTTACGTTTACAGGGAAGTCTTTGAATTCCTTGCCAAGCGGCAAAGCGAAGGAAAGCCCAACGTTCCGATTTCAGTCAACATGTCGCGCTTCCATTTGGCCGACGAAAAGTTTGTCAGCAAATTCTGGGACTTGTTCACCGCATACGACATTTCGCCGCAACTTATTGAAGTTGAAATCGTCGAGCGCTCGGTGGGCGCGGGCGACAACCGTTTGCTGGAAGTCACAAGGCAGCTGCACGAAAAGAATTTCCGCGTCGCGATAGACGACTTTGGAAACGGCGAATCTTCGCTCAACATAATTTCTGAAATTCCTGCCGACGTGCTCAAGCTGGACCAAAAATTCATGCGGGTCGATCAAAACGGAAAGATTCCAAATCCAGACGAATACAAGATTGTCGCAAAAATTGTCGAGATGGCAAAGTCCCTTGGCAAGGAAACTATTTGCGAAGGCGTTGAGACCGAGCAGCAAATTTCCTTCCTGCGTTCCGTCGACGTAAACTACGTCCAGGGTTTCTATTATTCACGGCCGCTAAAAGAAGAAGACTTTGTAATGTATCTGGAGAGCCACGTTTGAAAAAATACACTGCCGCCGTTGTCGGAATCGGAAGAATAGGCTGGACTCTTGGCTTTGACAAAAAGCGCGAGCAGCCGGCAAGCCATGTGATGGCGCTCAAAAAAAATTCGCGCGTAAAATTTATCGGCGGCGTGGACTCAAATCCCAAGACGCTCGCGGCCTTCCGCAAAAAAAATCCCTTGGCCCGCGTTTATCCCACGGTCGAAGAGCTTTTCAAAGTCTCGGCGCCCGACATCGTTGTCGTTGCCGTAAACGAAGACTCGCACTTGTCGGTGACCCTTGACGTTTTGAGCCGCTCTCCAAAGCTTGTGATTTTGGAAAAGCCGGTCGCCTTAAATTTGCGCGAGGCCGCCAAAATAAAAAGCGCCGCCAACAAATACGGCGTTCCGATTTTGGTCAACCACGAGCGCCGCTTTGCCTCCGACTATAAGGCCGCCGCCGCTTACCTGACAAAAATCGGTGAAGTCCAATCGATTGAGGCGCGGCTTTTTTCTGGAATGAAATTGTATGACAAGGCCGCGGAAGAAAGCGGCGCCTACAGCCTTTTGCACGACGGAACGCATTTGGTGGACATAGTTTTGTTTTTTCTGGAGCGGCTTGAAGACGGCTCGGGCCAAAAGCGCCAGCGCGTCTTGTTGAAAAATCCTGTCGTCACAGGAATCTTTCGCGATCCCAAGAACAAGGCGGTTGTCCGCGAGCTTTGCGCGCATTATTCAAGCAAGCTTTGCCCGCAAGTTTCTTTTTTCATGTCTGGAAGAAGCCGCTTTTTTGGCTTTGAGCTTGACGTTGTGGGAACGCAGGGCCGCGTTTGCATTGGGAACGGATACGCCAAATTTTACAAGAGCAAGGAATCCAGCCTTTACACAGGCTTTCATTCGCTTGGCCGCGACGAAGAAATTCGCCTGCCCAAAAAGACCGGCTATTTTTCCAACATGGTCAAAAACGCCGTTGACTTCTTGGACGGCAAGACCCAGCTTGAGTCAACGCTTCAAACGGGAATCAACGCGCTTTCTGTCTTGGAAGAGATAAAAAGCTTTTTGCAATAGCCAAGAAATTTCAAGCCTTTTGCGCGATTCCTCGGAAGTCCTTTACGCTGGAATAACCCTTGCGCCGCATAAAGGCTTCAATGCCTTCAATGATTTCCTTCATGGCCAAGGGGTTGGCGAATGTGGCTGTTCCTACTTGAACTGCAGCCGCTCCCGTCATTATGAATTCCACCGCGTCGCGCCAAGTCGCGATGCCGCCGATTCCGATTACTGGAATGCGCTGGTCTTCCGGCAATTTGTTCATGGCCTCGACCACTTCCCAAACATAGCGCAAAGCTATTGGCCTGACCGCGGGGCCGCCGAAGCCGGCTTTTACCTTGTCAAAAACAGGCTCTCCCTTTTCTATGTCTATCGCGACTCCCTGGAAGGAATTGCACAAGCTTATAGCGTCCGCGCCGGCTTCCCTGCAAGCGAGCGCGACTCCAACTACGTCGCTTGCCTGCGGGGTCAGCTTTACAATCAAGGGTTTTGTAACAATTTCGCGGATTCTTTTTGTCGCGTCGCTTGCAGTTTGGCAAGACATTCCCAAAGCGGCCCCGCCCGTCGACACGTTGGGGCAGGAGATGTTCAGCTCGATTGCGTCAACGTCGCTGTTTTCCAAAAGGCGGGCGCCTTCGCAGTAGCTTTGGATTGAAGAGCCCGAAAGGTTTGCGATTACGGCCGTTCCCAATTCTTTCATTTGAGGAAGCTCTTCCTTTATAAAGTGCGGAATGCCGGGGTTTTGCAGACCGATGGAATTCATCAAGCCGCTGGGCGTTTCCCAAAGGCGCCGGCCGCTGTTTCCTTGCCTTGGCTCAAGCGTGAGTCCCTTTGAAGAAATTCCGCCAAGCGAAGAAATGTCAAAGACCGATTCGTATTCAGTTCCAAAGCCAAATGTTCCTGAGCTTGCGATTACCGGATTTTTTAGGCGAAGGCCTCCGACATTTACGGAAAGGTCTATCACGCCGACCGCGTTTCTTTTTTGCGGCGGAATGGGATCGTCAAAAATTATTTTTTGTCCGGCAAATACGGGGCCGTCCTTGCAGCACCTTTTGTAGCCTTCCACAGTTTGAACCGTACAGCCCAGGCAAACGCCCATGCCGCAAGCCATTTTTTCTTCAAGCGAAAGATAGCATTGGACATTCGCGTCGCGGCAAATTCCTTGGATGTAGCGGAGCATCGGAGCCGGGCCGCAAGCGTAGACGGCCGTGTATTTTCTTGCCCTTAGGTCGGACGCGTTGAGCGCCGCGCTTATCATTCCCGAGATTCCTTGGCTTCCGTCGTCGGTCGTGATGAAAAGCGTCTTTGCCTTTATGTTTTGCAAGCCGTAAGAGCCGCTCTTAAAGCTGGCGTAAAAGTCGTAGGTTTGGTCGGGCAGGGTGGAGGCGAATCCGGCGACAGGCGCGATTCCAACTCCGCCTCCGACAATGCAAATGTTTGAGCCTTCGATTGGGCGCGGGAATGTGTTTCCGCAAGGCCCCAAAAGCTCAACGCGGTCGCCGCTTTTTAGCGCGCAAAGTTCCCGCGTGCCTTTGCCTTTTTTTAGAATCAAGAATTCTATTTTTGCGGAATTGTTGTCAGGAAGAATCTGAACGCTGAATACGCTTATTGGCCGGGCCAGAAGTTTTTGCGAAGAATGTGAGCGCAGCATGAAAAATTGGCCGGCGGCCGGGAGCGCGGATTTTTCAGCCTTCAGCGAAAGCGACCAAACGCTTCCTTCTGGAACAGCGCCCTGGACAGGAGCGCATTCAATCACATGGGCCATTTGAAAAATCGCGGGCGTTTCGTCTTGGCAAAAGTCTGTCATTTTTGGCCTCCGTTTGAAGCGGCAAATTGAAGCAATTCGGTCTTGGCGGCGACGCAGGCGCGCAAGGCGCTTGAGGCAATGTCGTCAAGGGTTAGCGAGGACGACGCTATTTTGTCTTGAAGGGCCGCGTCCTTTTTGTAGGCGCAAAGAATGCCTCGGCTGGAATTTACAGTTCCGCCGGCTTTTTGCAAGAGCGTTCCGCAAATGTCGGCCGCTCCGCCTTGCGCTCCGTAGCCCGGAATCAAAAAGAAAATTTCCGGATAGGCCGCGCGAATGGAAGCCGCGTCCGCTTGGTGCGTGCAGCCCACTACCGCTCCCACGGGCGAGCAAGTCTGGCCCGCGAACGCGGCGGACATTTTGTCCTTTATTCTATTTAATTCTTTTCCGACGCGGTCCAAGGCCAAGCCGCCTGCCTTAAGCTCAAGCTGCTCGATGTCCGCCGCTCCGGGGTTGGACGTGCGCAAAAGGACAAAGATTCCCTTTCCGGCTTTTTCGCAATATTCGGTGAATGGCTCAAGCGTTTCAAAGCCCATGTAGGGGTTGACCGTCATTATGTCTGTCTCAAAGTCGCCTTCAAAATGCGCCCTTGCGTAGGCCGAGGCGGACGCGGCTATGTCTCCGCGCTTTACGTCGCTAATGCAAACAAAGTCCGAGTCGCGGACAGCGCGCAAGGTTTTTGCGTAAACCTCCATTCCTTCCAGGCCCATCGCCTCGTAGTAGGCCGCCTGGACTTTAAAGCAAGAGGCGCAGTTTTCCGACTTTACGCGCTCGATTATCGCCTGGTTGTAGGCCAAAACCGCTTGGGCGGGGCTTTTAAATTTTTGGGCGATGTTCTGCGGAATGTATGACGGGTCTGTGTCAAGGCCGACGCAAAGGGGGCCGTTCTTTTTTACGGCCTCCTGCAATTTTTGCATGTTGTGAATCATTCTTCCATTTTAACGGAAATCGCGGCGGTTGTCAAGGGAACTAACAAGGCCCTCCGCATTGTGAATTCAATAACAAAAAATGCTTCCAGCCGAGCCGCTCCTTTGCGCATTTTTTTTAATTCTTGTATTGCGGAGGGCCGGGCAAACGCTATGGAAGCAGTAAAAAGAATGCGCGAGGGAGCGGGGCGGCTGGCGGCGACACTCGCTTTGCGCCAGCCGCGATAGCGGCAGATGTAGATAGTTTCAAGGCGCAATGCGTGTGTAGCGCAGTTATCAAGCGGCGCCGATCGGCCGCAGCCGCGACTGGGAGCATCTCTTTTGTTGTTGAATTCATAATTCGTTTGCCCTTGGAACTTGACAGTCGCGCTTTTGCCATAGTAGACTAAAAAGAATTGAGGCGGTGATTATGAAAAGTTTTTCAATCAAAATTCCGAGCGTCGGAAGGGTTTTGGCTTTGACGGCGCTTTTGGCCTGCTTGTCTTCTTGCGGCCAAAATCGGGCGCTCAAGGTAAAGGACTTTGCTCTAAAGGCTACAAAGATTTATTACGGCGAACTTGACAGCGTGGACAGCTTTGACTTGTATTTTTCGGACGCGACCGGAAAGGTTCCCTATGTGGACCTTGTGACTTCGCTAAACAAGCTGTTCAACTCCAAGACTTTTTCCGCAAAAAAGGAAGGCTCGGACCTTACGGTGGTCAGGGAGGACAACGGAGCCAAAGTCCACATCGACCCCAAAAAAAAGGAAATAACTTTTTCCGATTACGACCTTTTTAAAATGAACGCCGGCGCCGCCTCTCTTTTGGACATTGTCGTAACCGACGACATCATCACCCACTGCGACCTGGCGACCTATGAAAACCGGGGCGAGCCTATAACCGTTTATTATGGAACATTTTTAATAGACATGGCGATTGACAAAAACATCGCGCTCTTGCCCTTGCAAACTTTTGTGGACGTTTTTTTGTCAGGAAACACCTATGGCGCCGTCCTTTACAACGGCGACGAGATTTTTTACGTTTATGACAAGTCTTCTTTGTTCAACGACTCTTTTGAGCGTACGGAACTTGGAAAAAAGTATTATTCCGTCGCGCCCTCGGAAGTGGACGAAAGTCTCGCGGACTTTAACATGAGGGAATTGGCCTTGAATTTTCAGTTGAACTACGGCCTTAGGGAACTGCGTGGCATAGAAAAATTTTCAGACTGGTTTGAGACGCATGGCCTTTTGGAGCGCCTGTCGTCAACGGACGCCAACGAAGTTGACCTTGCGATAAAAGAAATTTGCTACCGGTATTTTGGAGACATCCACAGCTCTTTTGAGGCGCATTCCCCTTACGCAAAGTTTAACAAGGAAAAAGAGCGGGAAGAAAATCAAAGCATATCGACATCGCCTTCATACAGGCGAATCAACCAGAGCCTTGAGGACGCGAAGGAAACGCGCGGCTCGTTTTTTCCTGACGGACTTCCGGGCATCCAAAAAATCGGCGACACGCTTTACGTCACCTTTGACGAATTTTTTGGCAATGGAAGGGATTATTTTGAAGAGCCTTTGACCGACGATGACTGGGACGCGATTCTTAGCGACTACCCTTCAAGCGGAGTGGACACCTTTGGCCTTATACACGCGGCCAACGAAGTCGTTCAAGAGGATCCAACCATACGGAATGTCGTCGTGGACATTTCATGCAACACAGGCGGCGGACTTGACGAGGAAGTTTTTGTCGCCTGCTGGCTCTTGGGCTTCAGCCACTTGCAAATACAAAGCGGAACTACCGGCTGCCAGTCGGCCACCAGCTATTTAGCCGACGTCAACTTTGACGGCGAAGTCACCCAAGAAGACAATGTCCGCGACCGCCGCCTTTTTTGCCTTGTGTCCGACATAACTTTTTCTTGCGGAAACCTTTTGGCTTCCATGCTAAAGGAATCCGGCAGGGCGACCTTGATTGGAAGCAAGACCGGCGGCGGAGCTTGCGCCGTTTATCCAACATCTAGCGCCATCGGAACCTACTTCAACACCTCAAGCCATTTTCGCTTTAGCGCCGAAAAGAACGGAGTCTTTAAGGACATCGACGACGGCGTTAGCCCGGACTACAAGCTTACCGAGCTTAGGTCCTTTTACAATCGTTCCGACAAAAACGGCCTGACGGCCTTTATAAAAAAATTGTATTAAAAGAAGGAGTTGTTTATGAAAAAAATTATCGCGGCCGTCGCGGCCTTTGCTTTGGCTCTGCCGCTTTTCGCGCAATCTTTTGTAGTTCCCAACGGCGTTCCCAATCCTAACGGCGGAGAAAGCTACAGTTTTTCAATCACTTTGTTTGAAATTAAGGACATTTTTGGCGGAAAGAAAAAACACCCGGAAGAAGTTGAAGAAAGCAAAAAAGACGAGCCTGTTCAAAAAGCCAAGAATGAAGTAAAGGAACTTCCGCCGGAAGCGTCTGACGCGGACGCCGTCGAAGAGATGACGCGCCTGGCCCAGAGCGGCCTCGCGGACTTTCAGTATAATTTGGGCCGCTGCTACGACAAAGGCATTAAAGTGGCGCAGGATTACGAGCAGGCGCTTTACTGGTACCAAAAGGCGGCGGAGCAAGGGCACGACAAGGCCGCCAATAATTTGGGCTGCATGTACATTGACGGAAGGGGAGTCGCGCAAGATTATGAAAAGGCCGCCTACTGGCTTGAGCTTTCCGCGCAAAAAAACGACACGCTGGCCATTTTGAATTTAGGCTGCATGTACGAGGACGGAAACTTGGGCGGCTCTCAGAATTATGACAAGGCTTTTGAGTATTACCAAAAGGCCGACAAGTTGGGCTGCGCTCCCGCCGCCTATGAGTTGGGCCATTGTTTTGAGGTTGGCGTGGGAACAAAAGCCAACGCAAAAAAAGCTTTTTCTTTCTATAAAAAATCCGCCGACGCAGGCTATGGTCCCGCCGCCTACGAAACCGGCCGCCGCTACCTTGAAGGCGACGGCGTTAAAAAAGACTTAAATATGGCAAGAAAATATTTGGAAATCGCCGTTAAAAAAGGCGAGCTGAAGGCCGCCGGCCTTTTGGGAGCTTTATGAAAAAGATTGTCGCGGCCGTCGCGGCCCTTTGCGCCTTGGCGCTTTTTTCTTGCAGCAATTCTTCGGGCTCGCCCGCAGTTCCGCCGCAAGTCAAGACAAGCGACTGGCTCTTTTTGTTTTACTTTGACGCGGACGACAGCAGCATAAACGACGACTTGTACAAAAACATTCGCGACATCGAATGCGCCTTTGCCAAAACGCGCAACGCGGACGGAAGCCCCAAAGCCGGCTATCCGTCGGTGACCGCGCTTGTCCTTTGGGACGGAATCAGCGAAGAAAAAAAAGGCGATCAAAAATACATTCACCCCGACGGCGCCTTGTACGAAATCGGCGCCGACTACAGCCTTAGCTACGTTCCCCAAAGCGGAAACGAATACGGCGCAGGTTTTGTAACGCTTGGCGACGAATTTTCAGTCGGCCCTAACACAAAGGACTTGACCGCTCAGGCGCGCGACTGGCTTCCTAAAGAGCCCACTATGTCCGACCCGGCCACTTTGACAAACTTTTTAAAGTGGGCAAAGGCCCGCTATTCGGCGTCCAACGTCGTCGTGTGCCTGCAAGACCACGGCGCCGGAACCCACAAGGAAACCTACACGGATTCTAACGCCTCCATGATTTCCGCCTCTTTGTGCTCCGACGCGAGCGACGACACAAAGAGGCTTTTGACTTGCAAAAACATAACGGACGCGCTTTCTGCCGCGGGCTACACTGGCGCCGACAAGCCAAAGATTTTGTGGAACGACCTTTGCCTTCAGGGCACGGCCGAGATTTTGTGGAACTACAAGGGATGCGCCGACTACTATTGCGCTTCGGCCAACGTAAGCTGCATGCCGGACTACTACGGAGTTTTCACCAACATAAAAAGCGGAATGACCGCGCTTGACGTTGGAAAGGTCATCGTAAGCGCCTACATGCATCGTTATTACAAAGAGCCGATTGACCAGCCCGCCGACGCGGAATCGGCTAAAAATTCCAGGTCAAGCGGCTGCTCTGTCTACACTTCCTCTTTTATGAGCTTGGACATGCAAAAGGCTTTGGCTCTAAAGGCAGGAGTGGACAAGCTTTCCGACGAATTGCTAAAAGTTAAAGAAAGCGACTCCAATCTTTTTTATTCGATTTTTTTAAATTACATGGCGCAGGATGTAAGCAGCCTTGAAAACTGCAAGGGCCTTGCCTATTGCGGAACCTTCGCATGGCTTAACGATTTGGGCTGGCTTTGCGTCGACATCGCCAACGACAGTGGTTTGCCCGACGGCGCCAAAAAAAGCGCCCTCTCTCTCTTTGAATTATTGAAGAACGGCGACGACAAGTTGATAATATACTCTTGGGGCGGCCGTCGCGTTTTAAAGAACGCCCCGGACGGCTACTCGTGGGGCGACATATCTTCGAAGCAATTGTATCTTACCGGAAACAAAGATTTTATTTCCCAGAAAACTGTCGAGACCGATGAGAACGCTTGCGCTTACGGCCTTTCGATTGTGGGAAGCAATTGGACCAACGCCACTGAACAAAACAATCCGATTTTTCATTATGTCGATTGGACCGGCTTTTCAGAAAGCTGGGGCAAGGTCATAAAGGCGTGGTGGGATCTTTACAAGAGCTGATTGACGTACTGCGGCTCATTTACAAAGCGCGCTCATTTTGATAGAATATCCTAGCGGCGATAAAATTGCTTGCAAGCCTAAAAAAGTTGACGCGCCGCATAAGCCGCAACAACCGCGCTCGCGACCAAACTCGCGTGGTCAGCGGTGTTTTTGGCTTTTTATGGAGGCATTTAAAAATGAGCGACAACTTTCCTTTGAGCCACGAGCGGCTTTTGGAGCTGGCGAAAAAATTCCCCACGCCCTTTTACCTTTACGACGAAAAGGCCATCCGCGACAATATGGCGGACTTCACCAAAGCCTTTTCGATTTTCCCAAAATTCACCGAGCACTTTGCGGTAAAAGCCATGCCCAATCCCTACATGCTAAAAGTTTTGGCGGAATGCGGTTGCGGCGGCGACTGTTCAAGCTTGCCCGAGCTTATGCTTTGCCAGATGAGCGGAATCACGGGCGAGCGCGTGATTTTCACCAGTAACGAAACTCCGGCCGAAGAATTCCAGCTTGCATACAAACAGGGAAACATCATAAACCTTGACGACATCACCCACATAGAATTTTTGCGCGACGCCTTGGACGGAAAATTCCCGGAGCTGATTTGCTTCCGCTACAACCCCGGCCCGCTAAAGGAAGGCAACGCGATTATCGGAAAGCCCGAGGAAGCCAAGTACGGCTTGACCCGCGAGCAGATTTTTGAGGCCTACAATAAGTCGCGCGACTTTGGCGCCAAGCGCTTTGGCCTCCACACGATGGTCGCCTCAAACGAACTTAATCCCGATTACTTTGCCGACACCGCCAAAATGCTTTTTGAGCTTGCGGTGGAATTTAAGGAAAAGCTTGGAATCAAAATCGAATTCCTTGACTTGGGCGGCGGAATCGGAATCCCTTACAAGCCCGGCCAAAAGAAAGTGGACTTGTTCGAGGTGGCCAAAAAAATCCGCGCTCTCTACGACAGCATGATCGTTCCCGCGGGCCTTGACGGCTTGGAAATCAAGTGGGAATGCGGCCGCCCGATAACCGGCCCTTACGGCTGGCTTGTCACAAAGGCGATTCACAAAAAGGACACTTACAGAAAATACATCGGCGTTGACGCTTGCATGGCCGACCTTATGCGGCCCGGCATGTACGGCGCCTACCACGAGGTCACGGTCAGCGGAAAAGAGGCCGCGCCCAAAACGGAAGTCTATGACGTTGTCGGAAGCCTTTGCGAAAACTGCGACAAGTTCGCGGTCCAACGCCCGCTTCCAAAAATTCAAAACGGCGACCTTGTCATCATTCACGACGCGGGCGCGCACGGAAGGGCGATGGGCTTTAACTACAACGGAAAGCTCCGCGCCGGCGAAATCCTCATGCGATGCGACGGTTCATTTAAGGAAATCCGCCGCCGCGAAACTGTCCAAGACCTTTTTGCCACGCTCGACCTTGATGGAGTGAAGGACTTTAAATGAGCGGCTCTAACGGCGAACGCGGCGGGGCGGGCGAAGCGCGCGCGAACGAGACCGCGGCGGCGGAAGCTGGCGCTGTCTTTCGCGCTAACGGCGCTTTCTTTAAAGGCGCGGCCTGCCTTGTCTTTTCGGCCTTCAACTTCGCCCTAATGGCCGCTCTCGCGCATTTGGCAGGCGACATTCCCTTTACAGAAAAGGCTTTTTTTAGGAACATCGTCGCGGTCTTTGTGACGCTCTTTGTCTTGCTAAAGGGAAGAGCCAAGAACAAAAGTCAGGGCCAAGAGCGCGGCCCCTTGCTTCCAAAAGGCGCCTTAAAATTTTTGATTTTGCGCGGCCTTTGCGGTTCCGCCGGAATCTTTGGAAACTTTTACGCCTTGGACAGAATACCGATCGCCGACGCCGCGATTTTAAACAAGATGTCGCCTTTTTTCGCTGTGGTCTTCAGCCTCTTTTTGCTTGGAGAAAAAATCGCGCCCCTTCCTCTTGTCGCGACAATCGGAGCCTTTTGCGGCGCGCTTTTTGTGATAAAGCCCGGCGCGTCGGCGCTTCATTCGCTTCCGGCCTTGGCTGGCTTTTTGGGCGGAATGGGCGCGGGCTTTGCCTACGCTTGCGTGCGAAAGCTTGGAACGCTAAAGGTAAAGGGCGCCTTGGTCATAGCCTTTTTTTCCTGCTTTTCCTGCGCGCTTTGCCTGCCCTTCATGCTTTTGAATTTTACCGCGCCCTCCGCGACGCAGCTTTTGTGTTTGGTGGGGGCGGGAATCGCGGGCTGTCTTGGACAGTTCGGCATAACATACGCCTACTTTTTCGCGCCCGCGCGCGACATTTCTATTTTTGACTATTCGCAAATTATTTTCTCGTCGCTTCTGGGCTTGTTGTTGTTCAATCAAATCCCGGACGCGCTAAGTTGGATTGGCTACGCGGTCATCATTTGCATGGCGGCGGTCGTGTTTGTTTACAATAGGAGACAATATGAAAAATAAAATCATTTTCGCGGCGCTTTTTGCGTTTGCTTTCGCGTCGCTCTTTGCGTCTTGCAAAAAATCCGCGTCGCTTTACCCGGAATATTTTGCGCTTTCAAACGGCCTTAGCGTCTTTGTCCGCGAAGACCACAAGGTTCCGCTTGCTTACATAGAAATCGCCGTGCGCGCGGGCGGCGTGACCCAGAGGCGCGACAACACGGGAATCTTCCACCTTTACGAGCACATGATGTTCAAAGGGAACTCGATGTGCAAGGATTCCGCCGCCTTCCAAAAAACGCTTTCCGAGCTTGGCGTGGACGACTGGAACGGAACGACGGGCGAGCATTGCGTGAATTATTTTTTCACGATTCCGTCGGAAGACTTGCGCAAGGGAATGGAATTTTGGTCGGCGGCGATTCGCGAGCCCCTTTTGGACGAGGCGGAATTTGAGGCCGAAAAAAAAGTCGTCATTTCCGAAATCCAAGCGGAATACAATTCGCCGGGAACTATTTTGGCCGCCTTCTTTACCAAGACCTTTTTCCCCAACGCTCCCTGGCAACTGGATTCCGCCGGCGAGGTCGCCACAGTTCAGTCCGCCAAACTTGACGAGCTAAAGTCGATAAAAGAAAAATACTACGTTCCCAACAACGCCGCGCTTTTTATAGGCGGAGATGTTGACGCAAAAGAAGTCCGCCGTTTGGCCCAAGAAATTTTCGGCGATTGGGAGAAGGGCTCCTTTGACTTTGACAGCGAATGCGCCCTTCAAACGCAAGAGCCGTTTGACCAAACAAAATTTTTTGTCATGCCCAACGAGGAAGTTTCTCCGCAAATCGCGCAAACGATGATTTATTACCGAGGCCCCGACGCTGACTTTGACCGCGACTCCAGCTATCCCTTGGACTTGTTCACAAACTACATCAACGGCCCCGACTCTTCGTTTATCCAAGAGATTTTGGCCGACCAAGACTTGCGCGTCATTTCGCAGGACTACGCCGGCGGCGGCTATTCCACAAGGCGCAGGACTAGTTCCATAAATTTTTACGCGGTTATGCTGGAGCCGGAACGCTCGATTCCAACGCGCGCCAAAAACTTTTATTCGCTCGTGGCGGAAAAAATCATTCCCGATTATGTCAAGACAAAAAAAATTGTCGGAAAGAAAAAAATCAAGGAACTAAAAAAAATCCGCCGCGACGAGGCCTTGATAAAGTCCGAGCTGTTTGCGTCGATGCTGGGCGACGCGCGCTACTGGTGGACGGTTTGCGACAAGGACTATTATTACAATTACGCAAAGAACTTGGACAAGGCCGACGACGCCGGAATCGCCGCCGCGCTCGACAAGTACCTGGTCGGAAAAAACGCCTTTGTGGTTGTCGTAGTGAATCCCGCCGTCTACAATAATTTAAAGGCGGAATTTGACGCGCAGGGCTTTGAGGAAGTAAAAAAAGAGAACGCCTTTTGGTTCAATAGCGGCAATGAAAGCGGCAAGGAGTGAATATGAAAAATGTAAATCGCGCGGCCTTTTTAGGCTTTAGAAAAATCGCGCGCGTAATTTCAAGCGCGGTTTTTTTGGCTTGCTTGTCGCTCGCGCTTGTTTCTTGCGGCGCGGAAAAAGTCGGAGCGGACGCGCT
Source organism: uncultured Treponema sp. (assembly GCA_900316905.1). GTDB lineage: Bacteria > Spirochaetota > Spirochaetia > Treponematales > Treponemataceae > Treponema_D. The sequence goes on from ONET01000007.1 coordinate 32,909, forward strand.
TGCGTTCAAGTTGAAGAACGGAATTCCTGTTTACTACAAGAGCGTCGATTCCACAAAAATCGCGTCCGTCATAATTTGCGTCCGCGGCGGAAGCATGACTTACGGCCGCGAGTTTTCCGGCGTGGAAGACTTGCTCTTTAACCTTATGAGCCGCGGCGGAAGCGAACATTCCTACGACGACTTGCGCCGCCTTTCCCACGAAAAGCAAATTTCAATCGGCCACTCGGCCCAATACTGCGGCGCCTATCTTTCTCTTTCGTGCCTGTCGTCTTACTTGGACCAGGGCTTGGACGCTCTCTTGGACTGCTTTTTGCGCCCGTCTTTTGACGCGGAACAATACAATATTATGATGACCGAATGCGACCAAGGCCTTCAGAGCATGCAAAACGACCCGCAAAGCCTTTTGTTCTACACGATGAACAAGGAAATTTACAAGGGCCATCCGCTTTCCGCCTCAGTCGCCGTCTTGCCTGAGTCGCGGGAAAACCTTACGCGGGCTAACCTAAAGGAGCGCTACAATAAAATTCTTGACGCGAAAAGAATTTTCGTCGTGGCCGCCGGCGACGTAAAACTTTCAAAGCTCCGCCGCGTTCTTGAAAAGTCTTTGGGAACTGTGGCCGCCTTGGAAGCGGATTTTGAAGAGCCGCAAATTCCGCCGCTAGAAATCAAAGGCCCAAAAGTTTCTCTAAAAAGCCCGGCGCTTGCAAAGGGGAGCGGCCACATCGCGATTGCGTTCGCGATTCCTGGCGCCTCTTCGCCAGACCTTCCGGCGGCCAGAATCGCGGCCCTTATGTACAACGAGCCGCTTTTTAACATAATCAGGACAAAATACGGAGCCTGCTACACGCCGTCGGTTTCGGGCGGCTTTTCCCCCGCGCCGTACGGAACGATTTTCCTTTACAGGGTCAGCGACATGAAAAACGCGGCTTCATACATTCCCGAAGCGGAAAAAGAATTCTTGTCAGGCGACATCGACGGAAAGTTGGGCGGCTTTATAAAAAAGTACCTTTCGTCCGTCTATCAAAACCAAATGACTTGCGCCTCAATCGCCGCCCGATCGGCCAACGCGCTCCTTTCTTTTGGCGACATCGACGGCTTTGACAAAATTGCCGACGCCGCCAAAAAGACGACGTCCGCCGACATCCGCCGCGTGTTCAAAAAATACTGGCAGGACGGCTCCAGGCGCGTCTTTGAGATTGAAGGAGAATAGCGGCGGCATGGATTGCGGCGATGCAGAGGGGGGGGGCGTGCCCTTGCAATATCTTTTTTTTACATTTCTAGTTTTCCCAGCTGCTTTTTTATTTCTTTTTCCAGCTTATGCCCTTCTTCAAAGAAAGAATTAATATTTGACTTAAATCCATCCATCTTTTCTTTGAACTGTTCTGGAGTAAGCTCAACATATTCAATCTTAACTTCAAAATACTGACCGGCGCTAAAGCTACAATTCTTCTTTGCAAGGTCTTCATAAGAAACCAGAATACTAAAGTCGTCTACTACTTCTGAATTGTTAAAGGTGTTTACAATCTTTTCAATTTCTTCTGGCTTAAGAACTGTTTTCTGATTTTTGCCGTCTTCCTTTACTTTTTCACCAAGCTTAGATGCATCCATCAGCATGACTTTGTCCGAAGTGTTTTCTTTGTCTATGAAGATGATGGAAACGTTTGTTCCTGTTGTTGCAAAGATATTTGAAGGCATGCTTACAACACCACGCAACCAGTGATTCTTTACACAAAGTTCTTCACGAATTGTCTTTTCGATTTTTGACTGAGCTGTAAGGAATCCTGTTGGAACTACAATTGCGGCCTTTCCTCTTTCATTCAAAGATTTGATTATGTGCTGCATGAACATCAGATAGATGGCCATGCTGTCTTTCTTTGTTGCTGGGATATTTGGAACACCAGCCCAGAAACGTTTTGAATAGTTTTCGCTGGCAAGTGTATCTCGTGTTTCGCTAAAGTCAGTTTTAAAAGGCGGGTTGCTTACAATGTAATCAAAGTGTTCAATATCATTCTTTTCTTTATTCAGATGACGAGGTGTAACAAGAGTATCATCATGAACAATGTTCTGAAGTGAGTGAACAAGATTATTCAAAATAAGATTCAAGCGCAAGAATTCATTTGATTTTTGCGAAATGTCTTGGCTGTAAATTGAACAATTTTTCTCGCCAATTTGATGCGCGAGGGCAAGAAGCAAAGTTCCTGAACCCGCCGCGGGGTCATATATTTTTACATTTTTTACTTTTTCTTTTACAAGAATGCGGGCAATGATTCTAGCGATTACATTGGGCGTGTAATACTCGGCGTATTTGCCAAAGTCCTTGTTATAATCTTTTATGAGATATTCAAAAATCTGTGCGAAGAAATCATATTTTTGTTCAAAGACATCTTCAAAGCTAAAGTCAACAATCTTATCCATCATCGCTCGGCAGAACGAATCTTTTTTTTCTGATTCAATTACATACTGGCTAAGGTTTTCAAAAAGCTTGATTTTGTCCTGTGAACCAGCGCTTACGCTAAAGATTGATGCGTTATCTTCTGCAATAGATGTGATTGTTGAATCAAAAAGAGTGTGGAAATCTTTTTCATCTTTATGAGTGTACAGATTTGCGATAAGCTGATTTTTATTGAACTTGGCGACATTCGGACCAAGGCTGTAAAGCATAAGCTGGTAATCGTCTTTCTTTAGTTTTAGAAAATTTGGATTTTGTTTTTTAGCTTCGTAGAGAAATTTATCGTTTAGGAATTTATACAAAAATATTTGTGTGATGATTTTTGACTCGCTTGCGGCGTTGCCAAGACCGTAGTTTGCGCAAACGGTTTTGATGTCATCAATCATTTTTTTTGTATTTGTTGTAAGTTCTGCGGCGTTCATTTTATTGTTTCTCCATTTTATAGAAACGGTGATCTTTATCTAAAAACACTACATAGAAAACATCAGGTGAAAGCTCTTTGCCCTTAGCAGCTTCTTCAGAAACAAAGAATCCTACAAGCCTCATGGCGCTTTCCATTCTAAATCTTGCCCATCGAACTCCATCAGGAACATGGCGAGGGTATTCAAAATCTGTATTTCTAGGAAATTCTCCGTAGATTTCAAGAATCTTCAACCCGCCGGCGCCAGCTCTTTGACTGAGCCAATATGTCTTTGTTTCGCGGGAATAATCTCGCAATTTTTCCAGGAGTTCCTGTTTTTGTTTGTCAGTCCAGTCCTTAAAATCCTGGCCCGCTTCCTGACTGCCGTCAAAATACTTAAAGCTGAATGACAACTTCCCTTTGACATCAGCGATGTCAGAAACAAAATCCTGCTGAGGAAGATTGGAGAGAAACTTTTCTTTTTTAGGATTACTCTTTTTTGTCGCCAATTTTTGGGAAGCCTCCAATCAAATGCTTTCTGTAAGGAACAGAAAGAGGTCGGTCATTACGTAAACTTGGCGATTTTGGTTCATCAAGACGATAGCAGAAGCTTTCACCATCTTCTTTTTCAAAAAGATAAGTACGATAACGACCAAGAATATCCATGATGTCTACGTTGTGAGTTGTAAAAAGGATCTGCGCGTGTTTTGGGTTGTTTTCCGCCTTAATAAACAAATCCAAAAGATGGGGGAGAATGTCCGGATGAAGATTAATGTCAAACTCATCAAGAATAAGAACACCGCCTATAGTCAAGACTTTATAATAGTTTTCCAATTTGCAGTATAATGCTTGTGTGCCTTTTGATTCTTCAAGAAATGCTAGTTCATGAGTTTTTTTATTTGCCAAGGAGTGATAAAAAATAGGATAAGCGTAGGTTTGACCTTGTTCGCTTGTTCTTGTTTTTATTTCGATGTCTTTTATGCCGGTGTCAAAAAACTTAATTTTTTCAATTGTGAATTTCAATTCATCTGGGTGTGTGTAGTAATAATTTGTTAGGCCCTGAGGATCATTTTCACCACGGTCATTAAGCCCATAATAGCCTACATTTATAGATGTCTTAAAAAAGAAGTTGTAAATATCTTCTATTTCTGGAAGATTGTATTGTTTCAATGTGCTAATAAAAGAAGCGTTGTTTCGAAAAAGAATGTCTTTGTGGCCTTTGTATAGGCTATTCTTCGTTATCTCATTTCCTTCTCGAACAAAGACCTCTGTTTCGCTCGAGCCTTCTTCATTTTTTTTTCTGAACAGTCGTTCTATTATTACAGCTTTCTTTGAAGCGGTTAATTCATAACGATAGTATATTGTATTAGCTAGGAATTCTGCATAAAATTCGGCAGGTTCTTCATTATGAAAGAATGAATTAAATAGAATAGGGGTGTCTGGACTGTACAAAAAGCTGTGTGAAACAAAATCAAAAATAAAGGAATAGACTTTTAGAGCGTTTGTCTTGCCAGAAGCGTTCGCGCCTTTAAAGCACATTGCAGTGCAGGCAGGAAGTCCCATGGAAACATCTGCAGGAACACCCTCGCCAAGTGACAAGTCAATTTGCATCCAATCCTTAAAACACCAGCAGTTTTTACCGCCAAATCCTAAAAGCATAATTACCTCTAGTAAAATACTAATGCAACTGTAAATTTTTGTCAATATTTGACAAAAAATATTAGTTAGAATTTTCTTTTTGCAAATTAAGAATTACTTTACCTCAATTTGTCCATTCATTAAGAGTGGAAGAAGATAGTCACGAAGTTTTGTGAGTTCTCTATTTTGCTTATTATTATCATAGATAGTTTTATATAATGGCTTTACAAGTTTCGAATACTGTTCCGAAATACTCGTAGGAACTAAAATACATGGAATTTCACAGAAACTATCCATAACCAAACAACGTAAAGTACTACCCATTGCTATATGATCAGCTTGCTTTTGAAATTCTGGACTACGCAGAAGGCTATAAAAGAAATCTTGAGGAACGTTTTTCTTTGGACGAATTGTGAATGAGGTTTCGCTTATGTTCCAATCACTTGGTTTTTCATAAATCATATAAGTTCTTCCAATGGTACCTATAGCACTAAAAATTACATCTCCAATTTGTAATTGAGAACGAGAATTGATTTTTGATAAAGCTACGTCATCACATTTATCACAATTATCCCAATCTATATCGTTATCTAATAAAGAACGAATTGTAACATAGTAGTTTGAACCTGTACCTAAAACGAAGTTTTTTCTTGGATTCAGTCCATTTGTAATTCTTTCCACATAATCATTAAAAATACAATTCGTCCATCCAGCAGGAATTTCTCTTTTGAGGGTTTCGTTGTAGACCATCTGGCCGCCGGAGGTTTTGTAGGGGTGGCCGTTTTTGTCTGGGAAATCGAACTGGGAAAACCAATAGTCGTAGATGGTTTTTGCCATGTTTTCCAATTCGGTGTTTGTTTTATTGTTTATGGCGATTTTTTGATTGAGCGAATAAAGAAAATCGCCGATTTTCACCTGAGTTTGATAATCGGGAAGATACAATTTTAGATATGAAAAGATTTCATCATTTAAGCTTGCTCTCAATGTCATAAAAGCATTATTGGTCATAGTTTTTCTAAACATTTTTGTTCTTAGATAAAATCCAATATACTTTGAATAAACAACACCTTTTACTTTTGGACGCAATCTTTTTGTAAAGCCACTGTAAGTTGCATTTGGAACATCATTAAGAACAACACAACTCATTCCTAGTTCATCTATTGTTTCACTTGTTCGAGTTAATAAAATATCGTCTGCTTTTACAGAATAGATTTCTTGTTCTGAAAGGCTTGTGTCCATCTTATCTTCTAGCTCATTAGGAAGAAAATAATTATTGAATACTGTTCTGAATGAAACAAATGGAGAACCGTGTCCTGCTTGTTCTTTCTTTGAAGAAAGTCCTGAAGACATTTCGTACAGATCGGAAAAATTATATTCTTTCAATTCAACCATTTTTTTTACATTCCCACCAGTTCCCCAGTGTATTCCTTTTTAATTATGTTAATCATCATCTTGGCTTGTGGCAAGGTGAAGGTCACTTTTTGTTTTTGCAGTTCGGGAATTACAAAGCTTCCTAACTGGCTGTCGAAATATGCTTCGTTTGAAATTACATTTGAATTGCTCAGAAGCAGATTATCTGTTTCGTACTTAATGTTCAGCAAGACCTGCTGCAGCAATGTGTCGCTTGGAATGATTGGCGGCGGATTTTCTTTGAGGCGTTTATGGATTCTCATAAACTTTGGGTCGCCGTTGTATTTGTTGCAGAGTGTCTGGTCTTTCTGATTCTTCTGGTCCATCTTCTTTTTGAGGTCTTCAAGTTCTTTGATAGACTTTTGCATATCATCTGCGGTAAGTTCTTCGATATTCTTTTTTGACATTACACGCTTAAGCTCTTCGTAAAGAGAAATGTATTCAGGGTCTTTCGGATCCAGATTTCGCAGAAACGCTTTTCTTGTTTTCTCAGCAGTTTCCTGCCACTTGTCTGCAATGGTTAATTCTTCTTCGCCAATCTTTAAGAAGGTAAAGTTTATCTGGTCCAGAGCTGTGTTTAAGAGTGCCTGTGTATCTGTTGAATCTTTTATGGAGTCGCTGAAATTTTTATTAAAGATTGTGCGTTCAACTTCGCTGGCAAGTGCCTTTACACAATTGATATCTATCTTCTGGAGAATCTGATCAAAGCCTTGTAAGCGTGCTACGTTGTAGAGAACTTTATAATCTTCCAAGGCTTTTCTGATTTTATTTAATTCATCTTTTTCCAGAATGTTTATGCTCTGTGAAAAAGCTTCGATATCACTTGTGTCGTATGCAAAAAGAATGTCCTGAATCTCTGTAAGTCGTTTATCAATTTCTTCTGCGTCTAAGAAGAGCTGGCTGTAATTTTCAAATTCATCACCAAGTTCTTCTTTGAGTTCGTTGTAGTATTCCTGATTTGCTTTATCAAACTCTTTACGGATATCTGCAAAATCTACAATGTAGCCGTAATGGAATTTTTTGTAAGGACGGTTTACGCGAGTGAGTGTCTGCAAAAGGCTGTGGTCTTTTACTACACGGCCCAGATACATCTTTTTAAGACGTGGTGCATCAAAGCCTGTAAGAAGCATGTTGTAAACTACGAGAAAATCTATTTTGCCGGCTTTAAAGTCGTCCCTTTCTTTTTCGCGTGTGTCCTTATCATCAACATCATGAAGAATAAGAACCTTTGTAATGGATTCATATTTCTGTAATTCTTCAAAGATGGCTTTTGCCTGGTTGCTTGAATCTGCAACAATCATTGCTCCGATTGTATCATCACCAAGAGTTACTTTTGATTTTAAGAAATCACCTACGATATATTCGGTAAGTGGGACAACATATTTTGGATGGGCAAAGAGATCCTTTTTCTGAAGGCTGCCTTTTATTGTTTCTAGTTCATCGAGTACAGAACGGAGTTTTGCTTTGTATGAAGTTTCAATTGCTTCGCGAATAAGGCGAACTGTATATCCATCTTTAATGGAATTGTTGTACCAGTATTTGTGGATGTATGTTCCAAAGATATCTTTTGAATTGAAATGAATTGTTTTATTCTTACCGGTTGCGTCTACAACTTTTGCATTAAGAAGTGGTGTTCCTGTAAGGGCAATTAAAACTGCATTTTTATCTGAATTAAAAAGATTTGCAAGAAATGAACCTGCCGGATTGTAACTGCGGTGAGCTTCATCCATGAAATATACACGCTGAACATCTATATCATAATCGTTTGGAGTTGCTACAGATTCTTCACTGAACTTCTGTATATTTACTACTGTAATTGTTGCTTCTCCATTTTTTGAAGTAGATACTTTTGAAATATTGTTCTTGAAATCTTCTTTTGAGTTTACGATATCAACTTTAAGGCCGCGTGCAATAAACTCATTTTTTGCCTGTGTCATAAGGTCCAGTCGGTCTACTATAAAGAAGAATCGAACTGGTTTTGCAAGGCCTGCGTAATAGTCTCTCAAGAACTGTGATACAAAATAAGCAAGGGCTGTTTTACCGGAGCCTTGTGTATGCCAGATAATTCCTTTTGTCTGTAGAACATTGTTCTGACGGTCGGCTACAATTCTGTTGTGAATAGCCTTTGTTGCAAACATTTGCGTATAACGCATAATGTGTTTTTCAAGATGTGTAATTCCGTTTTTATCAGTTCGTTCTACATAGGCTATACCGTACTGCAATAAAAAGAGAAGTCTTTCTGGATTACAGAGTGATGTAATGATTCTGTTTGTCGGTGTAAATGGTGACTTGTCTTTTTCATAAAAAGTCTGATTTTTTATTTCAGCATGATTATTATCTTTTAGAATCAGATTTTCATTTTCTTCTGATTGAGCATCTATCGGTTTTAAGAAAGAAGCTTTTTGATATTCTTCATCTTCTTCACGGAAATGATTGAAGAAAGGCTTTTCATAACTTGCAGTTGCATAGAAGGCACCAAAGAGATTATCAAGATCATCATCGTCATACTCCATGTTGTTTGAGAAAATCATCAGCTGAGTAATATTGATGAACTTGCGGAAGGTCTTATTATGCTGGCGTTTAATCATTCTATCGTATTCAGCTTTAATGCCTTCCTTATTGTTTGGCTTTTTAACTTCTATAAATGCAAGAGGGATTCCGTTTATTAAGAGAGTTATGTCTGGGCGGAAGTTGTCTTCGCATTCAGGCTTTTGATATGTGAGTTCTGTTACTACATTGTAAGTGTTATTTTCAGGATGCTCGAAGTCTATAAGTTTGATTTTTTCAGGACAACCTTCAACATCAATTCCATTTACTAGGTAATTATAAAACTTGCGACCAAGATCCTCATTGCTAAGGGAATCCGAAAGCTTGTGGACTGTTTTTTCTGTTCCTAAAGACTGAGAAAGAAATTGTAGGATAAGAACCGCAGAGTCCTTGTCATAATGCGTGTCATTAATTTTTGAGATTGAATCTTGGAAAATATTTAAAAATATGTTTGTCTCGGCGTCAATTTTTCCACCGTTATTTATGTAATTTTTAAGAGAAAGGTATGTGTAGCCTAAGCGCGTGGCATGAAACAGCGCGGGCAGTTTTACGCGGGTGTCTTCGTTCGCTTTGCTTTCTTTCATGAATTTTATTATAACGAAAAATAATATAAAAATCTACAAAAAGCCGCCCCTGTCGTCCGTTCAAAAAAAATTGCCGCCACCACTTGACGCTTCCGCCGATTTTTGCTAATATAGTCAAACCATGCCGGAGTGATGGAATGGTAGACATGACAGACTCAAAATCTGTTGCGGGCGACTGCGTAAGAGTTCAAGTCTCTTCTCCGGTATCACATAAATCCCTTGCCAAAACGGCGAGGGATTTTTTTATGCCCCCACCCGTTACGGTTTTGCCAGTAAAGCCGCAAGGGTATTGAAAACAGTCAAAAAACGCGCGCGAAGGCGCGGGGCGGCCGGCGGCGGCACTCGCATTGCGGCTGACGCGATAGCGGCAGCGTAAAATAGTTTCAAACGCAATGCGTGTGAAGCGACGATATCTAGCGGCGCCGACCGGACGCATCCGCAACTGGGAGCGCGTTTTTGGTATTGAATTTTATTTCTCTTGCGGCTATACTTGCAAGTTATGAGTAAATACATTCTGGTAACTAGCGGAGTTTGTTCAAGCCTTGGAAAGGGAGTCGCGTCTTCCACAATCGGAAGCCTTTTGGAGTGTCACGGCCTAAAAGTGGCGATGATAAAATGCGACCCTTACGTAAACGTTGACGCGGGCAACATCAGCCCCTACCAGCACGGCGAAGTTTACGTGACCGAGGACGGAGCCGAAACCGACTTGGACCTTGGAAATTTTTCCCGCTTTACCAGCGTGAACCTTACCAGCGACAACTGCATAACGATGGGAAAGGTTTACGACCAAGTCATAAAGAACGAACGCGCGGGCCGTTACAACGGACGCACCGTGCAAGTTGTTCCCCACATAACGGACGAAATCAAGCGCCGCATTTTAAATGTCGGAGCGCAAAGCGGAGCCGACGTTGTCATAGTTGAGATCGGCGGAACTGTAGGCGACATCGAATCAATTCCTTACCTGGAAACCGCCCGCCAGCTTGTCCACGAGCTTGGAAAGGGAAACTCAATCGCGATTCACTTGGCGCTTGTTCCGGTAATCACAGGCGGCGAGCTTAAGTCAAAGCCCGTGCAACATTCGGTAAAGCAATTGCAGGAAGTTGGAATCCAGCCCGACGTTCTTTTGTGCCGCTGCGAAGTTCCGATTGACAAGTCGCTAAAGAAAAAGCTCGCCTTGTTCTGCAACGTATCCGAAAGCGCGGTCTTCACAAGCGCCGACGTTGAAAAATCAATTTACGAGCTGCCGGTCCTCTTCCACAAGCAGGGCTTGGACGCGGAAATTCTAAAAAAGCTAAAGCTCACGGACTTAAAGTGCAACATAAAGCCCTGGACCCAGTTCCTTGCAAAGCTCAATTCCCCGGAAAAGAAAGTCACGATAGGCCTAATCGGAAAGCGCGACTACCTTGACGACTGCATCAAGAGCGTAAAGGAGTCCCTTTTCCACGCCGCGGTAACTTCTTGCAACGCCGAGCTTGAAATAAAGAAAATCGACGCGGAAGGCCTTGAGCGAAGCCGCGACGCAAAGACCGCCCTTAGCGGAGTTGACGGAATCGTGATTCCCGGCAACATGGGAAACCGAGGCTTTTTGGGCTTGCTCTACGCCGTAAAGTACGCGCGCGAAAACAAGCTTCCTTATCTTGGAATCGACTTGGGAATGCAGCTTATGGCCATAGAGGCGGGCAGGAACCTAGCCAAGTGGGAGGACGCGGATTCCACCGAGTTCATCCAAAACACGACCCACCCAATCGTAAGCCTTCCCGAAGAGCAGGCCGGCCTTAGCGCGTCGGGCCTCATGAAGCTTGGCGCCAGCGAAGTGAAAATCGTGAAGGGCTCAAAGCTAAATTCCATCTATAAAAAAACGGCCGTCCTTGAGCGCCACCGCAGCAAGTATTCGGTTGACCGCCGCTACATGGAAACCCTGCAAGGCTTGGGCTTGACCGCCACGGCCTCTTCCGCCGCCGACGGACAAATCGAAGCCTTTGAGTGGGCCGACCATCCTTGGGGCATCGGCGTTCAGTTCCACCCGGAATTTGTGTCGCGCCCTGTAAAGCCGCATCCGCTTTTCACCGCTTTTATCCAGGCGGCGCTAGAGAAATAGCGGAAGCGCGCCGATAATTTAAAGATGAAACCCTTTCGGCTTTTTATAGGAATTTTTCTCGCCGTCGCCGCCGCCTCTTGCAGCGTCAATTACGACAACATTTATGAAACAGAAGGAACAATTCCCGAGCTGATGCTTGACGACGCGGTTTTCAAGCGGGTCAAGGACGGAAAGGCCACGTCGCAAATTCAAAGCGAGCGCCTGGAAGAATTCAAGGAAAGCGGCAGGGTTCTTGCCCAAAACATTCAGTTTGAGACAAAAAACGGCGACGGAAAGGTCAACTCTTTTGGAAGCGCCGGCATTATGAACGCCGACACAAAAAGCGAAGTCTACGAATTTTACAATGGAATCCACATAGAGGCGCCCGAGCGCGGCGTGACGATTGACGGCGAAAGCCTCCGCTGGAACGGCAAGACCGAGCAGCTGGTCGGCCAAAAAAACAGCCCGCTGACAATAAAAAAAGACGGCGTCACCTTGACCGGCCACGGCTTTTCGGCCAGCGCCATAAGCGAGTCCTTTAACTTTGCCTCAAATGTCAGCGGCTTGTACGTTGACAAAAAAGAAGAGGAAGGCGAGGCGGCCCAAGAATGAAAAAAACGCTTTCTTTCGCGCTTTTTCTTTTTGCCGCCGCCTTTTTGTTTTGCGAGGAAATCACCTTTAGCGCCGACACGATGAGCGGAAGGGCGGGCTCCAAAGAGGATTCCACCAAGCTTTCTGGAAACGCCCGCGTCGTGACGGAAACGATAGAAATCACGGCGGATTCCATAGAGCTTAGCGGAAAGGAATTCCGCTATGTCGGCGCGTCGGGCAACATAAAAGGCTCTTACAAAGAATCCAACCTTGAGTTTGAGTGTTCCGAACTTCAATACGACCGCGAGTCAAAGGTGGTTATCCTTTCCGGCGACGTTCAGCTGATTGACAAGGACAACGAAGTGACCGCCGGCGCCCAAATGATAGAATACAATTCCAACACCGACATCGCGGTCCTTCAGATAGAAGTGAGCCTCAAGCAAAAGAAAAACGTCTGCACGTCTGCCTACGCGATATATCGCAAAAAAGAGCAAATGCTTGAGCTTAACGGCAGCGCAAAAGTCGTGCAGGACGACGATTCCTTTGCCGCGCAGTCGATAACGTTCAACATGGACACGGAGGAAATCACTATGGACGGAAACGTCCACGGCTCCGTGACAGACGATGGAACAAAAAAGCCGGAAAGCCAGGCGGAAGGCGGGAAGAAAGAGCTGGAGACTAAAGAACAAGGAGAAAACGATGAGCGACCAAACGAATGAAGAAGAAATTCAAGCCGCTCCCGAGCAAGATTTGCCGCAAGTTCCGCAGGAACAAGAGAGCCGGGCGGCAGGGGAGCATGTCTTGCGCGTTTCCAGCCTTTACAAGTCTTTTGGCAAGAAGAAAGTTGTAAAGGGCGTTGACTTTTCGGTCAAAACCGGCGAGGTTCTTGGCCTTTTGGGCCCCAACGGCGCCGGAAAAACAACTTCTTTCTATATGATAGTGGGTTTTTACCAGCCAACGAGCGGCGAGATTTTTTTGGACGACAAATGCATAACTCCGCTGGCCATGTACAAGCGCGCCCAAATGGGGAATTGATTGAGGAATTTTCAATCACCAGAATCCGCCGCCAGTACGCCTACACCCTTAGCGGAGGAGAGCGGCGCCGCACCGAAATAGCGCGGTCGCTGGCCATAGACCCCAAATTCTTGTTGCTTGACGAGCCTTTTGCCGGAATCGACCCGATCGCGGTGAGCGACCTAAAGAAAATGATTCAAATCCTAAAAAAGCGCGGTATAGGCATCCTTATCACCGACCACAACGTCCGCGACACGCTTGAGATAACCGACCGCGCCATCATCATCAACAACGGCGAGATCATCGCCCAAGGCCCCCGCGACGACATCCTGAAAAACGAAAAAGCCCGCCAATTTTACCTTGGCAGCGACTTTTCCATGTAATTTTTCTTGACAAAATTCATCTTGTCTGTTATCATAGTATAGAATTACTATAAACAGAATCAGGAGAACAAAAATGAATGATCTAGTATTGTTTATCGTTCTCCCGCTTGCTGGAGTGGTTCTTGGATGGACAATTCGCTGGCTGTATGCCAGATTTCAATTATCTGCGTCAGAACAAAAAGCTGAACGTTTAAGACAGGATGCAATTAGAGAAGCTGAAGCTCAGAAAAAAGAAATTTTGCTCAACGCAAAAGATGAACTCATTCGGGAACGAAACCAACAGGAGCGGGAAAACCGCGAGCGCCGCGCGGAAGTGCAGCGCTATGAGGCGCGCGTAAGCCACAAAGAGGAGTTGCTTGACCAGCGCGCCGCCCAATACGACAAGCAGGACAAGGAATTTGTCGAAAAACTTGCCGCCTTGGAAAAGCGCGAGGGCGTTGTCCAAGCGCAAGAGGAAGAGTACAGGCGCGAATTGGAGCGCATTTCCGGCCTTACAGTGCAGGAAGCCAAAGACCTTATCATCAGGAATTTGGAAAACGACGCCCGCCACGACGCGCAGGCTCTTTTAAACAAGGTTGAACAAGAGGCGCAGCTCAACGCCGAAAAGAAGGCGCGCGACATTCTTGTCACAACCATTCAGCGCATCGCCACGGAAACCACCGGCGACATCACAGTCGCGACTGTTTCCCTTCCTTCAGACGAAATGAAAGGCCGCATCATCGGCCGCGAAGGACGCAACATCCGCGCGCTCGAAACTTTGACCGGCGTTGACATCATCATCGACGACACGCCGGAAGCGGTCGTAATCTCATGCTTTGACCCCGTCCGCAAGGAAATCGCCAAGGAATCCCTTGAGCGCCTCATTTCAGACGGCCGAATCCATCCGGCGCGCATTGAGGAAATCGTTCAAAAGGTCACCCGCGAGGTTCAAAACAAAATCTACGAAGAAGGCGAAAAGGCCTTGTTCGACTTGGGAATCCACAATATGCCCACGGAAGGGGCCAGGGCCTTGGGCCGCCTTTACTTCCGCACCAGCTACGGCCAGAACGTTTTGGTCCACTCAAAGGAAGTCGCCGAAATCGCGGGCCTTTTGGCCGCCGAATTGGGCGCCGACCGCGAGCTTGCCAAGCGCGCGGCCATTTTGCACGACATCGGCAAGGGCGCCGAGACTGACAGCGACCAGAACCACGCCGAAGTCGGAGCGGAGGCCGCGCGAAAGATGGGCGAGTCTCCGGCTGTGGTCAACGCCATCGGCGCGCACCACAACGACATTGAGCCGACCAGCCTTGAGGCGATTATCGTTCAAATCGCCGACGCGATAAGCGCGGCCCGTCCGGGAGCGCGCAAGGAAACGGTTGACAACTATGTTAACCGCCTTGAAAACTTGGAAAAAATCGCCGAAAGCTTTGCCGGCGTCGAAAAGGCCTACGCCATTCAAGCCGGCCGCGAGCTTAGAATTCTTGTCAACAACGAAAAGATTGCCGACGGCGAGGTCAAGGAATTGGCGCGCAAAATCGCCAAGCAAATCGAAAGCGACTTGCGCTATCCTGGCCGCATAAAGCTTACGATGCTCCGCGAAACAAGAATCGTGGAGTATGCAAGGTAAAAAAGAGATTGCCGGGTCAAGCCCGGCAATGACAATGAAACCGCCCAACCGGGCGGTTTTTTTCGTTTTAAAGCGCTTTATTTTAGCCTGGCAATTTTGGTAAAGAAAAAGCGGCGCGAAGGCGCGGACGGCATTGTGGGGCGGGACGCTGTTTTGTCATAGTTAAGGTAAAGAAAAGCGCGTAGCGGGGGTTCCAAGCGACGCAAACATAGGACACGTTAAGCTAATCTCTTTGCCCTAAAAGTACCTCGTTTGCGGGCGCTTGGGTTCCCGCGAGAGCGCTTTTTTTTGCCTACCTAAAGGCCAATCTAAAATAAACCGCCAGCGTGTTGTCGTAGTCGTCGTGGCCGGTTGGCATGAAAAGGTAGCAGGCGCCGATTGCCGGAACGATTCCGCCGCCCTTCTTAAAGTCGTATTCCGCCGAGAGCCTAAAGCCGTTTCCCCATTTGGAAACCTGCGTTTTTTGGTAGTCCCAAGCCTGGACGCTCCAGTCGCGTCGGAATCCGAGCGCGTAGGCCAGCGAGAATGAAAGGTTCGCTATTCCCGGGTAGAATTGAATTCCGCCGAAAAAAGCCGGCGAGGCGTGGTTGGAGTAGTTGGCTCCCTTCCAAGCCATGTCGCCCATGATTTGAAGGCCCGCCAAAATGTAAATTGATTCCGTCAACTTGTATGTAATTCCCGCGTCGGTGTAAACTATGAACCTGCAATAGCCCCTGTCCATCATTTTGTTCATGTTGGATTTTAGGGAGTCGTCGCCGTAAAATGTATAGCCGCTTCCCAAGGCGAACTGAAAGCCAAAGGACTTGCGCTCTTCCTGCGCAAAAAGGAATGCGGGCAAAAGCAAAAAGACCGCAGCGAATAAAAATTTCTTCATATTGTCATTATCGGAAAAATTCGCTGGACTTTTGATTGGAATTTTATTATCTTTAAAGTAACAGCCGTATTGTTTGGAGGTCTAGAAGATGGCAGAAAATTGTGGACATGATTGCGGACATTGTTCCGAAGGCTCTTGCGCGGAACGAAACGCTCCCCAAAAAATTGAACCGAACAAAGACAGCAAAATAAAGAAGGTCATCGCCATTGTGAGCGGAAAAGGCGGCGTGGGAAAGTCGCTTGTGACAAGCCTTTTGGCCTGCAAGATGCAAAAGATGGGCTACAAGTCCGCCATTTTGGACGCGGACATCACGGGGCCGTCAATTCCTGAAAGCTTTGGCGAAAGCGACAAGAGGGCCGACGTGGTGGAAGGAAAGGACATGCTTGAGCCCGTCGTCACTTCAAGCGGAATCAAGCTTATGTCGATGAACTTTTTGCTTCAAAACGAAAATGATCCTGTAATTTGGAGAGGCCCTGTCATCTCTGGCGCGGTCAAGCAGTTTTGGACCGACGTTGTTTGGAAGGACGTTGACTTTATGTTCGTGGACATGCCTCCGGGAACTGGAGACGTTCCGCTTACTGTATTCCAGTCTCTTCCGATTGACGGAATCATCGTAGTGTCTTCGCCCCAGCAGCTTGTGCGCGTGATTGTGGAAAAGGCCGTGAAGATGGCCAACATGATGAACGTTCCGATTTTGGGTTTGATAGAAAACATGTCTTACGTAAAGTGCCCGGACTGCTCCAAGGAAATTTACGTTTTTGGAAAGAGCAACATTGAGGGCATTGCGAAGTCTTTTGAATTGCCGGTTTTGGCCAGAATCCCCATGCGGCCCGAAACCAGCGCCCATGTGGACGCGGGCGACATCGAAAACCTTGACGTCCCCGAGCTTGACGAGGCCGCCCAAAAAATCAAGGCGCTATTGTAGCCGGACAAACGAAAATACAAGTAAAACAAAACGCTCTCGGGAGAATCGAACGGCCTTTCTCGCGGTTGCGTCTTTTATGGCGTAACAGCAAGATTAACGCGCAAAGCGAGCGGCCGTCCGCCTTCTCCCTGCGCGTTTTAATTGTTTGGCTTGTGTTTGCCCGGAACAAATGCAACGGTAAATAAAAAAAACGGCGCGAAGGCGCGGGCGGCATTGCATAGCGACGATGCTATTGCCAGCGCTCGCAAGAGCGCAGTTGAATAAAATTCCTATAGCAAAACGGCGGCTTGTCCGGCGTAGTCGGTTTTGCGATGCCGACCGCAACTGGGAGCCGCTTTGTTTTTATTTTTTTTCAATGCGTTTGATTATTGTAAAGCCTTAAAGCGGTCGGAGGGCTGCTCGTCAAAGTAGGAGCGGAATGTTTCTTCCGCCTCTTGGGGGGTAGCCGCGTTGAGCATTTTCATCTTTATGTAATGGCCAAAGGTAAAGTTGTCGCAGTAGTAGGAAAAAAATCTCTGCATGCGGCTTTTAAAAAATTCCTTTGGCTGGAACTCTTGCAAAAGCGCGATGTAGTCCAAGCCCGTTTGCATTAAGTCTACGCGGCTGTTTGGCGAGCCAAAAGCGGCCGCAAGGGCGCAATCGTTTGAGGCCGCCGCGCCTTTCGCGTTGGGGCTTTCGTCCGCGCATGCGGCGCCGTTCAGCGCCGCGCCGTTAGGGTCTTTCAAAAAATCGCTGGGCTGGCCAAAAAGCGCCGCGCGCAATTGGGCGAAAATCCAGGGCTTTTGGACGGCGGCCCGGCTAATCATAAGGCCTGAGCAATCCGGGCAGTCGGCTAGGGCCGCGGAGGCGCTGGCTGAGTCCTTTACGTTTCCGTTGTAAATCACTTCAACTCCGCGCGGCTTTAGGAGGGCGGCCAAGCGTTGGGCGTAATAGCGGCGCGGCGGCCGGCTAAGCTTTTCCCTTTGCGCGCGCGGATGCAATACTATGCGCTGGACTCCTGAGTCGCAAAGGCCCTTGCAAAAATCATAAAATTTTTCTTCGCTAAAATTATCCGCGCCCAAACGAATCTTTGCGCTCAAGCGAAAGTCCGGCGCGGTTTTTTCCATCGCGCGCTTTACGCCCTTTACCATCGATAGCGTTTCTTCTTGCGGCTTTAGCATCCAGGCTATCCCCGCGCCGGAATGGACAATCTCTGGCGCCGAGCAGCCCATGTTTATGTCAATCCCGATTCCGCCAAGCGGGGCAAGGACTTCTACCGCCGCAGCCATAGAGGCGGCTTCCTTGCTTGTAAGCTGCCAAACGATTTTTTGCGGAACAGGCCCGTTCATCAAATAATATTTTTCGAAGGGGCCTTTTTGCAAAAGCGTGGGGGCGTTTATCATTTCGGTGTAATATTCGTCCGGGCCGCCAAATTTTTCGACAAGGCGGCGGAAGGCCTCGTGGCTGAGCGTCGCCATCGGCCCCGCTATTAGTTGCGTCATGTGATTATAGTACCACTCTTCGAGTGGTTTTGCTAGTGGAAATATCTACTGTCCGCTCTCGCGGACTACTGGCAATAGCATAAATAACGTTCATTTGCTATAGAAACAAAGGCGGCGCGAAGGCGCGGGGCGGCTGGCAGCAACTCTCTGTTTGCGGCGCCGCGGAAGCGGCGAAGTAAAATAGTTACAAACGCAAACAGCGAGTAGCGACGCTAGCTAGCGGTGCTGATCAGACGCAGCCGCAACTGGGAGCCGCCGTTTTTTTTGTGGAAAAATCAATTTAATTATGATACAATATCAGTATGGAAATTGAACTTAAGGCCCATGCGCGAGACCGCGAGGCCGTTTTGCAAAAATTGCGCTCTTTCGCCGTCTTTGACAAAAGCGTTTCCAAGGACGACCGCTACTTTAAATTGGAAAAAGCCGCCGCCCCAAACGGACACATAAGCGCGCGCATCCGCCAAGAAAAAAGCTCAGACCAAGACGGCCGCGCGCTTGAAGAAAAAATTTTTTTGACTTACAAAAAAAAAGAAAGGCGCCTTTCGTCGGGCGGCGGCGCGCTTGAGGTGAACCAAGAGTACGAGAGCGCCTTGGACAACGCCGAATGTTTGGAAGCGCTTTTTTCCGACATCGGCTTTGTTCCGTATTTTACAAAGCATAAGGACGCGCTTGGCTTTTACGCCGACACCCCTTGCGGAAAGGCGCATTTGGAATTGTGCTCAGTTCCGCCCTTGGGAGATTTTTTGGAAATAGAATTTGTGACGCAAGGCGACGTTCCCGAAAAAGAGATCGCCGCGATGAGGGCGGAGCTTGAGGCGCTTGTGTTAAAGTGCGGCCTTGCCCTTGATGATATTGAAGAAAAGTATTATTCTGAATTATTAGCGGCGATGTGATTGGCGGCAAGCCTAAAATCCAACGGCGCCGCGTTGTTTGGAGGATAAAAGATGTTTAGACGAGTTGAATACAAAAAAGCCGCCAAGGAGCAGCTTAAGGGCCGCTGGAAGGTTCCCGTGTTGTCAACCTTGCTCGCGCTTGTTTTGTTTTCCATCATTTATGGAGCGCCGCTTTCTTTTTTTACGGGAGACATGCGCGCCAACCTTGACTTTAACGCCGGTCTTTTTGATTTTGACTTTAGCTCTAAAAACGGCGCGGCGCTTCTTTCTGTCTTTGCGTGCCTTGTGTGGGCGGCCTTTTGCCTTGCGCAGTTGCGTTTGTTTGACTTCATGTCAAAGGAGCCGGGCGGAATTTCATTCAGCGACTTTGTCGAAGGCTTGGGCCAATGGTGGCAGGCCGTCCGCGGCGCTTTGTGGCAATGGCTTTGGATTTGGCTTTGGTCGCTTTTGTTTTTCATTCCTGGAATTGTAAAATGGTATTCGTATTCGATGATGTTCTGCGTGATGGCCGAAAACCCTAAGATTGGCGTGATGAAGGCGATGGACATCAGCAAGGAGTTGACCCGGGGCTACAAGGGCGATTTGTTCTTCACCGACATCACGTTCATTCCGCTTGTCTTTTTGTGCTGCCTGTCGTGCGGGGTTGGCTTTTTGTGGTTCTTTCCATATTATCAGGCAACGCGCGTGAACATTTATCACGAGCTTAAGAAGTTCGCCCTTGCTTCCGGACGAATCGAAGAAAAAGACTTTAACTGATTGGAGATAAAAAATGACTGAGAAAAAATCAAAAAAAGGCGGCGTTGTTTTCTTGATCGTCGTGATTGTCGTGGCTCTGGCGGTTCTCGCGTTGGGAATCTTAAGGGGC
>ONET01000120.1 GCA_900316905.1 uncultured Treponema sp.
GACCGCGCGCAAGGTCTTTCCGGCAAAGGAATTGATGTAGTCGATTTTGGCTTGGGCCGACCATTCGTTTAAGGCCGCGACGCGCTGGTCCTTTATCCGCTCGGGAATTTTTGGCGTAAAGGCGGCCGCCGCCGTTCCCGGCCTGGGAGAATACGGAAAGGCGTGCGCGTTGGCAAAGCCGGCCTCTTTTAGCAATGAAAGAGTGTCGGCAAAGTCCGCCTCGCTTTCGCCTGGAAAGCCCGCTATTATGTCGCAGGCAAGGAAGGGATTTTGCTTGGCCTCTTTAAGGCGGCGGCAGGCTTGGACAACAGTTTGGCGCGTGTAGGAGCGGTTCATGCGCTTTAGGACGGCGTCGCTTCCGCTTTGGACGGAAATGTGGAAATGCGGGCGGACGCGCGGATTTTTTATGACCTCGCAAAAGGCCGGCGTTACGCTTTGCGGATATATGCTGGAAATTCTTACCGCGATGTTTTTTGTTCTTTCCAAAATCAATTGCAAAAAGCCGGCCAAGTCCAGCGGCCTGCCCTGCCAAAGGCCCCGGTATTGGCCAATGTTCACTCCGGTAATGACAAGCTCGGCTTGGCCAGACTTTTCCAAGTCGGCGGCCCTCTTTAGCGCGGTAGCGGCGTCGATGGAAACGCTTTTTCCGCGCGCCAAGCGAATCGCGCAATACGAGCAAGAGTTGTCGCAGCCGTCCTGGATTTTTAGCGAAGCGCGGGAATGGGCAAAGAATGTTTTGGGATTAAGCTCGAAGGGATCGATTGCGGCAGGCGATTCGACAAAAGATTGTCGGGTCAAGCCCGACAATGACAAGGCTATGGCGCGCGCCGGCGCAACGCTGACATCACGCGATGTCATTCCCGCGCTTGACGCGGGAAACTCTTGTTCCAAAAATTCAGGGACGCGCGCAAGGACGCTCTTGGCCTTTCCGGGAAGGACGACGACACGCTCATCCATCGCTTGTATGGACTCGGCCGAAAGCTGGGCGTAGCAGCCTGTCACTATCAGAGCGGCGGCCGGAAATTTTTTTAGCAAAAGATTAATCGTCCGCCGCGCCTTTTGCTCGGCCTTTCCTGTGACCGCGCAAGTGTTCAACACGCACAAGCAAACGGAATCGTCCTCCGCGTCCTTGGCGGCGACGGGCTTCATTTGGACAAGCCAATTATTTTTAAAAAAGAATTCCGCCGCGCCTTCCGTCTCTATTTGGTTAAGGCGGCAGCCGAGAGTTTCAAAATGAACCGATTTTTTTTTATTGCAGGCGGGCGGAAACACGATTCTTTCCGTTAATCGCGTCGGTCTTTAGCGGATCCAACTTAAGCGCTTCTTCATAGGCGGCCATCGCCTCGTAGTAGTTTCCGGCCATTTCGCGGGCGTAGCCAAGGCGCGTCCACCAATAATCGGAGAGCGGATTTTTTCGGACGGCCGCGCTAAGAGAAATGTCGGCGCGCTGGAATTTTGTCTGCCTGATGTAGATTTCGCCCATGTAATAGTAAGCCGTTCCAACGCGGCTTCCAGTCCTGTCGGGCGCTATCGAAAGATATTCCTGAAACTGCTTTAGGGCTTCGGAATTTTTTCCCAAGTAATACTTGGCTTCGCCCAAAACTTCTATCAAGCGCATGTCGTAGCGGCTTTGCTTTAAGCCGTCGTATGCGATTTGTTCAGCCCTGGCAAATTCCCTGTTTCCCACCAAGGACCAGCACATGACGACATAAGAGTCAACGTGGCTGGGGTCGGACTTGATTTCCTCCTCGCAAACTTCAATCGCCTCTTTATAGTTGCGGTTGTTGTACAAGACAAGCGCGTCGCGCTTTCCTTGGGCGAAAAGCGAGATTGAGGAAAGGGACAAAAACAAAAACGCGCAAACGCGCTTAAAAAAATTACGCTTCATTTGACTTTACCATTGAACATCTGCCGCTAAAAAGGCTGCCCGGCTCCAGAACGACTTGGCTTGAAGTTATGTCTCCGATGATGGAACCGCTAGCCGTCACAAAAACCAAGTCGCTGCCGCTAACGTTTCCCTTGACCGAACCTTTCACCAAAACGCGCTCGGCGGAAATGTTGGCGTTGACCACGGCGCCGGTGTCCACGACCAAGTCGCTTTCCGCCGTAATCGTTCCGTTGACCTTTCCGCGAATCATAAAGGGCTTGGTGAAGTGTATCTTTCCGGTGAACGAAATGTCGCTCGCCATTATCGTGTTGAAGTCAGAGTCTTCGTAGTCGATTAAATCGCAGCCTTTATTGTCGTACATATTTTCTTATTATAATGATTTTGCTTTTTTGTTGCAAGCGGCGGCCTATTCCTCGTAAAGCTTAAGCTCTGGGTAAAGGCCTCTGATAAAGTTAAAATGCTTGTCGCGCGTCCACAGGGGAACGTCGTACTTCATCGCCACAAAGGCTATCATCGCGTCGACAAGTGGAACGTGTATTCCGTTGGAACGCAATGTGTTAAGGAGCATGCCGCAGCCGTCCCAGTCATAGTCGTCGCTGACAAGGTTTTCAAAAGTTTTGAACGCCTCAAGATAATCGTCAGTTTCCATGTCAGACCTGGCGCCGTGAAGAAGCTCCGCCCGGACAGCTCCGCAAAGCGCGACTTGCATGGAATCGATTTTCTTCGCAAGCTCCGATTCCCTGGAACGGAAGTAATCAACCATGACGTTAGTATCCGCAAGTATCATATGTGTTCCTTAAATCCAAATTTCTTAAATCGCGCAGGATTCTTTGCGCCTCGTCCGCGCTCTTGTCGTCTTTGTAAATCGCTCCGATTCTGTCCATAACGGCCTTGCGGTCCGCTGACGCAGGAATTGGCGGAGGAACGTTTTGGCGAATCCTTTGGATAAAGGCCTTGCGCTTTTCCTCCGCCTCTTTTGTTTGGGGAATGATTTTAGGAATCGAAGCGTTCTTCATAACATAGTCGTATTCTTCGACCGAAATCATCACGCATTCGGGAGCGTTGTTCTTTACGATGACCCTGATTCCGTCGCGCTTGACATCTTCTATCACCCTGCCCGCTCCGCCCTTGTTGAGCATGCTGATTGGAACAAAAGCGCGCATCATTTTTGCCGCCGTGGCAGCGTCATAATTTGGCAACATATCCGCCCCCTTGTTTTGCCGACTAATTTATCGACATATACAATAGTAACACACGCCGTTGTTTTTGTCAATGTTTTTAACAGACTAATTTTCCATCCAAAAAATGCCAACGCGCTCCCAGTCGGCGCGCGTTTTTGCCGCCTTCCGCATTATGAAAGGCCCCCACTAGCAAAACCACGCGAAGCGTGGTATTGCCAGTAGCGCTCGCGAGAGCGCAGTAAATATTTCCACTAGCAAAACCACGCGAAGCGTGGTATTGCCAGTAGTGCTCGCGAGAGCGCAGTAAATATTTCCACTAGCAAAACCACGCGAAGCGTGGTATAATTAAGATTGCGATG
>ONET01000035.1 GCA_900316905.1 uncultured Treponema sp.
TTACGAAATTGAACAGCGTTTTTAACTGCTCGTCGTTCAAACTGCATTTTTCACGTTCCTCCAAAAGATGCGGATTTTCTATTGTTATGCATAAAGGAACTTCTTTATTTTTGGGGTCTTGAAATCTGACAACATCGATGTAATCAACTTTTCCATTCGCATCAAGACGCGGCTCTCTCTGCCAGCCATCCGCGCAACCGCAAAAGACCTTGCACGGCAGATTTACTTCAGGAAAGTCTTCTGGATGGACTGTTGTAGAAAAGAATCCGAATATTTCATAAAAGTAGAGGTCTTTCATAACCTCATAAAATTTGTCTAGTGTCAGCTTAAACTCGCGCGAAAGAACCGATGCTTTGTCCGCAAAACGTTTCCATTTCATCAGGCTGATTTTAATCTCGTTATAGCAATCAGCAATCAAGAAACTGTTAAACTCATCAACAACAGCGAACGAGTCAAACAGCTCTTCAAGCGACTTCATATTATCTTTTAGAAGAGCCGCGTCAACTTTGGCGGACAAAATTTCTTCCGTCAAATGGGAGAGACGCTTAATGAAAGCTTTTGCTTTTTCATCGTTATCTATCATACCCGTCATCTCCCATCAAAGAACTCATGGGTCACCCACTCCATTTGCAGTTCTGAGCGAGATTCTAAAAATCCGGCTTCAATGGCCGCAATTAACTCATATAAATTGTCTTCGCTCTTGCGAACAAGCGTCAAATTTACATCCGAACATATTTTTAAGAAAATTGTTTTCTTCTCCACCGACTTTTTTCTCTTATTGTCTTCTATGCAATAAGGAATAATAATACAGACATTCAGCTCCATAGCAAGAAGCTTCAACTTTTGAAGAATTGCAGCCAAGCATTCTTTCCTTGTTCCGATTTCGTTATCAAGCGAAATTGAATTAAGAGTATGAATAAAGACAACATGCGCTCCATACAAATTGCATTGCCGTCTAATCGAATTGCATAATGACTTAAAATTCATTAAATGGCATTCCCCGGATATGAATTTTGAATTGCTGAGATTGCATGCCGCTTCTGTCAGTTTTTTATCCATTCCGTCTGGCAACGAATTTCTGATAATCATTCCGTAAGGAATTCCACTTGCAAAATGCAACAGATGCATCCCTATTCCATAAAAAGTTTCCTCAAGCGAAAACAACGCGCAAGAGATTCCAAATCTTAAAAGCATATTTCTAAGAATGCAATATGAAAAACTTTTTCCTTCAAAACTGCAACTGCCAATGGTAACTAATTGGCCCGCGCGCAAACCACCCTCAATGTTATCCACAGGTCTATACTCTGTTTGGAAAACATCGCAACCATCTGGACGCTTCATTCGGTTCATAACATCCGCCACAAGAGGCTTAGCTTCCTTAACATTATGTTCAAGCATAACGTCCTCCTTTTCATTCAAAGTCATTCTAGATTATATCCTGAGTGATTCTCACATTATGAGAAAAGGATGTTTCCTAGCGCTCAATTACAGACAACAAAAAGCCCTGCCTAAGAAAATCCTAAGCAGGGCATACGCTAGCTTATTTCAAGCCTTAAATCTTTGAAAACGAAGTTGTCTCGATTTCGTTTTTCAGTTCGGAGCTTGGCGTGAACAAAATCCTTTTGTTCGTGATGTAAGAAGCGTCCACATTGTCGGCGTCTTCCGAGCCTTTGGAAGAAAATGAAAGCTTCACTCTCCCAAAGGTTCCAAGCTGGACTTTGAAACCGTTCTTTAGATACATCGGGAGCTTGCGCACAAGCGATGTGAGAACGGCCTCAACGTCAGTCACGTTAAGGGTACAGGCGTCGGAAATGTCCTTGGCCAAATCACGGACGGTAAGCTCTTCCATGTACTGGGGAGCGGCGTAAAATTTTGATTCTTCGTTATTAAGGGGATTCATCCTCTTTACAATTCTGTATTTCATAATTAATTCTCCATTTGTTCGGGAAACACTTTCCCTTAAGGAAATTTGCTAAATTCATAAGCAATCTCCATATTTTTGTTATCCTTTGCGACAAAGGATGCCTTGGATTATCTTCAACGAAGCGCTCCAAGGGCTTGAAAATTTTTGGAAAACCAACTATGATGATTTTTGCTAACGCATCTGTGGTTTTCCACGGCTGTTTAGAGACCTTTTGGCTGACTGCAATCAGTTGAAAGGTCTTTTTTTAACGCTCAATTCGCTTTCCTCCTTGCGGATTTTTCCGCATCATTCTCTATTTAGGATGCTCTCAATCTGCTCCTTGTCCTTGTCGTTAAGTTTGCCCATCGCTTTTGCAAGGGCCACTATTCCGATTACGGCGGTGGCGGTGAGAGCAGTTCCAGCAAGAATCGAGCCCCAGTTTACGGAGCTTTCTTTCTCTTCCGCAGGCTTTGGCTTGTCCTTCCAGTTATCTTTTATAAAGAAAGCCGAAGTTGTTGTTCCAAGAGCCTCGGCAATTCTATTCAATGTTTCAATGGACGGGTCGCGATCGCCTGTAAGCCAGCGGCTGACCGTCACTTCGGTGACTTCAAGTTTCTCGGCCAAGTCACGTTGGGTCATATTTTTTTGTTTAAGAGCCAACCCGATTTTGTCGATAACGCCTTTGTCCATCTTGGAACCTCCGCATTTCTAAATTTAACCTAATATTACTATACTTTACCTAATATGTCAAGCTAAATATGTAAAATTTTGTAAAAACAAGTTAAAATACACCGAAAATTATAAAAAATACGCCGAGTTTTTATAAATTCACGCCGAGAATTTGACCAAAACACGCCGTGTTTTAGCCAACAAAACATGCGATGCTATAGATTGCTTTTAAAACACAAAAACACGCTATATTGCTGAGTGGAAAATTGTAAATTTACCGAATGAAATATAGTAAGTATGGAGACATGAAAAAATATAGAAGAAGGCCCGCTAACCTAAAGCCATCTTGACTGGAATAGAAAAGTACGTTTATCACAGGGAAGACGGCGTGTATGTAGCGCCGATCGAGCGCTTGCGCGAGCAAAAAGCGCTCTTAATATCGGCACAGATACACGCCCCAACCATTTTTACGCGCCAAAGCCAATTTTGCGCTTGACGCCGCTTTCTTCTTCCTCCCAATGTTGCTTCTTTTCTGCCTGCATCTTTTTGAGTTCCTCCAAGATGTAGGCGCTGTCAATATCGTCGGGATTCATAAAACGAATGCGGCTGGCAAGCGCGCCAAAGTCTCCGGGGGTTACGCTCTCCATGTCTTCCAATTCTTCGATTTCCTTTCTTGAAAGATGAAAGTCAGGAAAATACTTGTCGGTCATCTTCTTAATGCCGTCAAACTTCATCGGCTTGAACTCCACAAGAATGTGGAAGCGCCTTTGCATGGCCGGATCCATGATTTTCCGCAAGTTAGTGGTGCAAATCAAGATGCCGCTAAACTCTTCCATCTGCGTAAGGAACTCGTTGACCATAGAGCGCTCCCAATTTCTGACTGCCTTATTCCTGTCAGAAAAGAACGTGTCCGCCTCGTCGAACAACAAAATAGAATCCGTCCGTTCCGCCTCCTCAAAGGCCGCGCGAATGTTCTCCTCGTTCTCACCGACATAGCAACCAAGAATGTCGCTGGCGCGTTTTAAGAGCAACGGCTTTCCCAATGTTTCGGAAATATAGCGGGCAAGCTCTGTCTTGCCGGTGCCGCTCAAGCCGTAAAAAAGCATGCGAACGCCGTTCTCTGTGTCCTTGTGCTTTTCCGCAAATTTGGCCGCATTTTGGACCATGCCGACAATTTTTTGCGGATCCATGCTGGCGTTCAAAACGGCCGGGTCATATTGCGCCGTTACTTTTTGGCGCATTTTTTGTTTTCCGTCGAGCAAAAGGGAATTTTCTTTTACGACAATGCCGGCTTTCTTTAGAATTTCCGCGTCAGATTTTCCCGCCATTCCTTCTATAGCCTTTACAAGGTTTTCAACGCTCGCTCCGGTAAGGCGGCGCTTGTCAAGCATGTCCAACAAGTCGTCCTTTGTCTTGTCCGCCAGCTTTAATGGCTCAAGCTTTGACCTGGCGATAGAACGCAACATTGACACGCTCATCGATTCAAACTTGACGCTAAAAGTAAAGCGGCGGCGGGTAGATTCGTCAATAAGCTTTTGGTGATTTATTATGTAAATCGCCTTCGCCTTGCTGTTTTCAAGCATCTTATTGACGGCGCCCTTGTTCTTTGAAGGAACAAGCCCAAAAAAAGAAGCGTCCATCGTCCTTAAAAGCGAGTCCGCCTCGTCAACGATAAAGATTGAATCCTTTTGCTCCATCGTTAAGAGACATGCCAACTTTCCCAAAACGTCAACGCGCTTATTGTCGCCCTCAGCTTCATTTTTGAAAATGAAAATTTGTTTTCCAATCTGGCGGCAAAGGCTCTTTGGATTCTTTCCGTTCAAAAGGTCAAGGCAAAGTTCCGTTGAGTCTTGACTGACAGAGAATGAGTCCAAATCGTAAGCATTGCCGCAATCAAAGGGCTTGAGCACATCGCTAAAGTACGGCTCGATGCTTTGATTTTCTATGCATTCGTTTAAGGCAGAATTGTAATCTCCGTCTGTCAAAATAAAATCGTAAGTCTTAAGGTTTTTGTCGCTCCTAAGAAGTCGCGAAAGTTCGCGCTCGTTCATATTGACCATTTGCGCTGTTTTGGCCGTTATGTCCCTTGAAGCGCTGGTCATGGAACGATACAAAGAACGCAAATCATTTATCGAGTCAAGGCGGCAGCGCATAAGTATGTAAAGAGCCTCTTCTTTTGTAAGAATTTTTTTGTCCACCAAAAATTTCGTCTTTGTTATGTCGCAAATAGCGTCAAGCTGAGACTTAGTGTAAATGTATGAGTCTGACAAAGTATAACTTTGGGTGTTCTTAAAAATTACCGTATTCACAAGCAATGAAAAAATCGGCTTTTCATTTGCATAAAGAACGCGATAAATGTCCACGGTTATGTCGCCAGGTATGGAATCATAGTACCGCGCGTATCGCTCCACTCTTTTGTCTTCTTCATACTTATACGGAATGTCAAAGTCGTCAAAAATTGTTTCGTCAGATATCTCTTTTTGGAAGGGCGTGAGGCGTTTTTGTTTTTCCAAACTGCGAATTTCTTTTTGCAACACAGCACGAAGACGGTCTTCCTTTTTTAATTGAATTGTAGATTCCAAAAAGCATTTAATCGCCTCGTCATTCTCATTCATTATAGTATGGTTGGACTTGTCCTGCGTCAAAACGCGGACATAATGACAGAGTGCGTAAGGTTCCGTGTCTGTGTAAGTGATAGACGCTGAATATGCGCCAAGTCTTGTCGCTCGCCTACTTCTAATCTTCCTGTATCTAGATGCTGTTGTCATACAATCCTCCTGTCTTACGCCTTATATAATATCAAATCGCGTTCTCATATTATGAGAATAATGCCCGTTCGCAAAAAATCGGTTCGCTTTCCTGGCCGCAATACTCGTTCAAGACTTCCGCGGAAGGAATGGCGCCGCGCAGGCTTTGGTAAATCTCGGCCTTGCGGGCAACGTTTTCTATCAGGCCGCCGCTAAAAGAATAATTTTTTGCAAGGCCAAGCGCGTCATCATCGCAAAGCCAGTCCAGCTTGTCCTTCCATATCGCGGCGCGGACGCTTTGGTCGGGCATTTCAAACTTTAGCTTGAACAAAAAGCGGCGGCCAAAAGCGCTGTCGATGTTTTGCGGCAAGTTTGTCGTGGCGATCAAAATTCCCTGAATCTTTTCCAATTCCTCCAAGAGAATGTTTTGCATGGCGTTCTCAGTTTTGCTCATCGAGCTGTTGAACGTTGTCCGCGCGCCAAAAACCGCGTCGGCTTCGTTGAAGAGCAAAATCGGAATGGGCTTTTGGGCCTTTTGGGCGCTTTGGCAAACCGCCCTGTATTTGGAAAATATTTTTCGCACGGCCTTTTCGCTGTCGCCAAACCAAGCGGATTTGGTGGAAGCGATGTCCACGCAATAAATTCCTCGTCCTGTCGCTTTTGCAAGCTGCAAGGCGCTTTCGGTTTTTCCAGTTCCGCTGGTACCGTAGAACAAAATCGCCATGCCTCCACCCATTTTTTTTTGCTCCAAGCGCGCCTGGATTTTTTCAAAATTTTCCTGGGCAAGACAGTCCCGCAATTCGTCAAGCTGGCCGGCAAAAGCATCGGCAAAGACCAGGCGCTTTTCAACGATGTCGTCCGGGTTAATAAAATTTTCGTCGCACTGGACTTTTTCAAAAAGGGCGGCGTTTTCCGCCAAAAAAAGCTCTCGGCCTTTTTCTCCCAAAGTCACGGTGGCGTCGCTAAGGCTTCCCTTGCGCTCAAATTCCAAAAGCTTTGCGGAAATCAAAGGATGCTCTCCGTCCATCATGCTCTTTGCGGTTCTAAGGCTTTGCGCGCTGTCAAAAATGTCGGTCAGCGTGTCTTCCAGTGAAGAATGGCCGCGCTGCAAAAAGTCCTTGCAAGCGTAGTAATAAAAAGCGCGGTCGCAAACTTGGCCAAGCAAAAGCTTCGCGTCCTTTACAAATTTAAGGTTCTTTTGCTTTTCTTCCAATTCCAAAATGTCGTCGCAAAGTTCGTCTGTGGAACGCTCGCATCGCTCCCTCATTTCGACCATGCGGGCAACTTCGGAACAAAACGCCACCGCGTCCATTTCCGGCGCTTTTTTATTCAAGTCCAACGCCTTGTTTTGCAAGACGCATTGCATCGTTTCTTTGTCGATGCTAAAGGCCATTTGACTTTCGCCCTGGAAGCGCCTTAAGCGCGGCGGTCTAAAACCTTCCTGCGGCTTTGCAAGAAGCCCCAGCTCCTTAAGCCTTTCAAAATCCGCCGAATGCAAAAGCAGCTTCATAGTGGAAACGTCAAAAAAAGTCGCGAGATTTTTGTATTCGATGACGCTTTCGTTTTCTTCAAAACAAAAGCAAATAGCCGCGCACAGGATTATTGTCTGCGTTTCAGTCGTTGAAAAATAGGAATTGAGGCGCGACAAGGCGGCCTCAACTTGCGGCGTCTTTACAAGCGAAAGCTGGTTGCTTTGGGCGGCGTTTCGCACAAGCTCGATGTCCTGCAAAACGTTCTTTTCATTTTTCATAAAATATTCCCCCTAAAAGTTGAATCTTGCGCTATAATAAAGCATCGTGTTCTCATATTATGAGAATTGCCGGCTTTTCTTGAAACTTTTTTTATTTTTTTGGGAGGATTTTTTATGTCAGATGGAACTAGCGAATTCATGCGTTTTAAGCTCTTGGACCAATTTTTCGCGTCAGGAAAACGTGGCACAGCAAAGGAACTCATTGCGTTTCTAAAAGAAAAAAAAGGCAACAGCGCGCTTGAGACGAATTTTGGCTGCAGCCAAGCCTCGCTTTACCGAGTTTTGGGCGTCATGCGCAACGACCTTGGCCTTCCGCTGGCAAAAGACTACGAAAACCGATACTACTACAGCTCCGGAAAAACATTGACACAACCTGCCTTCCTTTCGCGCGAAGCCACCGCGAAGACAATCCGCATGGTAAAAAGCCTGCTTGAGACAATCAAGGACAGCCCTGTGTACGAGGAGGCGGAACGTTTGTGCGGCGAAATAACGAACGAAGTTCCCCTGATGGACCAGTACGGAAAAGAAATCCGCGAAGAACGTTCGGCCGCCGCAAACCGAGTGATTTTTTTGGGCGCTCCGGCAAGCGACGTTCGCGATTCAATTTGGTCGGAAATTTACAAGGCGATGGAAGGCAACTACCACATCGGAATCAAATACGTCTCTTCGGGAAAATCGCAGCAGGTAAGCCGAGGCGTGCGGCCATATCAGTTGATTTTTGATGACGGCATTTGGGACTTGTGGGGCTACGACTGCGTAAAAAAAGAGACGCGCTTGTTCAATCTTTCGCGCATAAAGTCGGTGGAAATAAAGAAGAACGCCGACCGCTTTGTCCTTCCTAAAAACTACGACTTTCACAACGTAACGCCCGGAACATTTGGCTGCTTTGTTGACGTGGGCGGCGAAAAAATGACCCGTTACAAAATCCTGCTCGCAAAGGGCTCCTACGCCGAAAGCTTTGCCGTCGAGCGCGTGTGGGGCAAAAACCCCAGCATCCAAAAAACAAAGGACGGCACCATAATCAGCTTTGACGACAACCAGTACCTTCCGATTTTGCGCTGGGTCTTAGGCTGGGGCCCGGACGCTGAGCCCTTGGAACCGGCAAGCCTAGTCTCTGACTGGAAGAAACGAATCAAGGCAATGGCGAGATTGGCAGGGGAATAGTAGGACCGACAAAACGCGCGGCATTCCATACAAACAACAAGCGCTCCTCCAACTTTTCCCTAAAAATTCTTCACGATTTTTCCAAAAAAACGCTAAAAAATGAATAAAAATTCCTACCTTATAGTTAAGAAAAACTATAAGGAGGCTCGCCGTGAGCGAAATTCAAAAAGAGCAAACGCTCGAAGAAAAGTGGGAAAACGCCACGATTGCAAACAACTTCATCTTCTACAAAGTCATGCGCAACAATCCAGCCGTTTGCAAAGAGCTGTTGGAGATTCTTTTGCAATTTAAAATAGAAAGCGTCCAAATGTCGCAAGAGGAGGAAATCGGCATTGACTTTGGCAGCAAGGGAATCAGAATGGACGTTTATGTAAAAGACGGTGACGGTCAAAAGGTTTACAACATTGAGCTTCAAACGACAAACACAGGGGAGCTGGCGGAACGCGCGCGCTACTACCAGGGCGTTATAGACGTTGACCTCTTAAAATCTGGACAAAAATACAAGGACTTAAAAACCTCGTTCATTATTTTCATTTGCATTGACGACATATTCAAACAGGGGCTGGCAAAATACACTTTTGAACATTTGTGTCTTGAAGACAAGAAAACAAAATTGGGAGACAGGGCGCAAAAACTCTTTTTTATTTCCAATAATTGTGATAAACTATTGGATGAAAAGCAAAAGGCTTTCTTGCGCTTGTTGACCAGCAATTCAAGCTCAAACGACTTTACGGAAAAAATCACAAGGCTTGTCGCCGACGCAAAACGCAACACGCAATGGAGAAAACAATATATGGAATGGGAACGCGAAAAAGTTTACGAATATGACAGGGGCCGCGAGGAAGGCTCAAAGCAGACCGCCATTGAGAACGCCAAAAACCTTTACGCCAACGGCGTCTCCGTTGAAATAATCGCAAAGTCGCTCGGCATGACGGAAGAGCAAGTAAAAGAAATTGTGAGCGCCGAAGCGACTGCATAAAGCCGCCGCCCTACACCCTCATAAAAACAAAGGCCGCCCACAACCGGGCGGCCTTCTCATTCCCCGCGCTAGCCCCCGAAACAAATTCGGGGTGACAAAAACGCTTACTCCCCAATTGGGCAGCCGCAACCGGGATGCTCGGCTTCCCATGCGGCGGCGACGCGCAAAATCTTGGCTTCGCTGAACATGGGGCCGGCGAACTGGATGCCGACCGGCATTGAGTCGCTGTCTCCGCGCTTGGCGGCCGCCGCGAATTCTCCGTCAAAGCCTTTGGTGATTCCGGCTTCGACGCCCGTTCCCGCTGTGTGGCCGGCTGGAACGCTTAGCGACGGAATGCGCGCCAAGTTTACGAATGTCGTGAACAAGTCGCTTAGGTACATCTCCAACGGATCGTCGACTTTTTGGCCCAGCTTAAAGGCGGGCGTCGGACAGGTCGGGCAAAGAACCAAATCGTAGCTCTTGAAGAGTTCCGCCATCTCGCGCTGGATTCTGGCGCGAACGGTCATTCCCTTTTTGTAAGTGTCGCCGGAAAATTGTTCCGACAAAACATAGTTTCCGATTACGATGCGGCGCTTGACTTCAGGGCCAAAGCCCGCGCTGCGGGTGTCAACGTAAAGCTCGTCGTAGCCGTTTCCTTTGTCGACGCGCGCTCCGTAGCGGATTCCGTCAAAGCGGCTAAGGTTGGACGCCGCTTCCGACAAAGCGATGACGTAATAGCTTGCGATTGACGCGTCCAAAATCGGAAGGTCAACAATGTCAATCTTCGCGCCCTTCTCTTCAAACCATTTTCGTGTCTGGTCAAATACAGTTCCAACGTCGGGCAAAAGGCCCTTGCTTTCCAAAAATTGTTTTGGAATCGCGATCTTAAGCTTTGAAAATTCTTCGGCAGTAAAAGCCTTGAGGTTTTTCAACTCTTCCTTTTGCGGAAGGTCGGCAGAAGTGTCGTCGTAAAAGTCAACGCCTGCCAATGTGTCCAAAACTTGCGCGATGTCGCTTGGCGTGTGGGCGATGATTCCTACTTGGTCAAGGGAACTTCCGTAAGCGACGACGCCCCAGCGGCTAAGAACTCCGTAAGTGGGCTTAAGGCCGTAAACGCCGCAGTAAGAAGCCGGCAAACGGACAGAGCCACCGGTTTCTGTTCCCAAGCCAAAGAGCGCTTGGTTGGCCGCGACGGCGGCAGTCGAGCCGCCCGAAGACCCGCCCGAAACGTACTGGCGGTTTATTGGATTGCGAGTGGGGCCGTAAGAAGAATATTCGGTTGACGAGCCCATCGCGAATTCGTCCTGGTTGCAGCGGCCAAGCGGAATCGCGCCGGCGGCCTTAAGGCGAGCGGTGACTGTCGCGTCGTAAGGGGCGACATAGCCGCTTAAAATTTTCGAGGCGCAAGTAAGGCGCTTTCCTTTTACAGAAATGTTGTCCTTGACTGCGAAAGGAATTCCCAAAAGGGGCTTTTTCTCAAAGAGCGCGTCAAGCGTTCCCGCTGAACGGGCGGCGGCGATTTCTTTGTCGGCTTCTTGCGCCAAAGAAAGAACGTCGTCGTACATTTCCAAAAAAGCGTTCAAGGGCAAGGAAGACTTTTTGTCCGCCTCAAAAGTGTCCAAGGATTTTTTTACAAGCGACTCCGAAGTCGCGCTTCCGTTTTTGAGCGCCTCTCTGGCCTGATTGATGCTGTTCATATTTTCCTCTATCGCAGTGTCATTGCCCGACTTGATCGGGCAATCTGTTTTCAAAGATTGTCGGGTCAAGCCCGACAATGACAGTTGTTTTTTTTTACGCGCCCTCTCCCAAAACTTTGGGAACCTGGAAGTAGCCGTCCATAAAGTTTTCGGTAACTTTTTTTACGTCGGGAATGTCCAGCCCGGCCACAACGCTGTCCTCGCGCAAGGCCTCGGCCTGGGTGGAAGGATAAGCGTCATAGGGATTTTCGCTGTCGTCGTATTTAGAAAGAATGTCAAAGTATCCTACAATGTCGTCTACTTGCTTTTTGAGCGTGGCCAAGTCCGTGCTTTCCGGCGAAAGGCGCGAAAGATAAAGCAACTTTTCAAGCGTGTCGCCGTCAACTGTTTTTTTGTTTTCCATAGAAGAGTATTTTAGCGAATTTTGCCGCGCGGTTCAAGCGGTGGGAACGGAGCCCGGCACGGGGGCCAAAGCCCCCGCCAGGCAATTTTACATCACAAGAACGATTTCCGTGCTTGCCGTAAGGGCCGACGCGGGAATGAAGTTTCCTTCCATCTTCTTTCCGTTCACAATAAGCTCCTTGCAACCAGACTGAACGTGGTCGGGATTCTTTACCGTGATGCTAAGCTTGCAGCCCCTAAAGTCTTTTTGCGCGGTAAAGCCGTCCCACGAAGAAGGAATCGAAGGCGAAAGCTTAAGGCCGTCAAGATTCGGCCTCATGCCAAGGATTCCTTCGACGCAGCCGACCATAACGGTTGACGCGGTTCCCGTCAGCCAGTGAACGTGCGAGCGGCCAAAATGGGG
Source organism: uncultured Treponema sp. (assembly GCA_900316905.1). Lineage (GTDB taxonomy): Bacteria > Spirochaetota > Spirochaetia > Treponematales > Treponemataceae > Treponema_D. The sequence goes on from ONET01000035.1 coordinate 11,694, forward strand.
GCTTGCCTTTCCTTCGGTGAACTGGCCGTAGCAGTAAGGCTCAAGCTTTCTGATTTCTGCCTTGTCGTTTTGGGCGGAAGGAGCGTTTTCCATAAAGTACTGGAACGCCCTGTCTCCGTGCCCGCGAAGCGCTTCGGCAAGAATGATCCAGCCCTGGGACTGGGAGAAAATTCCGGCGTTTTCCTTGGCGCCTTGGTTGTAGATTACGGCGAGAGCTCCTTCAAAGGCGTGCTTTTGGTATGGCGGGTCCATCAAGACAAGGCCAAAGTCCGTGTTAAGTCTTTTGTTCACGTTTTCAAGCGCGGCGTCAGCCTGCTCGGCGGAAGCGAGGCCTGAAATAACGGCCCAGCTTTGCGGGTTAAGCCACATGTTGGCTTCGGGGTCATTTCGGCTTCCGATGACTTCTCCGCGCTCGGTAAAGCCGCGGATAAAGCGGTCTTCGTTCCAGCAAAGCTTTTGGATTTTTTCGCCAAGTTCCTTTTGGGCCTTGTCAAGGAAGGCGACATATTCCGCGTCCTTTTTGTTTTGGGCGAACTCGCGCAAAATCGTCATCGCGTAGTAATACTGGAGCGCGACAAAAGAAGATTCGCCGTTGGCGCCAAGGCGCAAGCAGTCGTTCCAGTCGGCGTAGAGGCCCGCGGGAATTCCGTGGGGGCCAAGATGCTTCATGGAAAAATCGACGGCCCGCTTCAAGTGCTCGTAAACAGTTCCCTCATCCTTGTTGGCAAAGGGAATGACCTCGTCAAGGAAGGCGGCGTTTCCGGATTCCGCGATGTACTTGTAGACAGTCGGGAAAAGCCAGAGCGCGTCGTCGGCCCTGTAGGCCGGGTGGCCAGTCTCGCGGACGTAAGACTCGTCGTCGGGAGTGTCCTCATGGCCAGCGTTGTGGGTGAACTTGACGAGCGGAAGTCCTCCGCCGTTGTCAACCTGCGCCGAAAGCATAAAGCGAATTTTTTCGGCGGCCATCTCCGGCTCAAGGTGAATGACGCCCTGAATGTCTTGAACAGTGTCGCGGTATCCGTATCCGTTCCTCAAGCCGCAGTAAATGTAAGAAGCCGCGCGCGACCAAGTGAAAGTCATGAAGCAGTTGTACGCGTTCCATGTGTTGATCATCGTGTTGAAATGCTCGTTGGGAGTCTTGACCTGGAAATGCTCAAAGCGGCTATGCCACTGCTTGACGAGCGCCTCGTATTCCTTGGCGCAAGTCGAAGACAAGTCGGCGTAGCCCGAAAGAATTTTTTGGACCGCGTCGTTCTGCTGCATCGTAAGGATAAAGGCGATTTCCTTTGTCTCTCCGTCAGCAAGCTCGATAACAGTTGACAAGGCGCCGCAAGAGTTTTCGTTGTAGCTAGTGATGTTTCCAAGGTTGCCGGACAAAACGCCGACCGGATCCTTGTAGCTGTGGTAAAGGCCAAGGAAGCCTTCCTTGTCGCCGCACCAAGAAGAAACTTTTGAGCCGACAAGGGCGAAGGCTCTTTCTGTCGCGGTCTTGTGGTCAACTTCTTGCGGAAGTCCTTCAAGGTTTCCGTGAACGGTGTGTACGACTCTGTTGTCAACAAATTTCGTTCGTCCGATGTAAAGCGAATACTGCAGGTTCACTTGGTCCATTTCGTAATTGCTGTTGTTGGTGAACTCGGCAAAGCCTGTCACAGTGAGGCTTCTCTTTTTTCCTGAATTGTTCGTAAGCTTTAAATTCCAAACTTCATGCTCGCATTCAAGCGGAACGTAGTAAAGCGCTTGCGAATGGATTCCCGAATAATCGGCCATAATCTTTGTGTAGGCCGTTCCGTGGCGGCATTCGCTTTTGTATTCATTGAGGTCTTTTCCGACAGGCTGCCACGACGCGGACCAATAATCTTTTGTGTCGTTGTCCCTGATGTAAATGTACCTTCCGGGCTGGTCAAAGTTGTTGAACACATAGCGCAAGATTCTTCCATTGGCGCCCGACTTTGCAAAACTGTAACCGCCAGCGTTGTTTGAAATAAGCGCGCCGTAAAGCGGCGAGCCCAAATAGTTTACCCAAGGTCGAGGAGTCGCGGGATTTGTAATCACATACTCTCTTTTTTCATCGTCAAAATAACCGTATTTCACTTTTTGCTCCTTATTGCGGCCTGCCGTAGGGCCTCGCGTCTTTTTCCAAAAATTATACAAAAGATTTTAGTTTTTGTCAGTACGTCCGGTATTGAAAAAGCGGCGAAAGCCCATTAAAATTAAAGCATGAAATTTTCCTTCAATCAATTCATCGTTCCAAACTTTGCAAAGCGGCTTGCCTTTATGCTGCCCGCCGTGATTTTGATGGGCGTCTTTGTTTCTGTCCTGGTGGAAATCGGCTGGGGAACCGATCCGGCGAGCTTTATGAATTTGAACATCGCCGCCGCTCTGGGCTGGGGCTTGGGAAACACGCAAGTCCTTGTCTACGGAATCATGCTCGTTTTCACATTCGCCTTTGGAGCGCAAATGATAGGCTTTGGAACTTTGGCCAACATGTTCTTGATTGGCTACGTCGTCGATTTTTGCCGCTGGCTTTGGCGGAACATAGGCTTCGCGCAATTCATTCAAGAGGGAACGTTCGCGACGCGCCTCGCGACATTTTCAGTCTGCCTTTTGCTCTTTGTGGCCGTAGCCGCGATTTACATGAACGCGCGCATGGGCGTGGCCCCCTACGACGCGACGCCGGCAATCATTAGCGGCTGGATTCCAAAGATTCCCTTTTTTGTCGTAAGAATACTTTTTGACTTGTCCGCTGTTTTGGCCGGCGTCATCGCGGGAAGCATTTGCGGCGGAATCCGCGGCTCAATCGTCGGCTCAATCGCCATGTCTTTTTTGCTCGGCCCAGCGATTTCCCTAGTCGGCAAGCCGCTGGAGCGGATGCTATGAGGTAGGGAGACATAGTGAAGAAGAGACTACCCCTTCCAACTAATAATTTCTTGCTCCAACTTTATATTATTTTTAAGCATATAATTCATTATTTCTATATGCTTCCCTTTTCCAATTAGTGATTTTGCTTTAGTTATATCATTGCATTCAAGGGGTTTCGAAAAGGCAGCATACTTTTCAAGGTCTTCAATTCCCATTTTATATGGTTTGAAATCTATATTAGTTTTGGTCCGAAGATTATCTAGAATATAAAATCCATCTGGGTCAATATCACCAAAGTGATAGTAGTCTTTACTGGAATTTTGCTGGAATATTTTTTGGAGGAAATTCTGTTTTGCACTATTATGATAGCCTGACAAGAAAATGAAGAAAGTTTCTGAATCCTTTATCCTATTAAATGAAGTCAGATTCTCAACAGTCATAATTTTGGAATCAGACATTTCGAAAAATTGTATTTTTCTTACAGCTGAAGATGATAATGCTAGTGGGATATCAGGATAAACAGTTATGCTATTAGCATTTTCAAAAGTTATTTTTCCATTTCCTTTGAAATATACATAAGAGGGGTTTGAATACACATTACACTCTTCAAGGATAACTTTGTTAATCTCTTTTTCATCAGCACAATTTTCTATTAAAGAATCGAAATAACTACTTTGGTGTAAAACTTTAAGAACCTTCCGTTTATATTTTTCTTCCCATGTTTTGGAATTTGCTAATACAGAAATCGATAATTCTCGCTCCAGAATTTCATTCTTGTTCTTTAAAATATAATTCAAGCAAGAAATAATATTCTTTGAATCTTCCTGAAGGTATTCAGCTTCTTTATCATTTTCTAGCCGCTCAATTTGTTTTTTACAAAAATTCCTTACGATTGGTTCAAAATCTGGATTATTATAAAATAAAGAATAGAAATCTATTTCTTCTTTCCGACGTTGTTTCTTATCCTTTACACCTAAAATTGTTCGAATCTTATTCCAATTATCTTTTGTTGAAACAGAAATAATTTTGACTATTCGTTCGTATTTCCAATCAATCTGAATTAATTTTTCTGATTCAAGTAATTTACACTGTTTTTCAAAGTCTTCAATTGAATTTATATCAGTCGAATCCTCTTCATATTCTTTGAAAATATCTGAGGGCTTTATTGAGAAAGTTTGTGAAACAGAATTTTCACCTTTATATGTTTTACTAGATTCATATTTTGTGAGAAGTTTCTGCAATATTTGTTTTTGAATATTTGAATAAATCATCGTGAATACCAAGAGCCTTCAACAGGTTTTGTATATTTTCCCTGAGTATAGAGAGAAACTGTATTATCTATATGCTGTCCAATACTGTTTATTTTTTCTGGAGGAGCAGCATAGAAAACCTGGAAATTATTATCTTCCAGAAATTTAACCATTTGCTCAATTCGTTCCTTTGATAATGCAGAGAAAGCTTCGTCTATAAATGCTATACGAGCACAGCAGATGTCTTTAGGATAGAATTGCATAAGACTTGCAGCAAGAACAATAAAGTATGGAGTTTGTTTCTCACCACCACTAGCAGAACCTTGTTTCTTAGATAAATCCATTTCAGATTCTTCATCACCTATATGGCTTCTGATTGTCATATCATATGTAAAATAGTTACGATAATCTGAATAATCTTCTTCCTGTTCTGTATCAAGAATCTTGTTTAAGAAAGACTGTACATCATCAGCAAGTTTTTCATCACTTACTGTACGCTCGGTAAACAAATCTGGACTTTCTGAATATAGCTTTAGGTTTTTACAGATAGTAAAGAAAACTTCGCGGTCTGATTTTTCTTCCATTTTGAACTGATATATATCACGTCCAAATGGAATACGTTTCAATTCAGAATTAATAACAGCTATTTCTTCTTTTGCCGAACGTATTTTTTCATCCAGTTCTGCAACAAAATCATGTAAGAAAACATCACGAAGCTTTTCTGACTGCTTTTCGACTTTATTTTTTGCTTCATCAATTTTGACGTTTGCTACATCACGATAAAGGTCACGGTAGAAAGGAATAAATTCGACACCATAGTTTGAAGCTTCTATTTCAGAAAGGATGTTATATTCTCGTTGTTTGTCTTCCATTCTTTTTTTTGCGTTTTCCACATCAACAGACAACTGTTTTCGATGTTTTTCACCAATAATAATGAATGTATTTCGCTGTTTACTGGCACGTTCATATTCTTCTTTCATTTCATTAATGAGTTCGTTGTATTTAGATGAAAGCTCATTGTACTCTGACTCATATTTCTGAGATTGTTCAATTCGCTCCGATATTATATTGTTTGTATTTTCAATATCCTTTCTAACAGATCCATGTCTAGTAGCCAAATCAGTATCCTGCTTGTAGGCTTCATCATAATTTGATTTAGCAAGTTCATATTCCATTGCGGCGGCAAGCATTTCTGGACTGTTTTTTAATTCTTCAATTTGTGCAGAAAGTTTCCCTAAATTTCTATTTTCATCAGAGAGCTCGATTGAACTATTAAAATTATAGCGTTCAGCTTTCCATTCTACATTATCAATCAATGTAACTAATTGATTCCTGTTTTTTATTTCTTTTTCATATCCAGATTTCTCTAGAATAAGTCCCTCAAGCTCTTTTTTAGCCTGTTCCAACTGAAATTTTACTACATTATTTCCTAAACAAACCTGAGTCTTCTGAATCTGCATTTTACTGGCCGCATAACTTTTACAAAGCATTCCATCTTTTGTAATGCCACCTTTAGGATGTTCATGAAGTTCGTCTATATTTCCACAAAGGTGAATACCATTTAAGAGATAATTTGCATATCGTCTTGCACCTTTATTTGTAATGTTTAATACAGAAGCTGCGGATTGTTCTTCAATTTCTGTTTCTGGAATCTTATCTGTAAGAACAACGCTTGTTTTGTAAATATTTTTTTCATTTAAGATTTTTAAAGCTTCATGACAATATTCTTCATCAACAATAATATTAAAACGTTTATTCCACAAAAATGATTCTATTGCTTTACGCCAATTTTCGTCATTTAATGATTCTACGAGTTCTGCAAAAAGGCGAACCTGGCATTTTATACCACGTTTGTTAAATTCGTTTTGAATAATTCGTTTTGCTTCCTCTGCTTCCGCTGGAAACTGACGAATATTTGCTTCAAGGTTCTTAATTCGTATTTGAATACCTGTAATTTGATTTGATAGTTCTTTCGTTTTATTATCAGCAATGGCATTTTCACCAATAAGCAAATCTCGTTGGGCTTTTATCCTGTTTGAAAAGTCAATGAAAGTTGAACGTTTTCTTTCAAGCTCAAAATCTGACTCACTCAGATTAAGAAGAAGACTTTTATTTTCATCAGGAATATCAAAGTAAGTGGAGATTTGAGGAAGAATCATTTTCAATGAAATCTGGAGATTCTTTAATCTGGCAAGTTCGCTTTCTAAGTCGGCAATTTTCTTTTTGATTTCTTCCCGGTCTTTTTCCATCTTATCAAGACTATCTGTAATCGAATGATTTTTGTTTTCTACTTCTGAAAGCCTTTTCCGCATTTGTGAAAGTTTTTCTTCCGCATCTTTTTTCTTTTCTTCCAAGTCCTTTAACTGTATCTGATTATTCTGCTGCTTTATTTCAAGCTTTAAAATTTCATCCTTATATTGGTTTATATACTGATAGCGGAACATCAGCTCTCGGACATTGTAGTTGCGGAGGATTTTTTCATAGTCACGGGTCTTTTCTTCGATTTCTTCAAGAAGATTCTTTCTTTTCTGAATCTGCTCGAACATTTGTTTTGCCTGTTCATATAGTTTTCTCTGTTCCCTTAGACGATCCAAGGATTTTACTTCTGCTTCTGCAAAAACTGAAGTCTGCAAAAATTTATCTACATTTCGTTCAGGATCAAAAGCCATCATCTTAAGCAGCTTTTCTTTATACTTTCTGTAATCTGTAGTTCGTATTCCTAACTGACGGGTTAACTGTGGGATAGCCTTTTCGCGACCAAAAAAATCAGCCCCTTTCAGTGGGATACTTTTGAATGTAAGGTTATTTTTTGATGTTACGATAAGTTTTCCATTTTCAACAGAACTGAAATTAAAATCTTCTAATCTGCATTTTTCACGGATTATCCACTGGCTGATAGCTCTGTCACTTTCTGAACGAGATTCCATACAAACAGCAATTACGTGATAATCAGAAATAAGGGGATCATAAAATTCCATTGCAATATAACTTGTAACATTCCCCGGTCGAAGATATCTGTCAGATCCATTTGTCTTTCTGTCACCATGAATATATGCAGTTACATTTCTTCCATTATCATCAGCCGCTTTATTAAACTGCGTGTTGGCAGTAATAAGATAACTCATTGCATCCAGAATTGTTGTTTTTCCTGTTCCGTTAACACCAGTAAATAAAGTCGAACTTCCGAGAGAAATTATTTCGTTTTGGAAACAGGACCAGTTTACAAGGAGAAGTCGTTTTGCAGTTTTTCTATTATCTTTCATTATTCTTCATCCCCCATATCAATTCCTAAATCAAAAGGATCTATTTCAGAATCTGTAGAGTCAAAATCTTCTGATTCATCAATCGCTGTTATATCTTCTTCGTTACCTTTCATTCTTTTTTCTGCATCTTTTACAAAAGAAACAAATTCACTTTCATTTAACGCAAACTGTAACGAAGGATAAAGAATAATGGTAAAATCTTCATCACCAATTTCACCACTTGTTCCAATTAAGTTGAATTTACAAAACAGCTTCAATATGTCATTCAATGGTCCTTTATCAAAAGGTTTCTTATAATCGTATTTTTCAAGTTCTATATTTAGATCTGACAAAGTAATTTTAATAACTTTATCAAGAGAACCATGATGCAATCTATCAGAAAGTAAAGTCCATAAACAACATAGAACAATACTTTCAATCTTCTTAAAACGGAATCTATTTACAGCTACTGATGCCGATATATTTTCATTGACAATATTTGAAAGCATTACTACACCGGAATCCTTCTGAACTAAAACTTCAAATCCCATGAAAGAAAAATAATTAGAAAAGAAATCAGAGTTTTTTGATACAAAATAAAACATCTTGCGGTTTTCTTCGTCTTTGTCACGAACAATGAAAGTTTTCTTTAATAAAATTCTGGCACATTTCTGGAAGATTTGTTTATCACTAGAGGTAAATTCTGAATTCCAGTATTCATTAATAGATTCATTATTTGTCATTTTTTCTTGCCCTCCAGTGCTTGGTTATATAGTTTTTACTTTCTATATAGGTACCATCTGTTTCTATTAAATATCCGTTTTCTTTGGCATAACTAACCGCAGCCAAAGATTTTAATATTTCTTCTTTATTTGAATAATTAAATTGACTGTTATCAATAATCTCATTCTGATTAAACAAGTCATCCATGTATTTTTTCATCTGGTCTTTTGAATATGGATTGTGAGATTCCTGTTCGAGAATATATTTTTGACGCTCAATTTCTTCCTGTGATAATTCAAAATATTCGGATTCGGTATTATGTAAAATCTGCTGGCTCTTATGCGGATACATTAATGAAGACTGATCTATATACTCATATTTTTGAATATTAAATAAAGTTCCAAGATTTTCATTTTCTAAATTATTCTCTGAAGAAATCAAAATCCGTAATGTTTGCTCAACTACACCCCGGATATCAAGCCCTTTGTTTCTGAGCATTCTTTCACGTGCAATTGCTATGTGAATATAGGTATTAATCTTCAATTTGATATCATCCATTATTTTGTTGTAGTCGTCATGAAGGAACTTCTTTGTGGAATCAATCATTTCATAAACTCTTTCTTCTGCTTCCATATTTGAAATCAGGACTTTATGAGCTTTTTCTTCTGCTAATAATTCTGTGCACAGAAGATTAAAATATTCGGGTTGCTTCATTTCATCTAGCTTTCGGGTAATAAAGTTCCTATAAATGTGAATATTTTGCTGATGAACAAGTCTTGAATATTCTTTTATAAAATCTCCGTCACAATAACTAATAATATTTTCTGTAAGACTCTCCAGACTTCCTTCATGATTCATTTTCTCGATAATCTTTTTTATAGAAGTTGAAAGTTTTTTAAGATCTGAAGAAAGAGCTTTTGCATCTGAAAAAGTCGGCTTTAGGATAAAATTATATAGTTCCTGCTTATTTGCATATTCCTTTGAATTAAAACGGTTATAAATATTGAGAATGTAACTGGAAAACTCTGGAGTTGCCGGTCTTTTTAGTTTCTGTAGAAATTCTGCCAGAGCAATTCCATTATCAGTCATTACAATATATTTTTCAAAAGTGGAATCATCCTGATCTTCTTCGAGCCAACAAACAGAAATAAACTTTCGCAAAACTAAATTCGCCTCATCATTTCCAGCTGACATAAAAGAATCTTCATCCTCTAAATCAAGATGATTCTCCAATAAAAAGGCAGCCAAAACACCTCGTAAATATGAACGTTCAAGTCTATAAGAAATCTCTTTATCATACTGATTATGAATTAATTCCAGACAATCAGCGTATACTCGATTATTGCTTTTTCCCGCGAGGTAATTAAAAAAATCTGAAGGAATTATATCAAATACGTTCATCTTTATTAAAGCCTATCAAATTTTATGCATTCTGTAAATTGCAAGCATATTTCTGTTTTTTGATTATAAAATTGTTTTTTTAACATCACTTCCTCACATACTTCGTTCCGCGGCCGCTGCCTACTGTTGTGATGACTCCGCCTTTCACCATTCTTCCCAAAACCGCTTCAACTGTAGTTGGACTGACATCCGGCAAAAGCTGGCATATTTCCGCTTTTGAAATAGGCAGCAATGAATTCAAAACAGTAGCCTCAACGCGGGCGCTTTTTGTAACTTTATTTGAGTTGACGATTGCAAAGCGCTTGTCAAGTTCTTGATAACATTCATACAAAACGCCAAGAAAATTTTGCATGAAAGGAAAATAATTGTTCGCGCTTTCATGCCAATTTTCAGACGATTCTTTTAACGCTCGATAGTACCATCCTTTGTTTTTATTTATTTGCTCCTCAAACGAAATGTATTTTCCTACATCAAATCCGTTCTTGTATAAAAGAAGAAGGGAAAGAAGACGCGACATCCTGCCGTTTCCGTCTCTAAATGGATGGACGCACAAAAAATCAAGAATGACGCAAGGAATCAAAAGAAGCGCGTTTACATTTGAATCTGAAGCCGCTTCCATAAAAGCAAGGAACAACTGTTCCATCGCCTCTTTGGTTTCAACCGCGGGAACAGGGGCAAAACGAATTCTTTTTGCCCCTTGACCGTCAATTTCAAGAATCACATTGTCTTCATTTTTATAAGTTCCGCCATAATTGTAATCCGTCGCGGAAAGCAAGGTTTTATGAAGTGACAAAACAGTTGCTTCATTAAAGGGAATGTTTTGATGTTCCGTGTGAATTAAATTCAACGCGTCTCTGTAGCCGGCAATTTCCCTCTCGTTGTGATTTAACGGCGCGCTGTTTTGCTGAACAATTTGAACGATCCGTTCGTCGGTCGTCACAATTCCTTCAATTTCGTTTGAAGATTTTACCGATTGTATTTTCGCGATTTTTTCAAGTTCCGTGAAAACTTTTTTAAAGTCGTCTTTTCTGAATTGAGAAGCCGTTTTTAGAGAAGAAATGGAAGCTGTCACGTTCACCAATTCAGAAGGCAGCATTCCGTTGTTCAAAAACGAATAATCAAATTTATGCATATATACTCCTTATCTGCATATAAATTATACTTTTATATGCAGATAAAAGCAAGTATCTGCATATAATTCCGCAAAAAATATGCAGATATACAAAGACATAAAGACAACACCGATTCCCTAACCCCCACAGCGTCCGAAGGACGCGGCGACTTGCGCAAACCCCACTTTTCATCTATAATAATCCATCATTTTTTTATAAGGAACTGCTATGTCTTTGGAATGTGGTATCGTTGGACTTCCGAACGTTGGAAAGTCCACTATTTTTTCGGCGCTGACTGCCGCTCCCGCCGCGGCGGAAAACTTTCCCTTTTGCACAATCGACCCGAACATCGGAATCGTAGACTTGCCGGACGAGCGCTTGGACTTTATCGCCAGCGTTTTCCAGCCCAAAAAGAAAACTCCGGCCACCGTAAAATTCGTTGACATCGCCGGCCTCATAAAGGGAGCGTCGCAGGGCGAAGGCCTTGGAAACCAGTTCCTGGCCAACATCCGCGAGACAAGCGTAATCGCGCACGTAGTCCGCTGCTTTGACGACCCCGACATCATGCACGTCCGTGACGACGCAAAGGTTGAAGCGGCCGTCGATCCCGAAAGCGACATTCTCACAATCAACATGGAACTCGCCTTGGCCGACTTGGACACAATCGCCAAGCGCCAAGAAAAAGTCACCAAGTCAATCCGCGCCCTCGGAAAAGAGGAAGAAAAAAAGCTCGCGCCCTGGACAAGCGGCGTTGCGAAAATCAAGCCCCTCTTGCAGAACGGAACTCCGGCCCGCGTGGCCGACCTTACCGACGACGAAAAGCAGGCCCTCTATGACATGCACCTCTTGACGCTAAAGCCCACGCTCTACGTTTGCAACGTTGACGAAGACTCAATCGCCGAAGGAACCAACAAGTACGTCGAAGTCGTGAAGAAAATCGCGGCCGACGAAGGAAGCCAAGTCGTAGTCATCTGCGGAAAGTTCGAGGCGGAACTTAGCGACATAAAGGAAGAAGCCGACCGCAAGGAATTTATGGACGCGGTTGGATTGAAGGAATCTGGACTCAACGTTTTGGCGCGCCAGACCTACAAGCTTATGGGCTTGGCCACCTTCTTCACCGGCGGCCCCGACGAATGCCGCGCATGGACGATTCACGCTGGCGACACCGCGCCAAAAGCGGCCGGCGTAATCCACACCGACTTTGAAAAAGGCTTCATCAAGGCCGAGGCCTACACGATTGACGACCTTCGCCAATACGGAACCGAAGCAAAAATCAAGGAAGCAGGAAAGTACCGCCAAGAAGGAAAAGACTACATCGTAAAGGACGGAGACGTTTTGTTCTTTAAGTTCAACGTTTAAGTTGAACGGAACGCGGGCGCAAAAGATGGCGGAATCGTTTTTTAAAAAATTCTTGAACAAAATCAAAGCCTCCAAAAGCTCTTCGCCCGAAAGCCTTAAGGCCGCAGAAGAGTCTATGCTGAACATCATCAACGCCTTTGGCGCGCTTGACCAAAAGGCCAAGAACTTGGAAGAAAAATTTCCCAAGCAGGAAAAATTAATTCGCCAATATTTTTCGGACGCAAAAAAAATCGAGCCCAGCGTTTCTGTCCGCGCCGGAAAATTCGAGCAAGCCTTGCAGCAGCAAATCACAAAGGTCAGCTCTTGCATCGACAAAATTTTAGTTGACGGAGACGAGCGCAAATTGGACGAGGAATTAAAATTGCTTGGCCGATACGTTCGCGTTCGGACAAACGCCGATTCGGAAGATGGCGATGAGTAACGACTTTGCGCTTTGCCCGGAATGCGGCTCAAAAAAAATCCAGTTCGTTCAAAATAAAAAATGGACTTGCCCCGACTGCGGCTTTGACCTTTACTGCAACGTTGCCGCCGCAGTCGGCCTCATAATTTGCTCGCCGGCCGGAGACGTTTTGTTTGAGACGCGCGCAAAGGAACCGCGCAAAGGATTTTTGGCCCTGCCCGGCGGCTTTTGCAACCCCGACGAATCGGCGGAATCGGCGGCCAAGCGCGAATGCATGGAAGAAATCGGTTTCAATATCGACGGCGCGCGGATAAAGTATGTGGCTAGCTTTCCAAACACTTACCCTTACAAAAACTTTGTTTACAAAACATGCGACTTGTTCTTTGAGGCGCGCCTTTCGCAAGAAGAAGCGGACGGCCTTCTTCAAAACTTGGCCGCCGACGCAAAGGAAGTGAGCGGCGTGGAATTGCGCAAGGTTCAAAGCCAGGCGGACATCGACGCTTTGCCGCTGGCCTTTGACTCGGCAAAGAAAGCGCTAAAAGTTTGGATAGAAAAAAAGATCCCCGCGTCGGAGCGCGAGGATGACAAGTTATGTCATTGCCGGGCTTGACCCGGCAATCTATTAATGTCAGGAGGACTAAAAATGGAAACAAAAACAATCGTTCAGTTGGCGTGCCTTGCGGCGACGACGGCCTTTTATTCAATCATGCTCTTCACGCAAAAAGCGCGCCGCGCGAAGGTTTTGCAAAAGGCCGGCGACTGCCTTTACGAGCTTACAAAGCCCGCCAAGTCCAAGACGATGACGACGCTTTTTGCAATCCCTTGCGTTTTGGCCTTTGCCTTTTTGGTTGACTACGGCGCCTACTTTTTTATTTTGGTTTGCGCGATTTGCGCTCTGGCCGTTTTCATCGTTTGCAAGGAAGACGCTTGCGCCGTCAACACAGGCATTTACAAAAACGCGCTGATTGCCGGCGGTTCCTACATCGAGTGGAGCAAAATCAAGGAAGTCAAGGAAGGCCAGTATTTGGAAATCGTCCTTGTCGACGGAAAAAAACTCACAATCCAAACCGCCAGCCCCGAAGAGACAAAGCAAATTGTGGAGATAATTGAAAAGACGCGTTCCAATTAGAAAGCCCACTTGACAAAGCGCGGACAATTTGGTATAGTTACAGAACATTATGGAGTCTTACCCAAGTGGTAAGGGACAGGTCTGCAAAACCTCTATGCAGCGGTTCGATTCCGCTAGACTCCTTTAAGGCTTGCCGAAAGGCAAGCCTTTTTTTAGCGCTTTTCCAAATATTTTTTTAAGTCCTCGGCCAAGCGTTCGGAACGCAAACGGGCGCCTTGGTTTGTAAGGTGAAGGTTGCTCGCGTAAAAATATTTTTTGTCAAAGACATAATCCGTAAAGTCAGAAATGACAGGGCATGACGCCAAGCTTTCAACCCTGTTTTGAAAGCCGATGTATTCCTGCAAGTCAAAGCCAGGCAAACCGCTAAGAATCGGAGCGCCCGCGATGACCAAATCGGCGCCGCGAGCCTTGCAAAAATCATAAAGCTTATTTATGCGCTTAAGGCTTTTTGCGTCAACTTTTGGATGCCGCAAAGACGGAGCGGACTCTCCGGCCTCGATGTCGCGGGGAAAAACATTGTCGCCATATTCGTTAAAGGCGCTTCGGGCATAGCAAGTTGGAGACGCGGGCTCTTTGTCCGCCCTTGTCAAAAACCTGAACAAGCACTTGTATGCGTATTTTGGAAAAACGCCCGCGAGGCGCAAAAAATCCTTTGCCCGAAAAATTTTCCAATACTTAAAATAGTTTTCAAGCGTAAGAAGAGCAAGCTCCGGGTCAAGAATTTTGTCGTCGTCATGATAATCCAAATGAGCGATTACAACAACGTCTCCTTTTTGCAAGTTGAACAAGGGCATGCGCTCGTGGAAGGCGTTTCCCAAGCCGCCGTGCAAGCCCAAATTGACGACCGGCATTCCAACTTCCTTTTCAATAATATCAGACTGAATTCCAAAAGCGATGTTTGAATTTCCGACAAGAATGATTTTTGGATTTTGAAGACTTTCAAGACGCTCCATTTTATCCAAAAACGAAGCGTTGTAACTGTGAGTCCACTGCGGGCAAAGCGCGGCCAAAATAAAAAGGGGCAACACAAAAACCGCAAAAGGCAAAATCAAAAGCTTTGTCAAAAATCTTTTCATAACATTTTCTCAAAACGCAAAGTATAAAAATTCAGTGTTGGAATTGGACACAAGCGCGGGCAAAAGCGTTGAGCAGAGCGCCGCGTACAAAATCCATCTAAAGACAAGCGGCTTTGAGCGGACAAACTCCAAGCCGCCCGTTTTTTTTACGCAAAGGCTTGCCGCGCAAAAAATAATCACAAAAGCCAAAATGCAAAGCATTCCCTTAAAGCCGCCGCAAGCTTCGTCAGTAAAAGAAAACACTGCGCGCAAGGCTTCGGTCGCGCCAACCTCCCCCCTCATCGCAAAAAAGTCGGCGGCGCATTTTGGGACTTCCGCGATTTTCCTTATAACAAGCGCCGCCTGCCCAAGGCTTTCCGTCCTGAAGAAAATCCACGCGAAGGTCACCAAGCAAAAGGTGACGAGGATTTTTACTGCGGCGGGAATTTTGGCCTTCTCCAAAAGGGGCTTGGCCGCCCTGCCCGCGCATTGGTAAAGGCCGTGGAGCGCTCCCCAAACGACAAATGTCCAGCCG
>ONET01000085.1:0-8315 GCA_900316905.1 uncultured Treponema sp.
TTAAATAAAAATCCAAAAGGAATGTTCAGCGAAAGTAAAAGCAGGAACATTATCAAGACCGTCTTTGAAAAGACCAATAGCGCTGTTCCCAGCTTTTTTTTGAGCCCGAATGAAATCAAAAACAGGTGAAGGGTGTAGAACAAAAATCCGGTTGACGCGAAGTACAGCGTGTTCAGCGCGATGTTCAGCCAAATGGGAATGTATTTCGCGAACGAAGCCCCGACCGCCGCCGCTATGTCCAGAAGAATCGCCAAGAGCTGGAAAAAAACAAGGCGGCGGAAAGTTTTGTTCACGAAATTTTGCGTGTAATACTTTCGGCGCAAGTAAATGTAGAGCATGGCCAAAAAGAAAAACGCCGCCGCTTCAAGGTGCGTGTTGTATTCAAGCTTTGACAAAAAGGCCATCAGCATTTTTGGGCCTCCGCTTGCTTTTTAAATTCATGAAGGTGGTATTCCCGGTCCTCGTCGATGAGCTCCACCATGTAGGAGGCTATTTCCTTGTCAAACTGGCTGTCAAAGCCGTTCACTATTTGCTCTCGGACAGCCTCTTGCGGCATGATTGGCCGGTAGCTGCGGCTTGACGTCATGGCGTCGTACGCGTCGGCCACCGCTATTATCTTTGCCTCCAGCGGAATTTGGTCGCCAAAAAGGCCGTCTGGGTAGCCGCGTCCGTCGGGGCGCTCGTGGTGCCAGCGCGCGCCTGATCGCAGTTCCGGGAATATGGACACCTTTTCCAAAATGGAAGAGCCGATTATTGGGTGCGCCTTCATTTGCGCGAATTCCTTGTCGGTGAGCCGCCCCGGCTTGTTGATTATGCTTGTGGGAACTCCGACTTTTCCAATGTCGTGCAAGAGGCCCATCATGAAAATTTGCTGGCATTTTTCGGGCGGCAGGCCTTTCCTTTGCGCCAGCATTTTGGAATAGCGCGCCACCCGCGCGGAATGTCCGCTTGTGTAGCGGTCTTTCGCGTCGATGGTCTCCACAAGGGCGCGCGTCATTTGCGTGGCGAGGCGCTCTACCTTTTCGCGTTTTTCGCGGGCGGCGACAGTCTTTTTTTCAACGCTGGCCTTTAGGGTTCGTTGCAAGACTTCAAGCTCGTTTATCGTCGTCAAAAGCGTTTGGTCGTCGGGCGTTTCTATGCTGAACAAAAGCGCCGTCGTCAAGAAAGTGAAGGCGAACGGACTGATTCTGAATTGAGGGCAGAGGTATATTTGTATGAACGGAAACGCGATTGTGGCTTCGTAAATGGCGCAAAGCGTTGACACTTGCGTTTTGGTGAATTTTTGCGCGTTCCGCCCCAGCTGGGCGGCGCTTGCCACTGAGAACGAAACGAAAGCGAGGGGAACGATTATGAAGGCCTTTTGGTAGCGAATCGAAAAGTCGTCGTCGACGTAAAACAAAAAGCCAAAAAAAGCGTTGGCTAAAAGCGTCAAGGCGATGGCCGGGAAAAAAAATCTTGTCATGAATTTCTTATGCTTGAGGGCTTGGTCTTTTGTGTGAATGTAGGCGTTGGTGTACGCGAATATTGATTGCGAAAAAGCTATGGAGTTGAAAACCATCGTTGAATAGACAAAGGTTTCCAAAAAAGAGCCGGCCCTTAGCTTTATGGCAAGGCATGAGAAGAAGTCAGAAAGGCAAACCAAAATCACGCAGAAAACCATTCTTTTGAAAGCCCTGTTTCCAAGGCTGCTTTCTGAATATTTTGTGTAGGAATAAAAAGCCAACGCCAAAGCCACAAAAAATGAGACGATGTCGTAGTCAAATACAATAAGCGTTTTGTCCATAAAAAAATGACTTTTTGTTTAAGCCTATTCGGTTATTATACTATATTTATCGTCCGTTTGCAATGATTTTTTGTCGCCGGCGATTCGCCCGAGTTTTGCAGTCCTTGCGCGCGGCGCGGGAATTGTTCGCGACCCTTGAAATTCTGGCCGCAAAGCGCTAGAATCTTTACCGCAATTTTTAACGATTTTATTGAGGTAACCATATGTCAGAATCAGAAGTAAGAGTCAGATACGCGCCGTCGCCGACAGGGATGCAGCACATCGGCGGCGTAAGGACAGCGCTTTTCAATTACTTGTTCGCCCGCTCAAAGGGCGGAAAATTCATCTTGCGCCTTGAGGACACGGACCGAACGCGCTACGGCGAGGAATACGTAAAGAACCTTTACGACACGATGAGCTGGCTTGGCCTGGAATGGGACGAAGGCGGAGACAAGGGCGGCGAATACGGACCCTACGTCCAGAGCCAGCGCTTTGACCTTTACAAAAAATACGCCGAAGAGCTGGTCGCCAAAGGCGAGGCCTACTACTGCTTTTGCGACGCCGAGCGCTTGGAGCGAATCCGTAAAATTCAGACTGAAAACAAAATGGCTCCCGGCTACGACAGAAACTGCCGCCACCTTACCCCCGAAGAAGTCAAGGCCAACCTTGACGCGGGAAAGCCTTACGTAATCCGCCTTAAGGTTCCGCTTGAAGGCGAGACAAAATTCCACGACCACCTTTTGGGCGACATCATTTGGAAAAACGAGGACATTTCTCCCGACCCGGTTTTGCTTAAAAGCGACGGCTTTCCCACTTACCACTTGGCCAACATCGTGGACGACCACTTTATGAAGGTAAGCCACGTAATGCGCGCGCAGGAATGGATTCCGTCAACGCCGCTTCACGTGCAAATGTACCGCGCCTTTGGCTGGGAGCACCCGGAGTTCTGCCACCTTCCGATGGTGAACGGCGCGGACGGAAAAAAGCTTTCAAAGCGCCACGGCTCGACAAGCCTTAACGAATTCCGCGCGCGTGGCTACCTTCCGCAGGCGATAATCAATTACGTGGCCTTGCTGGGCTGCTCTTACGAAGAAGGAAAGGAATTTTACACGCTGGAGGAATTGGCCGCGTCCTTTAAGCTGGAACACCTTAACAAGGCGCCGGCGGTCTTTGACTACAAAAAGCTTGAATACTATAACGGAAACTACATCCGCATGCTGAGCGACGAGGACCTTTACAAGTGGACGCTTCCCTTCATCACAGGAACCGGCGACGCCGCGCTTGAAATTAATCCCGAAAACCCGCAGCCAAAGCCCAAGGTTGGCCCCGAATATTCCGGCGTCGCGCTGGGAGAAGACGGCGAGCCTGTTTGCGTGGACAAGAGCATGAACATGACAAGCGCCGACGTCAAGGCCGCGCTGATGAAGCTTATGCCCCTTATCAAGGAGCGCCTAAAGTATTTGACCGACGCCGCGGAAATGGTCCGCTTTTTGTTCACCGAGCCTGCCGTTCCGCCAAAAGACCAGATAATTCCAAAGAAGCTTGACGAAGCCAAGACAAAGGAAGTTTTGCTGAAGGCCAAGGACTTTGTCGAAAAGATTTTCGGCATGAGCCACGAGGAGGCGGAGGAGTTGGGCCGCAAGATGTCCGAGGAGATCGGAGTCAAGATGGGCGACTTTATGATGCCCATCCGCATGGCCGTGACCGGAAGCCGCGTAAGCCCGCCGCTCATCGGCTCGATTTTGATTTTGGGAAAAGACGAGGCGCTCGCGCGAATTGAGAAGACGCTCGCGGCATTTTAAGCGCAAGGAGACCGTTATGGAAGTTATCCAAAGCTTTACGATTGACCACACAAAGCTAAAGCCCGGCATTTACATTTCGCGCGAGGACAAGGGCTTCACCACCTACGACTTGCGCATAACGACGCCCAACAAGGAGCCTGCCGTCGCTCCCGGCGCGATTCACAGCATTGAGCACTTGATGGCCACTTGGTTCCGCAACTCCCGCGTAAAGGAAGACGTCGTTTACGTGGGCCCTATGGGCTGCCTTACCGGAATGTACGTCATCATGATGGGAAAGTATTCCGTCCAGGAAATGCGCGAGCTTACGATTGAATGCTTGGAATGGATTTTGACGCAGGACAAGGTTCCCGCGACGGAGCCTGAGTCTTGCGGAAACTATCTTTTGCACGACCTTCCGATGTGCAAGTGGGAATGCGCGCGCTACCTTGACCGCCTCAAGAACGACTTTCACTCTGAATACGCAAAGCTTCAAGTCAAGCTTGACGACGGCAAGGTTTTCGCGGATGCGTAAGCCGCTCGTATTGTCGAACGCAAGACCATAACGGTTTGTTCGAGCGGTTTAACCGCGTATGTCGCTGCGCTCCATTTTGCTTGTGGAAGTTAATTCAACTGCCCGCTCGCGCGGGCGGGCAATCCTTGCGGACGCTACCTGTTGGCGGAGTTCATCTCTATGATTTTGCTGGCGGTCTTTATCGCCTTGTCAATGCTGATTCTGTCTTGCGACGTGATTGAGTAGGAGTGGCCGCCTGTCTGCCAGACTGTTTTTCCGCACTTGTTTTCGTTGGCGAAAAAGATGACTTCAACTCCGTCTATCACTTGCGATGACTTTTCCCTGTAGACATTGTAGTCGCCGCTGGGGTCGTTCTTTCCGGGCGCCTTGCGGATTCTGATTTCGTCTCCGCTTTCGGAATCGTAGACCGCCTCCAAAAGCTGCTTGGGAATTACTCTGTAGGCTTGAATCGTGTAATTTTCAAAAACGTCCAAAAGGTTGAACTTGAAGCCAGCTTTTTTTTCCGCGTCTTCCAAGCTCTTGAAGCTGTAAAAAGGGTTGGGCGCGCCCACGGCGTTTTGCGAGGCGGAGTCTTGGGCGGAATTTTCCTTTTGCGTTGAAAGGCAGCCTCCCAAAACCAACGCGGCGATTGCGATTGCAAAAATTGTTCTTTTCATAGTCAGCTCCAAAAAAAGTTTTTCTATTATATAATTATCGGCGCGTTTTTCAAAATCTTGAATTAGGAAGCGAGTGAAATAAATTCCGCCTCTCCATGCCGCCGCGCCATATCTTGACAAAGGGCTGAAATGTCCGCTATAGTTGAAATTCAGACTTGATCACTTTAAAAGGACAGGTACTATGACAGTTCTAGACTTTCCCGCCTTCAAAAAAGAGGGCAAAAAAATCTCAATGATTACGTGCTACGACGCGGCCTTCGCCAAAATCGTAGGGGCTTCAAACGTTGACTGCATTCTTATCGGCGATTCCGGCTCAATGGTCATGCGCGGAAAGCCGACGACAGTTTGCGGAACTATGGACATGATGGAGGCCTTTACCCAATCCGTCCGCGCCGGAACCGACAAATTCATCGTGGGCGACATGCCCTTTTTGGCCACAAGAAAATCCTTGGCCGACACGGTGGAGAACGCTGGCCGCTTGCTCGCAGCCGGCGCCAACTCTGTCAAGATTGAGCGCATCGACACGCAGGCCGACACGATAAAGTATTTGGTCGACTCAGGAATCCCGGTAATGGCGCACCTTGGGCTTACACCGCAGTTTTTCAACGCTATGGGCGGCCACAAAAAGCAGGGGAAGACTGACAGCGAGGCCGAGCGCATTTACAAGGAGGCGCTTTTGGCCGAAAAGTGCGGCTGCTTCGCCATCGTCTTGGAATGCATTCCCGACGACTTGGCGGGCCGCATAACCCACGCCGTTTCAATTCCTACTATTGGAATTGGAAGCGGCCGCGACTGTGACGGCCAGGTTTTGGTTTTGCAGGACGCTTTGGGAATGACGCAGGGCGCGCCAAAGTTCGCGCATAAATTTATGGACGGCTGGAACTTGATTCTTGGCGCGCTGAATGATTACGATAAATATACGAAGGAAAACTAAGCGGCGAGATTAAACGGCCGCAAGACGGAAAATGAACGGCGCCGCATAAGCGGCAACATTTGCGCTCGTGACCAAACTCGCGCGAACAGCCGTGTTATTGGAGGACTAAAAAAATGAAGATCATACGAACCGTAAAAGAATTTAAGGAAGAGCGCGCCAAGATCGGCACCGAAAAGTCTGTCGGCTTTGTTCCGACTATGGGCGGCCTTCACGAGGGCCACATGTCGCTGGTAAAAAAATGCCGCGAGAACAACGACGTCACCGTCGTTAGCGTTTACCTTAACCCGACGCAGTTCAACGACAAGAACGACCTAAACACATACCCGGCCAACTTTGACGACGACAAGGCCTTGCTTGAAAAAAACGGCTGCGACATTTTGTTCGCTCCCACATATCCTGAAATGTACCCCGACGACTACAAGTACAAGGTGACCGAAAACGATTTTTCAAAATTGCTTTGCGGGGCAAAGAGGCCCGGCCACTTTGACGGCGTCCTTACCGTCGTAATGAAGCTCTTTAACATCGTCCGCCCGAAAAACGCCTACTTTGGCGAAAAGGACTTTCAGCAGTACGTTCTTTTGCGCGAAATGATTAAGGCCTTTTTTATGGACATCAACATCGTTCCGTGTCCGATCGTCCGCCAGGAAGACGGCCTTGCGATAAGTTCCCGCAACAGAAAATTGAGCGCGGAAGGCCTGAAGAAGGCTCCGATGCTTCACAAGATTTTGGCGGAAAAGTCTAGCGTGGCCGAAAAGGAAAAGGCGCTTACAGAGGCTGGCTTTACTGTTGACTATGTGACGGAATATGACGGCCGCTTGTACGCGGCGGCTTTCTTGGAAGGCGTGAGGTTGATTGACAATGTCTAAGATTTTACTCTGCGTGACAGGCTCCATTTCTTGCTACAAGGCCGCCGAGCTTCTAAGCCTTTTGGTAAAAAACGGAAACGAAGTCAAGGTCGTGGCCACCGAGGACGCCTTGCGCTTTGTCGGAAAGGCCACCTTTGAGGGCCTTTCCAAAAACAAGCTTTACACCGACATGTGGACAAACGAGAGCGAGCCGATCGCGCACATAACGCTAAGCCAAAAATGGGCCGACGCGATTTTTGTCTATCCTGCAAGCGCCGACACAATCAACAAGCTGGCCGCCGGAATCGCCGACAACCTTTTGGGCGCGCTTTTCTTGGCCAACAATTTTCAAAAGCCATTTGTAGTTTCGCCCGCGATGAACTCCAACATGTTCCTGCATCCGGCCACGCAAAAATCCTTGCAAACGCTAAAGGATTGGGGAACGAAAATTTTGGAGCCGGCTCAAGGGCACTTGGCTTGCGGAGACGCGGGCGTTGGCCGCCTGCCGGAGCCAGCCGAAGCCTTTGAATTTTTAAAAGGAATTTTGGGAACAAAATGAAGTCCGCTCTTTGTGACAAAAATTCGTTGCAAGACAAAACAACGCGCCGCGCGCCCTTTCGAGTTTTAATAACAGGCGGCGGCTGCGTTGAAAAAATCGACGACGTTCGCGCGATCACAAACACTTCAAGCGGAAAAACGGCGCTTTTAATCGCGCGCGTTTTAAAGGCCCTAAATCCCGCCGCCGCGGTCACCTACTTGATGTCCGAGCGCGCGGTCCAGCCAAAAATCGCAGGGGCTTTAGGAACGCCTAAGACTGCGGCGCAAGCGGAGACTTATGGCAAGGCGAAAAACGCCGGGCGAGCCTCTTCCGTTTGCGATTCTGTCAAAAAGTTCAGCTCTTGCGCCGACTTGCAAAAACTTTTGCGCGCGGAGCTTTCGGCCAATAAATACGACTTGCTTTTCCACGCAGCGGCGGTGAGCGATTACAGCGTTCAAAGCCTTGCGGTTGACGGAAAGGAATTTAAGCCCGGAAAAATCGCCAAGATAAGCGGCGCGGACGAAGTTTTGGTAAGGCTAAAAAAGAATCCAAAGCTTTTGGAGCAAATTCCCGCCTTGGCAAAAAAGAAAAACAAGCGTGCGGTGGTCGTGGGCTTTAAGCTTACTTCAAACGCAAGCTTGCCTGAGCGCGAGGCCGCCGTTCAAAAATTGTTCGCCGCAAAAAATCCGCCGGACTTTGTGATTTCAAACGACCTTAGCGAAATCACGCCCAAAAGCCATCCTTGCGTTTTGTGGCGAGCGGGCGATAAAACGCAAAGCGCTTGTAAGGCCAAAAAGGGCGGGGCGGCCGCTTCTGGCGCTGGAAAAAAGGCGGTCGTTCCGGTGGCGATCGCGCGCGGACAAATTCAAACTATTGTAAGGAAAATCTATGCTTTTAACAGTTGACGTTGGAAACACTACGATTCAGTGCGGCCTTTTTGAAGGCGAAAAATTGGCGCTGCAGTTCCGCCGCTCCACAAACCCTAGGCTAAGCTCCGACGAGCTGGGCTTGTTTTTCCGCGACGTTTTGGCGCTGAACAATTTTGACTACAAGGCCGTGGAGCGCATCGCCTGCTGCTCGGTCGTTCCTGCGATAAACCACTCGCTTTCAAATTGCTTTAGAAAATATTTTTTTAAGGAAGCGCTTTTCATTCAGGCTGGAATCAAGACCGGCCTAAAAATAAAATACGCCAACCCGCGCGAAATCGGAGCGGACAGAATCGCGGGCGCGATTGGAGCCGTTCACGCGGCGGCGTCTTCCGACGGGG
>ONET01000085.1:8322-13433 GCA_900316905.1 uncultured Treponema sp.
TTCCGACGGGGCGAAAAATCTGATTGTCGTCGACATGGGAACGGCCACAACCGTTGACGTGATTACAAAAAACAACGAGTACTTGGGAGGCGCGATTCTGCCCGGCGCCGCGATGAGCGTCCACGCCCTAAGCGAAGGAACCGCGCAGCTTCCGAGCGTAGAAGTCGTTCAGCCCAAAAACGTTTGCGGCTCGTCAACGATAGAGGCGATCCAGTCTGGCGTTTTTTACGGCCAGGCCGGCGCCGTCCGCGAGCTTGTTTCCAAAATGGAAGAAAGCGTTTTTGAAGGGGAGAGGGCCTTTGTGATTGGAACGGGCGGCTTTAGCCGTTCCTTTGAAAGCGCGGGCCTCTTTGACTTGGTCTTGCCCGACTTGGTTTTGCAGGGCCTTAAGGTCGCGCTGGACATGAATCCTTGACCGGCCAAACTCGCGCGAACAGCGGCATAACAGGAGGACTAGAATGCAAATAACAGTTTTAAAATCAAAGATTCATCGCGCCACAGTGACGGACGCCAACTTGGAATACGTGGGCTCAATAACGATCGACAAGAGCCTTCTAAAAAAAGCCGGAATGCATCCTTGGGAAAAGGTCGACGTGCTCAACGTCAATAACGGCGAGCGCCTTACGACCTACATCATGCCCGGAAAAAAAGGCGAGATTTGCCTTAACGGAGCGGCCGCGCGAAAGGCCGCCGTCGGCGACAAAGTCATCATCGTGACTTACACTCAAATCGAGGAAGCCGACGCTGACGGCTGGAAGCCCAACATCGTCATCGTTGACGAAAAGAACGCGCCGCTCAAAGGTTAGCCGCCGCTATTTCCATCAAAAAAATTTTGACAAGCGCCTTAAGCCGTGTTAAAATGAATGTTGGACTTTATCAATATTTTTTTACGCGGCCGCCCGCCTGCCTTGGGCGAAAACTTGCAATTGAAGCTGTCTTTGTTCATGTTGCGTAAGAACAAAAAAGGAACTAGGAGGTTCTTATGTCGGAGACGGCTAAAAAAACTAGGGGCGCAGGCCTTTTCTTTAAAATTTTCATCGGCTACATAATTTCTGTTTTGATCATCGCTTTTTTGACGGTGTCCGTCATCGTAAGCTCTTCGGAATTTATCCAGCGCTCGCATGAGGCCGAAACTGAAATCGTTCCAAACACGCTTAAGGCCAAGGAATTGCAGCTGCATGTAATCCAAGTTCAGCAGTGGCTGACAGACATTTCTGCGACGCGCGCGGCTCCCGGCTATGACGACGGCTACGACGAGGCGGCGGAACACGCTTCGGCCTTTACCGAAAAGGTGAACGAGTTCAAGGGCTTTTACCAGGCGCGCGGAGATTTCGCCACCGTAAGCGAGCTTGACGCGCTTCAGTCCGACTTTGACGCTTACTACGACATGGGAAGGCAAATGGCCGCGGCTTACATTGAGTTTGGCCCTGACAAGGGAAACGAGTTCATGGAAAAATTCGACCCCTTCGCCGAGGCGATTACCGAAAAAGTTGACGGCTTTGTAGACAAGCAAACCGCGCTCTTGACCGAGACCACCAGCGTGATTAGAGAGCGCGCCGACATGCTTCGCCTTGTGACTTTTCTTGTAAGCGCGTCCGCTGCCGTCATTCTGCTTGTCGTGGGCTTTGTCCTTTCCAAAAAGACTGTCGGCCCGATCAAAAAATTCACCGCGATTCTAAAGGACATCTCCGAAGGCGAGGGCGACTTGACCCGCCGCATAGAAATAAATTCAAAGGACGAAATAGGCGACATGGCGCTTTACTTTAACAGCACCTTTGAAAAAATCCGCGAGCTGGTTTCTATCGTTCAGAATCAGTCTGACAAACTAAGCGAAGTTGGCGTAAGCCTTTCTTCCAACATGACTGAAACCGCTTCCGCCATCAATCAAATCACGGCCAACATTCAAAGCATAAAGGGCCAGACCGTAAACCAAGCGGCCAGCGTCACCGAAACCGGCAGCACGATGGAGCATATTTCAGTTGGAATCGACAAGCTCAACCAATTGATTGGCGACCAGGCGAAGAACATTTCGGAGTCTTCCGAGTCAATCGGAACTTTGATAGAAAGCATTGACGCTGTCGCCGAGACGCTTGCCAAAAACGGAGAGAACATCAAGAAGCTTTCCGATAATTCCGAATCCGGAAAAGACGCGCTTGACAAAATCACAGCGGCCATCGCGGACGTTTCAAAGGAATCCGAAAGCCTTATGGAAATTAGCGACGTGATAAACGCCATCGCCAACGAAACAAACTTGCTGGCCATGAACGCCGCGATCGAGGCGGCCCACGCCGGCGACAGCGGAAAAGGCTTTGCGGTTGTCGCGGACGAAGTTAGAAAGCTTGCCGAAGGTTCAGCCTCGCAGACAAAAACAATCGAAAGCGCGCTCAAAAAAATCACCGAGTCCATTACCGCGGTCTTCTCTCTTTCGGACGAGGTCGTTGAAAAATTCAACTCAATCGCGCAGGACGTCGCCGTCGTCGCAAGGCAGGAGGAAGACATTCGCGTCAGCATGGAGGAGCAGTCCCAAAGCGGAAGCCGCGCCCGCCAGTCAATCGCGGAACTCAACGACATCACAAAAAAAGTCAAGGAAAGTTCCTCTGAAATGTTTGAAGGAAGCCAGCAGGTCGCGTCCGAGGCTCGCAACATGACCGCGATCACCGAAGAAATCAATTGCGGCATGGGCGAGATGGCCGCCGGAGCCGACCAGATAACAGAAGCCGTTTCCGCCGTCAATTCCCTTGTCATCGAAAACAGGGAAAGCATCGGCGCTCTCTTGGACGAAGTCAAGCGCTTCAAGGTCTAGCGGCAATTGAATTTCTTTTGATTTCTTGCTATAATTATGCCGCTTGGAGCGTCGATTTTCGCGTCCAGGCGGCTTTAATTTTTTAAAAAGGAAAACTTATGCTTACACTTAAATTTGGCGGAACCTCGATGGGAAACGCCCGTCGCATTCTTGATTCGACTGACATCATCATAGAACAGCAAAAAAAAGAGCGCGTCAGCGTCGTTGTTTCGGCGGTGGCCGGAGTTTCAAACAAATTGCAGGAGAGCATCGACGGCTCAATCCGCGGCGAAAATCCCGAGCGCTTTGTAAAGGAATTGCGCTCGGTTCACTTGGAAATTTGCCGCGAGCTCCAGTCCAAGTTGCCCGGCTTTGACAGCGACGCGGTCATGAAAAGCCTTGAGGACAAGTTTGTGGAATTGCAAAACCTTTTGACAGCCGCCGCCGCTTTTGGGGAATGCACGGACACCGCGCACTGCCGCATTATGGGCATGGGCGAGCTGCTTTGCGTTCCGATTGTGGAAGCGGTTCTCCTTGCAAAAAAGCAAAGCGTGATTGTCCTTGATTCCCGCAAATTCATAATGGCCACAGGAAGCCAAAAAGAAGCCGGCGCCGACTACGCTAAAACGGCGGAACTTTTGCGCCCCTACTGCGACGGCGAATACAAGGCGCAGACAAGAATTCTTTTGATGCCGGGCTTTGTCTGCTCTTGGATTCCAAGCGAAGGAGCGGCGCCTGTTCCCGGCTTGCTCGGACGAAACGGCTCGGACTTTAGCGCCGCGATTGTGGGCGCCTGCATGGGCTCAAAGCAAGTCCAGTTCTGGACAGACGTTGACGGCATTTACACGGCCGACCCGCGCATCGTGAAGGACGCGATTTTGGTCGACGACATGACATACGAAGAGGCGATGGAGCTTGCCTTCTTTGGCTCTAAAGTCCTCCATCCAAAAACTTTGGCGCCTCTCGCCGCCAAGGGAATCGAGGCCTGGAGCCTTAACTCTTTGAACACAAGCGCGCGCGGAACTAGAATCGGAAAAGGCCCCTTTGAAAGCGAAAAGGGCGCCAATTTTGTGCGCGGCATTTCTTGCCTTAAAAAGACTTCGATTATTTCCGTAAGCGGAAGCGGAATGCGCGACCGAACCGGAATCGCCGGCCGCATTTTTGACGCGGTCTCCCGCGCGGGCATTTCTGTTTTGCTCATCACCCAGTCGTCTTCGGAATACACAATCAGCTTTTGCGTCCGCGACGAAGCCGCCGGCCGCGCGAAGGAAGCGATCGCCAGCGAGTTTGATTTGGAAATCCAAGACGGCGTGATAAATCCTGTTGAAATTTA
This sequence comes from uncultured Treponema sp., assembly GCA_900316905.1. GTDB lineage: Bacteria > Spirochaetota > Spirochaetia > Treponematales > Treponemataceae > Treponema_D. Next base: position 12,438 of record ONET01000085.1, read on the forward strand.
TTCCAACTGCGCGATTGTTTCCATTGTTGGCGACGGAATGAAAAAGCAGCTTGGCGTGGCCAGCCGTTTCTTTGACGCGCTCGCCAACGCCGGCGTGAGCATTCTTGCAATCGCGCAAGGTTCCAGCGAAAGATCCATCAGCGCCGTAATCGAAGGCGAAATGGGCGACATCGCCGTCCGCATGGCCCACAACTTTTTCTTCCACACGGCGCAGTCGATTCAAGTGTTCGCTTTTGGAGCGGGAAATATCGGCGGAACCTTGCTTGACCAAATCGGCGAGCAGCAGGAAAGCCTTCTTGCGCAAGGCATCGACATCAAGGTCATGGCGATCTCAACGGTTGACGGCCTTATGATTGACGAAAACGGAATCGACTTAAAGACTTGGCGCGAGACCACAAAGAAGATGCCGCTAAAGACAAGCGTTGACGAAATCCTAAAGTTCGTCCGCGAAAAAAAGCCGCTCAACCCTGTCTTTGTCGACTGCACCGCAAGCTACGACTTGCCCGAGCGCTACCTTGACATTTTGGAAGCCGGAATGTCGATCGCCACTCCCAACAAGAGGGCCAACTCTATGTCTATGGACTTTTACAAGCAGCTTAGAAAGACGGCCAACAAAAAGCGCCGCCGCTTCTTGTACGAGACCAACGTAGGCGCGGGCCTTCCGATCATCGACACCTTGCAAAATCTTTTCCGCTCCGGCGACAAGCTCACGCGCTTTACCGGAATCATGTCCGGCTCGCTTTCTTACATCTTTGGCCGCTTGGACGAAGGCGTTCCCTTTAGCCAGGCTGTAATCGAAGCCAAGGAAAAGCGCTACACCGAGCCCGACCCCCGCGACGACCTTAACGGAATGGACGTGGCCAGAAAGGGCCTTATCATCGCGCGCGAAGCCGGCTACGACATCGAGCTTTCAGACGTTCAGGTTCTAAAAGTCTTCCCTGAAGACTTTGACGACCATTTCCGGCTCGCCCTTACGGAGGAGGCCGTGGTTGACGT
>ONET01000049.1:0-6330 GCA_900316905.1 uncultured Treponema sp.
AATGGAAATCATCACCGCGGGCCGCCACTTGGGATAAAGGTTTATGTCGTAACTCATGCCGGCCGTAGTGGAAAACTTTTGTGTCCTTGCGCTGTCAAGGAACCAAGCCTCTATCTCGTGGCCGTCCTTTGTCGCAAAGATGTCCGCTAAAGTGACAGGCTTTTGACGCGTGTAGCAGCCCGGCGCGGTTAGCGTTCCGCCTTCCATATTTTTGTAGTCTATCGTGTAGACGGGGTCCAGAATGTCGGCGCCTGAGGGATTTATGGTTCCCTTGCTTGCCACGCCGCCCGCTATGGCAAAAAATTCGCGCCAAGTGTTTAGGACCGCGCTTGCGTCCCTTCCTCCGTAAAGGCGGAAGACCGCGCAATAAAAGCCTGCGTCAAGGCTGCCCGAGTCAAAGACGGCCTTGCCGTTTGCAAGAGGAATTTCCTTTTCGGCAATCACGGCGCTTGGGCTTATGTCGCCTGAGTCGTTCACGCTGTAAACGGCAACCGTCACGCGCTTTACTTCTTTGTCTCCCGTTCCCTGCGGAATCACAGCCTCTATCTGGGCGCTTCCCTTGGCTCCCGCGCCGCCTGAGTTTACAAGAACCAGGGTGAACGAGAGCGTGTTGGCGCCGGCTTGTATCGTAATGTCGTCGGTAGCCGTGTAGACCGCGCCTCCGATAGCGGTGGCCGTCAGGGTGAACGTGTAGGACGCGCCTTTTTTTACGGGAATTTTGGCGTCAGCCAAAAAGGGCTTTGCATCAATCATCCCGTCGCCGCAAGACCAAGAGACAGGATCCACGCCCGCGTCGTTGCTGGTTCCGGCAAGGTCAAATTTTCCAAAGATGACGCTAGTGGCGTCGGCTTGAGTGTTTGCGCTCACGCCGCCAGCAATGGCCGCGTCCGAAAGCGACAAGGTGACGTATGCGTCGGACAAGGCCTGCGCCTGCGCTTGCTCGGCCTGCGCAAAAGAGCCGCCGTCGCCGCCCACGCCGGAGCAAGAGGCAAAGGCGAATAGCGCCAAGACCATCGCAGCCGAAAGGGATTTCATTTTATTTTTTGTTTGATAAAAGTTAATCATGTTCATACAAACCTCCTTGTTGGGCCTTATGGCAAGACATGAACAAGCAAAACCTTAGGGTAAGACCAATTTTTTCTTCCACCGCCGCGACTATCATGTGAAACATTGTATTGCAGATTAATGACTCCCGCATAATCGGTATTCGAGGCTTCGTTCGACCAATAAGACTCTATAGGTATTTGGGTTTCGCCAAGCGTTTGCAAAGTGGAGTTTATTGTGTCCAAATTGATGTTAATAACTTGATCCATCTTTTTTGACGGCTTAGGGTTAGAATCATATACCTCAGGAGGCCACATCATCTCAGGCAATTTCCAGCCGGTCAAACCTTCTTTTTCATAAGAGTTTGCCCACTCAGAAGCCTGAATCCAAGTATTTTCAGACAGTTTTTTATCAAAGGCAATCATATACCACTTTTGGTCGCCGATATTTTCCGGGCCAGGTGTTTTTGAGCTTCCTGGATGCACAACACCCTCTTCATAATTATAGAAGGCAACGCCAACCGCCTTCCATCCGGCGTTTTGGTATTTTGTTTTGTTTGCGTTCCAGTGGCTGGCCGTCACATAATTATAGGCGGCGGCGCCAGTGTTGTTATTGTTGTAGACAACGACAACGCCTGTGTCTCTTGTGTCAAACACAAGGTCTTCCTTGAATGTCGCGCTGACAGTAATCGCCTTGATTGGCATTGTAAAGGTGTATTTGTTGTCCGAAACGGTTGTTGGCGTTCCGTCATACGTAAACGTGTCCAAAACATAATTTGTATTGGGCTTTATAGTCACCGTAACGCTGGTTCCCCATTCGATGTCGCCGCTGGGGCTTGCTGACAGACTTCCGTTACTGCCGGCGCTAAGCGTAAGCTTAAATTTGGCCTTTCCGAACTGGGCTTCAAGATTAGTGTCATCGGCCAGCATCTCAAAGATGTATTTGTTGTCCGACACAGAAGATGCCTTGTCAGTTTCGTTTACCATAAGCGATTTAACGACATAATTAGTCTCGGGACTAAACGAAATCGTAACGCCCGTTCCCCATTCAAGAAGATCGCCGCTCTCGATGTCAGCGCCCGCCGAGTCTTTGACCGAGGCAATGATTCCATGCTCGCCGCTTACGCTGTAGGTCAGAGCGAACTTGTCGCGCTCAAAGGCCGCCGTGGCCGTGACGTTTGCCTGCGGCATCGTAAAGGTCGCGGTCGTTCCGCTTTGCGCCAACGCGACAGGATTTCCGCCTGCCGCGGCGCTTATGGAATCGGCCACAAACTGGCAGTGCGGGTCGGCGCTTGCGGTCAAAGTTACGGTCACGCCGGCGGGCGCGCTTGCGTAGTTTGTCGCGACCGTTCCGTCGGTGGCGGAGGCGCTTACTGTGTATTTTGTTATGCCAAGCTGCGCGGACGCCGTTGGGCTGGAGGCAGAGGTCTCGGTTTCCGCGTAGCGGACAAGGACAGTTATTGGCGCCGCCTGCCAGTCTTGGCCAACGCTTAGGCCGCTTATAATGCCGACTTCAGCGACCGGTTTCCAAGTAGTGCCATCGTCTGTTGAATATTCCATCGCAGGCGTTACGCTCGGGTCGCTTATAGAGCCGTCTTTGGCGTTAAGAGCGCTTTCGTCTGTGACGACCGCCGCGCTAAGGTCTGGCGCTGTGGTATTTTGCTTCTTTTGGACTACAGCCTGCTGGCTGTGCAGCTGCTCGCCGTTTTTGCACATGGCCATAACCGAATAAGAGCCGGTGTCATAGACATTCGGAACAAGGTCAAGGTCAAACACCGTTCCCGTCTGAGCCTGCTTGGCTCCGTTTAGATACCAATAAATCGCGGGCAAGGGCGCCGGCAAGTTTGTGGTCACTTCAAACTTAAACTGGTTTGCGCCAAGGCTTGTAGCCTGCAAGTCAAAGGTAACGATTCCAACGTCAACGTCGATTGACGCGGATATCATCACATCAACGCGGTTGGAATCCACTGTAGCCGAGGCGCCGTCATATGTGTGCGTGGCCTGAGCGTAAATCCACTTGCCTTCGCAGTTGCTTGTCGGCGTGAATTTGTTCGTTTCCTCGCCGGGGATTTCCGTAGCGGCGCCTGTTTGGTCATCGGAGACGAACCATTTCCAGCTTATGTCGTCGGAACTGTAGGCGTGGCCGTCTATCGTTCCCTCCGCGACAAGCTCGACGCCAACCATGCCGTAGCCCGACGAAAGCTTGACGCCGTTTATAAGCTGTTCCTTCATCACGACAATCCAACATTCCGCCGTGGCTGGCGGCCAGTCGTCCGGGGCGCCGCAATTGGGATTGGGCGTCGCCGTTATGATGACGTGGACAGGCTTTCCGTGGTTAGCAGGGTCTTTGATGTATTCCTTCACTGCCTCAAAGTCAGAGAATTTATTGCCGTTTTCATCCTCGTATTCGGTCTTTATGTCCAAATTGTCGTGGTAATTGCTATTGACTGAAGGCTCGGCCAAATCGTCGGCCTGGCTGTTGTAGACGTCGCAGGTCTTTGGATTGTAGTCGCTCTCTCCGCTTGCGCTGTGATTTCCGTTGTAGGGGGCGTTGGGCATTCCGCTAAGATTAAGTTCCAACTTGGGGTCGGGAATGTAGTCCACCGTAACGTCGGTGGGCAAGTGGTAGCCGGGAACAGTCACTGTAAGCGGAAGCGTTCCGCCCTGCAACTCCTGCGGAATCGGGTTAAGGTCAAAGGTCAATGTCTTTGTTCCGTCAGGATTTTGCGCCACAGTTCCTTCCACTTCTATCGGAGTTCCGTCGGGAAGAAGGTAGGTCACGGTAGGAGCCGGAGTCGCGGGAATGTCGTCCTTTATTGTAATCGAAACAATTCCGTCCGGGTTTTTCATCTGGGACGAGGTCACGTCAAGCGGCTTTGGCGCCACATAGTTCACTTTGGCCTTTGTCGGAGCGTAGCCTTTTGCTTCTAGCGTTATCTCTATCTCGCCGTCCGTCAAGTCCTTGGGAACGGGGTTCATGTCATATGTTATGGTTGAAGTTCCGTCTGCGTTCTTTACGACGGTTCCCTCAAGCTCCACCGTCTTTCCGTCGGGAAGCTTGTAGGTCATCTTGGGCTTTGGGCTGTCGGGAATTTCGCCGTTCACCACGATTGTCACAAGGCCGTCGCTAAAGGTCGGCCCGTCCTTTATGGAAAGCGGGAAAAGCGCGGGGCCGGAAGCCTTGGGCTTGAGCTCCTCCATCATGTTTGAGCATGACGCGGCGAGCGCCGCGACAAAAACGCAAAGCGCGAATATTTTTTTACTCATTTTCATTGTTGCCCTCCTCCGCGTTAGCGGCTTCTTGCGGCGCGGCGCTTTCGGGGGCCGCGGCCATTCGCTCTATGTAGAACTCGATGCGGCGGTTCTTCCACCAGTTGGCGCGGTCCTCGCGGCTCGCGATTGGGTTGGCGTCGCCCATACCCTTCGCCGAAAGCCTCTCGCGCGCGATTCCGCGGGCCGCCAAAAGTTCCATGATCGCCTCGGCGCGCTTTTGGCTTAGCGGAAGCAAGTCCTTTTCGTTCTCCTCGCGAGTTCCGCTTATGTTGTTGGCGTAGCCTTCAACGGTCACATGGGCGCCCTCCACGGAATTGAATTTCTTCACCAGCTTTTCAAGGGTCTCGTCCAAGTCCTTCTTGCCGGCGGCGTCAAGCTTGTCAAAGGTGGCGGCGTTGGCGTCAAAGCGGAAGGTCGTCATCGTGATTCTCCACTGGCCCTCGCCTTCGGGCTTCATTACGATTCCCGTGTCGATTTCCACCGCGCCTTCGACGCTGGCCTGGACTTTGTCCATGCCCAAGATTTCCTTGTCGGCGGCGGACGGAACGACTTCCAGGACGGCCTTGTAGGCGCTCTGGCTGAAGGCCAGGTCTCCGTTCTCGCTCTTTCCGTCCCATATTATTTGCGCGGGCGGGTTTCCGCTTCCGCTCCATGTCCTGAACTCGCCGCCCTGCGGGTCAAGTATTTTCAGCGTCCACGACTCCGCCGGCTCCGACAAGTAGCTGGCCGACGGGTTGAAGGCCACTGTATCGTGGATTCCGTCGCCGTCGGGGGTGAAGTCCTTAAGGCTTTCCGGGTCCACGCCCAAAAGGAATTCCGGCTTTTCGAGCGCCTTTTGGTAGGCTTCCTTTTGCGCCTTGGCCAAGGCCGCCTTTTCAATTTCGGCGCGCGTCCTTTCCTCCGCCTCCAGCCTCGCGGCCTCTTCCTCGGCGGCTTTTTGCGCGGCGAGCGCGGCGGCCTCTTCCTCAGCCTTGCGCTGGGCTTCCAGAGCGGCGGTTTCCTCCTCGGCCTTTCGTTGGGCTTCCAGAGCCGCGGCCTCTTCCTCAGCCGCCTTTCTGCGGGCCTCGTCTTCTTCCGCCTTTTTGCGGGCGGCCTCTTCTTCCGCCCGCTTGGCGTCAGCCTCGCGTTCCGCCTTTGTCCTAAAGCCCTTGCCCAAAGAGAACAAGTCCATGTGCCAAACTCCGCCCAGCCTAAAGCCAAGCTCGTTCACCACGTTTCCGTGGCGCTCGGGGCTTGTGGTCCAAACCGGGCTAAGTTCCAACTCAAACTTTTCAAATTTTTCATGAGAGGGAATCCAACGCAGGGCCGGAGCGAAGACAATCACTTGGTCGGTGAACCAGCCGTCCGCCGTGGAGCTGTTCTGGCCCTTGGCGCGGTTGGCGTCGATTCCCCAGCAAAATTCCGGCTGGAAGGCAAAGCGCTGGCCCCAGGCGGTAAAGGGAATTCTTACAAAGCCGCCGAACGTAAATTTTATGTCGTCGCGTTGGGCCAAGGTTGAATTCTTTTTGGGGAACGTGTGGCCATAGTCCAAGTGGACAGTCGCGCCCCAGTCCATGTTTAGCGGAAGCAGTCGCGGCATTGTGTACTCCGCGTCTATGCCAAAGCCCACGCTTGCGTTGGCGTAGTCGCGCCAGTCGCCGACAGCGTTCTGGTTTTCAAAAAACGCGCCAAAGCCCAAGCCTTCGTGCCGGGGGACTTCCCCGCTAAAAAATTTGAAGGGGCTTTCCGCCGCCGCCGGAAGCGCCAACAACGACGCCAGGGCCGCGGCCCAAATTATTTTTTTCATGAGGCTCTCTCCTGCAAGATTCTTGCTGAACAAACGAAAGGAAACAAAGGCGGCCCGCAATGAGCTTTGCGGGCTTTTTCAGAAAATTTTTTTTCGAGTTGCGCTTCGCGAAACTCGTTAAGCTGGCGCCGAATTGCGAATTGCGAATTGCGAATTGCGAATTGCGAATTGCGAATTGCGAATTGCGAATTGCGAATTGCGAATTGCGAATTGCGAATTGCGAATTGC
>ONET01000049.1:6347-22579 GCA_900316905.1 uncultured Treponema sp.
TGCGAATTGCGAATTGCGAATTGCGAATTGCGAATTGCGAATTGCGAATTGCGAATTGCGAATTGCGAATTGCGAATTGCGAATTGCGAATTGCGAATTTTGCGGCTCGCGGCTTAATCTGTCAAGCCCTTTTGAGAAAATTCGCTGTTTTTTTTGCTGCCTTGCGCGTTGCATATCAATATAATTGTAACATGACTTTTTAAATAAAGCAATAAAAAAATAGATCTGTGACAAAAACTGTCATTTTGTCACAATGCTTTCATAGGCGCGCCGAAGTCATTTTTTTCCGAACATCAATTCCCAATAAAGGCGCTCGTACTGTTCCTTTGCGACGCTTTTCCAAGAGTATTTTTGCCGCAAGGTTTTGGCGGCCTCTCGGATTATCTTGTCAAAGCATTTGGCGTTCTTAAGTTTTTTTTGCGCCAGCTCAATCATAATGGCGGCCAAGCGTTCGGGCGTGTTGGGCTCGTACAAAAAGCCGGTCTTGCCGTCAAGGATTTTTTTTAGGCCGCCGGTCGCGTGGGCAACGGGGATCGTTCCAAAGGCTTGCGCGATGAAGTCTTCCGTTCCGCAAGGCTCAAACTCGCTGGGCAAAAGCGCGAAGTCCGCCGCCGCCGTGAATGTGCGGCTCATGGCCTTTTCGTAGCCGTAGTAAAAAACCACGCGGCCTCGGCGCTCGTTGGCAAAGGCGGCGCACATGTCGCGCAAGGCTTCCTCGCCCTGGCCGTTTATCACAAGCCGCGCTTCGGGAACTTGCTTAAGCAATTCTCGGGCGGCCTCCAGCAATATCAGGATTCCTTTTTGGCGCACAAGGCGGCCGTGGTAGGCAAAGAACACTCGGCCTTCCGCGTCAAGGAAGCCGCTTTTGGGAAGCGCCGGAATTTCAGGCGAGTCGCGGCCCGCGATTTTTTGCAAAAAATATTCGCGCGTCTTGTACTTTCCTTCCAAGTCAAGCTTTTCAGGATTGAAGGCAAATGGAAGGCGCGACGCTTCGACGTTCTTTGGGTCGTAGAGGGAGCAGTCGATTCCGTTTGTGATGCCCGTGACGGCGATTTTTCGCTCGGCAAAAATCTGCGCAAGGCCGTCCGTGTTTTGGTTTTTGGGGTCGACCAATTCCTTGGCGTAGTCGGGGGAAACAGTCGTCAGCGCGGCGAAGCGGCTGGCCAGCAAGTAAGGCTCCACCCTATTGCCGTTTTTGGCGCCTTCCAAAACGTCGCGCCTTAGGCCTGTGTAAAATTCAGCCTCGTCCACGTCCTTGAATTCATGATGATAGTAGGGGCCGGCGTTGTGAATTGTGACGACAAAGCGCGTCCGCGTAAAAAAGTTCTTTTTAAAGCAGCTTACAATCGCAGGAAGGGCCGCCGCGCACGCGTCGTGGCAGTGGATTATTTCAGGCGAGTCTTTTGCGGAACAGCAGGTCTCTCCAAAGGCCAAAATTGCCTTTTGGAAAACTGTGTTCATAAGGTGCTGGTCGGCGTAGCCTTCGCCAATCTTGCAGTTGGGAAAAATTTCCCGGTCGGCCGCGCAGTAAGTGTAGACATTTTGCTTTGCCCAAAAGCATTGCGCGCCCACCAAAATTATTTGGACTCCGTTTAAAAATCCCACCGAATAAGAAATCGCGTATCGCTCTCCGGCGGATTCCACCTGGCCTGTAAATTCGTTGCGCCTGAAGGTTCCCAAACTTTGCGGATTCACGCAGCCGTAAAATGGAACAAAGCAAACGACCTTGTGGCCCAAGCGCGCCAAGGCCTCGCAAAGCGAAGTGACAACGTTTTTCACTCCGCCCGCTTCCGCGATTCCAGAATATTCGCGCGCCGCCATCCAAATAGTCATTTTGAAAAATCGGGGCGCAGGGCCTCCGCTCCGTCAAGAAAGATGTGGCTTGGCTTTTGGTCCAAGTAGGCCGTGAGCATCATTCGAATAACCTTGGGGCGTCCGCCTTGAATGAAGGCTTCCTGCGAGCAAAAAAGCGGAATCTCGCTCACGTCGATGGCGGGCTTTCCAAGGCGCAGCGCGGTGGCGGGATTCATCGCGTCAAGGTCTTTTGTAAGCGTCCAATGCAAGGAAACTATGTCCTGGCTCTTTATGCCGTTCTTTTCCACGACGGCGTTAAAAAGCTTTACGGCCTTTTCTTGTATCGAGTCCTTTGTGTTCTCCGCGAATATCGCGCCCCGGACGGCGTAAATTCTTTTTTCCATAATGTCCTGCCCGTCCTCTACTCTATTGAATCAATCGTTTGCAAAGTCTTGTTGATGTTGTCGGAATTTTTTATCATGTCAGAAAGCTCCGGGTATTTTTTTAACGTCTCGCCAAGGCTTTCCATCTTTTGCATCGTTGTCTTGAAGCGCGAATTTTCTTCCGCCTCCCTTTGCGCGGAAGCCCTTGCGGAAATCGCCAACGACGCGGCGAACTCTTCGTAGGACGCGGCGGCCTTTTTGTAAAGGGCTATGTCGGGAACTGAATATTTTTTTAGAGTGACCGCCGCGACTTGAACCTTGGCGCCCTGCTCCGACGAAAAATCCTTTGCCGCTTGGCTTGCGATTTTTTGCGCGTCCTCAAAGGCGCAGCCTGTGTCGGAAAGAGCGGCGGTCAATATTTTTTGGGCGGCCAGCGCCGCGAAGTTTTCAGCGCTGCGGGCCAAGACTTTGTCCAAGTCCTCCTGCCCCTTTATGTCGCCGTCCCTTAAAAGGGCGCGCGTCTGTTCCAACGAGGCTTTTGCCTCGACTGAAAATTCAAGGGCGTAAGAAAAGTCCGCCTCGCCGTTAAAAATGCGCGCGTATTCCTTGGCGCTGGGAAGGCTTCCTGAAACTGTTTGCGAAAAACTTTCTGTCTTTGGAGAAAAAAGCTCAAGGCGCGCGTTTGTAGGCAAAAGAAATTCCCATGACCAAGAAAATTTGTCGTTGGTCACCGGCGTTTGGCTGATTCCGCTTGTCTTTGAAACAACAATTCCCACTTGTCCGGCAGGAACCTTAAACTGAGTCCAGCCCGTGTAAAAAACGAAGCCTGAAAAGCCGAGCAAAATCACAAGGCACAAAAAAAACGACGTCCTTTTTTTCATATTGAAATTATAATGGAAATGCGGTATAAAATTCAAGATGGCGATAAAATTTTCAAGGCAAAAAGCGGCGCCCTTTGTCTACCTTTTGCAAAAGATTTTTTTTAGAATGACGCTTTTTTCTTTTTTTGTGTTCATGTCGCTTTCTGTTTTGTACATGGCCGGAAATTACCAAGGCTTTTTGGACGCGACGCAAGCGAACATCTTGCAATCGCTGATTTACATTTCGATAACGCTGATTTTCTTTTCAATTCTTTCCATTCTTTCAAGCATCTTGGACACTTTTTTGTCAAGGTACATTTCAAAGAAAAAAATCATTTCAATGGGCTTTTACATTTTGAGCGTCCTAAGCTCCTCCACCGTCATGATAGCGGCAAGAACGATTTTGGCTTTGGCGGAAGGAACAAACTAGCCGGAATATTTTTGCGTCCAAAGATTTTTGGCCAGTCCTAGAAGCGCGTCGCGGCTGTTCATCGCCGGGTCGTCGGTAACGGCCTCAAAGAGTTCCTTTAAAATCGCGCCCATCTTTTTTCCGGCGGGAATTCCAATCGCGATCAAGTCGCCGCCGTTTACCGCCAAGTCCTTTAGGCCCATCGCGCTCTTTTGGCTTAGCGCGGCGTCGACGCGCTCTCGCAATTCCAAAAGCTTTCCGCAAACCGCCGTGTCGTGCAGGCGGACTTCGACGCGCTTCATTCCGTAAATGTCGGCAAGGCGAAGGTCAAAGAGCGCGTCGATGTTTTGCGCGCCGACGCGCTGGACAAAACGGCGGACGGCGGCGTCGGACCAAGAGCTTTCGTAGTTGAACATGTGCTCTTTTATAAGATGGCAAACCGCGTCTATTTGCGTGTTGGGGAACTTTAGGCGGACCAAAATGCCGCGCGCCATTTTTTCGCCGGCGATTTCATGGTTGTAAAATGTGATTTTTCCGCCTGCCGAAGATTGGTCGCAAGACGAAAACTGCTGGCCGCCATCGCCCTCTGCCGGAACGACGCGCTTGCAGGAAGGCTTCGCCACGTCGTGAAAGAGCGCGGTCAGGCGCAAAATCAAAAGGCTGTCCGACGCGGGAATCTTTTGGTCAAAAGATTCCCGCGTCGCGCCCGAACATGACATGTCGGAGGGAGCGGCGGGCGCGGCGTTTTGGCCTTGCGAAGAATCTCCGCGCAAGACGGCTCCGTCGCAGGCGTAAAAGTTGTGGTCCAAGACGTCAAAGCTGTGAAAGCCCCGCTCGTCGCTTTGGACGCAGCCGCGGCCTTGCAAAAGTTCCGGCACAAAAATCTTTAGAAGGCCGCTATCTTCCAAAAGCTTAAGGCCTACGGACGGAACGGGTGACAAAAGGATTTTGCAAAACTCGTCCCTAAAGCGCTCCAAGGAAATGCCGGCCGCTTTTTTTAGTATGTCCTCCCGCAAAATGGCGGCCCAAGTGTTTTCTTCTATCCTAAAGCCAAGCTGCGAGGCAAAGCGGACCGCGCGCACCGGACGAAGGCCGTCTTCCATAAAGCGCTCGTGTGGAACGCCCACCGCGCGAATGACGCGCGCCTTTATGTCGTCGGCGCCGCCGTAGGGGTCAACGATATGGCCGTCGGCAAGGCTTGCCGCCATCGCGTTCATCGTAAAGTCGCGGCGGCTTAAGTCTTCTTCGATATGGCCCGCGTACTCAACCTTGTCGGGATGGCGGCCGTCGGAGTAATCGCTTTCGGTGCGGAAGGTGGTCACTTCTATCGCTTTTTTCATAAAGTGAACGGTGACGGTTCCGTGCTTGATTCCGGTTGGAATTACGCGGCGGAAAATTTTCATCACGTCTTCGGGCCGCGCGTTCGTCGCAACATCCCAATCGTGGGCGCCCTTCCCCATAATCTCGTCGCGGACGGCTCCGCCCACAAGGTAAGCCTCAAAGCCCGCCGCCTCAAAGAGAGAATTCATTTTTTGCAGTTCACAGGGAATCTTCACGCCGCGCATTTTTTTTTCCGCAAACAAATATAGCATATTGCGCAAAAAAAATTAAGGGGGCGGCGTGGAAAAAGACTCGAAGCAAAAAAAAATCCCGGGAGCGTTGGCGTCCCGGGAAAAGGAGGTCTAGAGCGCAGGGCCAACGGAGCCAATCATGCGCTCAAGTTTAAGAATTAGTCAAAAGATCGGAGAACCAGAATCTTTTTTTCGTATATCTTGTCGGCAAGAGAAATGTTTCCATCAAATTTGAAAGTCTTTATCCAATTTGGGAAACTTCCATCAGCTCTGATTTCTTGTGTTGAACTTCCATATTGACAGCCTGAACTTGTGTCTATCGGATCTGCATATTCACTTCCGATCAGAGCAAGCGCGCTTTGTATAACAGTCAAATTGTCATATATAGGCCTATATTCGTTCACTGCAGGAAGGTACCAGCTATCCTTGTAACTGCCCAAATTATTAGAACCTGTATAATGTGTTGCCCACCATACAGCAGGATAATTTTCTTCAGAATAGTCGATATTCTTGAAGGCCTGCTTTATATATATGTAAGTGTTGTTAAAGCCATTGTCTTCATCCAACTGTTCAAGTTTAGCGTAAGCGCCGGCTTCTGATTTACAGAATCGTTTCTTTGCCTGCTTTAGTCCAAGTCCGTTTATTCCGTTATATTGATCCGCATAACAAATAACAGCGATTGCCGCCGCTTTCTGCTGGTCGGTCAAAGTCAAGCCGGCTGTGTATGGAGTGGCGGTTCCGTCGTTGAATACGATGTCGCCAATCGCGTCGGGCTTGTCTTTTGTTCCAAGGTGAGTCTTGGCAAAGGTTGCGGAAATTGTCACGTTGCCCGCAGGCATTGCAAAGGTTCTTGCGCTGCCGCTGGTCTTTCCTTCTCCGCTAAGCGTCACGGCGCCCGAAGCGGTTGCCGCTGAAATCTCGCCAAGCTCGTAGCCTGTGTTCGGAGCGATTGTAAGAGTAACTGTCGAGCCGTAAGTCGCGCTGGAAGCGACCGTCACGCTTCCGTTTGACATAGCGTTCGTTGAAATTGAGTAAGTTAGCGGCGCAAATGCGGCGTTAATTGTCACATTGCCGGCAGGCATAGTGAAGCTTCTTGAATTGCCGGAGCCGCTTACGGCAATGTTGTTTGAACCGCTAGTAACTGTCACTGTGTCGAGCGCGTAGCCGGTCGAAGGGATGCCGGTTATTGTGATGGTGTCTCCAATATGAGCGTCTGTTGTTTTGCTCACGCCAATGCTTCCGTTTGGAATTGAATTTGCCACGCTTACTAAATAATCAATCGGAGTGAAGCTTGCGCTTACTGTAACGCTACACTCGGGCATAACGAAAGATTTTGAGTTGAGACCTCCGCTTACGTTTACTGTTCCGCCGCTTGCCTTTGTCACGGTAATGCCTGAGAACTGATATCCAGTCGCAGGGGTTGCTGAAAGCGCTATCTCACTTCCAGCGGGCGCGGCGGAGGGGGTCGCTGTCACAGTTCCCCCTTCGTTGGACGTAACTTCCACGAGCCAATTTGGAACTTCTTCCCACAAGGCGTAAAGGGTTGTGTCGGCTGTGGCTGTGTAACTTGCGCCGTCGGCGTAAGACGCCGTCTTTCCTTCCATAATATAAAGCTGCTGATCCATGGTGGTAGACAGTCCCGCTCCTATGTCCGCCGTTAGCCATCCGACAAATTTGAAGCCGTCTTTTTTAAAGCCCAGCGTCGCAATTGTCCTTAGAGTTTGCGGAGTTCCGGCGGTGAATGTTTGCGTCGCCGTGGCGGGGGGCTGTCTTTCGTTGTTGGCGTTGAAGGTTATGGTATAATTAAGCGCAGTGAATGTCGCGCTTACAGTAACGTTTTCGGCGGGCATTGTGAAGGTTCTCGTGTCGCCGCTGCCGTTTAAGGCCACAGTTCCGCCGCTTGCTTTTGCTACGGAAATGCCCGAAAGTTTGTAGCCAGTCGCAGGGCTTGCGGCAAGCGTGACTGTCGCGTTGGCCATTGCCGCGCTTACAGTTTTTGAGTTTACGCTTGCAGTGACTGTTCCGTTTGAAAGGCCGGATGTTGCAATGCTGTATTCCGGAATCGGTGTTTGTACAGTCCAGCCGCTTGGAATGCCGGAAATGTCAGTCATCCAGTCAACGCCGTTGGCCTTTACGAAAGTTCCTGTGTCCGCAACACCGTGAAGCCAAGTAAATGTACATCCAGACGCCGATTTGTTTGTCGCAAGGCATTTTACGTAATTCAAACTAAGACAGGCATTGAACATATTTTTGTAACAGTTTTTAGCTAATGTAGCCGCGTTGAGGTCTGGCGCTTTTGTTAAAGCTGCGCAATTCTGAAACATTGATTCATAGCAAGATTCCGCCAAGTCAGTCGCAGGAAGCTCGGGCGCTCTTGTCAAATTGCTCCATTTAAACATCTGCTTATAGCAACCTTTTGACAAGGTTGTCGCGGGAAGCAATAATGATTTTTCCGGATGCGTTTTCATTAGCGAGGAGAACAACTGGGAAAAAGCTTCCTCTTGGGAAATGGTCACAGCTTCCTTAAAATTGCTGGAATCCAAAAGACTCATTATGTTTCCGTACACATAATGCTCTCGAAAAGAACGAATGGTAAAATAATGTCCGCTAGTGTTTTCAGAACCGTCCGCGTACAGCGCTATTTTATCGCCCGCCACGACAGGAATATTTTCTACTGTCCCGCTTACGGTTTGAAATTCTCCGCCGTTCTTTCTGTACTTGAACGTAGACCAAGGGTAGGTCAAATCAATAAAGCCGTCCTCAATCGCTTCTATTGTAAGCGGCCTTTCCCGGTCTTCCATGGGCAGCTCTCTGAACGCAACGCTTACAGTAATGTCTGTCGCGGGCATTGTAAAGGTTCTTGTGTTGCCGCTTCCGTCAAGCGTCACGCCGCCCGCGGAAATTGAAGAAAGTTCATAGCCTGAATAAGCGTCGATTGTAAGGGTGACTACAGTTCCTGCGGCGGCCTTGAGAGGACCTGTCACAGCGCCTCCAGCGACCGGCGGAATTACAATATTGTATTCCGGCACCGCGGTCTCTGTTGTCCAGCCGCTTGGAATGCCGTTCGCGCCAGATTCCCAGTCAACGCCGTTTGCTTTTACGAATGTTCCTGTGTCCGCGACTTTGGACAGCCAGCGGTTTGTGCAGTTTTCCGCAGATTTGTCTGTCGCAAGGCACTTTACGCTGTCCAATTTTTTGCAAAAACTGAACATTTCTCTATAACAATCTTTTGACAAAACCGCCGCGTTAAGGTCGGGCGCCTTTGTTAAATTTTCGCAGTTCGTAAACATGCTGCTGTAACAGGCTTCCGCCAAAGTTGTGGCAGGAAGCGCGGGCGCGTTTGGCAAAGCCAAACAGCTCATGAACATCGCGAGATAGCATTTGGGCGCCAAAGTTGTGGCGGGAAGCTCAGGAGCGTTTTCAAGCTTTATGCAGCCCGAGAACATTTGTCGGTAGCAGCCTTCGGCCAAAGTTGTCGCGGGGAGAGCCGGCGCGGCGGTCAAGTTTTCGCACTCATTGAACATTCCTTGGTAACAAGATTCAGCCAAAGTCGTGGCAGGTAATTCGGGAGCGCCTGTCAAATTTTCACAGCGCTCAAACATGTTTTTATAACAATTCTTCGCCAAGACTGTCGCCGGAAGCGCGGGAGCGTTCGTTAGATTTTCGCAACAATAAAACATCATTTCGTAACAGCTTTCCGCCAAGCTTGTTGCCGGAAGTTTAGGCATGTTTTCAAGTAGAGAATCGAAAAACATTCCCATATAGCAGCCTTTTGTCAGAGTGGTTGCGGGCAGAACAATCTTCTTTTCAGGATGATCTTTAAAAGCCGGGATGTCATAAAAGAGGCATGCAAAAGCGTAGTCCTGTTCAATGGCTGTTTTTGTACTGTAGTTTTCTGAATCAAGCAAGCTCATTGCGTTGCCGTAAACATAGCATGGTTTATTGCCGCCCAATAACATCGCTATTTCATTGTCGTTGGAAAAATCGTTCTCGGATCCTTCCGCAAAGAAAGAAATTTTATCGTTTTGCGAAACTGAAATAATAATCGTATCGTTCTCGCAAGGAAGGTCGCTTGCCAAAAGAATGTCTCCGTCATTGATTTTGTACTTTAGGGTGCTCCACGGATTGATTACAACAAACAGTCCGTCTTCAATCGCTTCGAGCGTAAGCGGCGTTTCCAGCTCCTCGGCGCTATACAAGGGCGTCACAGTTGGCGTCGGTTCCTGTCCTGTCGGACTGGCCGTGGGCGCAGGGGTCGGGTTGGGGCCCTGCCCCGTGCCCGGAGTCGCCAAAAAAGGCGCGCCGCTATCGCTGGCGTTTGAGCAGCCAATCAAGGCAAGCGCGAGCGCAAAGGCCGCGATGATTGCGGCCAAGCCAAAAAACTTTTTCATTTTTTTCTCCCAAAGAATAAATTTTTTCCGGCTCCTCCCGAGCCGATTGTTGCAATTATAAAATTCCGACAGTTACAAATCAGCGCAAAAAATGCGGCAAAACAGTAACAAAAGCGTACAAAAACACCCAAAATCAGCGACAAAACCGTACAAAAACGCCCGAAAACAGCAACAAATCAGTACAAAGTCAAAAATCTCCAAAACTTGCGCAAAATTTGAATGTGTGGTATAATAATGGCTGAGAAAAAAAGTTATGAACAAGCTTAAGGAATTCTACAAAAGCAATTTTTACATTCCGCCGCTGGAGTTGGCGGACTCTGCGGAATCAAACCGCATAAACACATTCTTTTTGAGCAGGCTCTTTTTTATCTTATGCACTGCTACATTGGCGCTGATTTGCGCGCTTTGCCGCAACAATTTGCGGAAGCATGCCTCGGAGCTGCTTTTCTACGTTCTTTGCGAAATAGACACTCTTGCCGCGCTGTTGCTCGCGCTCATATTCAAGAATGTGTCGCGAAAAAACGCTTGGATTCTAAAGAACATTCCCCTTGGCGTTCTTTTTTCTTGGGGAGTCGCAAGCGGCTCTTACATTTGCTATTCCATGGGACGCTTTTTTGAAGGCATCTTGACTTTTTTCCTTTCAACTTGCATCTGCTTGTGTGCCTTTAGCTTTCCGCCCCTGTTTTTCATACCGATTGTGTCGGCCGGCGTTTGCGCCATAGCTCCATATATTTGCAAGGAATATTCTCCATTGGCGGTGTTCCATTTTGGCTACACAGCGGCCATGATGTTTTGCCTTTTGTTTTACAAGCGCCGCTCCGAAAAAAAGTTCCTGTCGATGATCTCGGGCCAAAAAAAGCGACTTGAAGCCAAGACTTTCGGAAACTTCACACTTCTTTACGAGGGAAAAGCAGTCAAATTTTCCCGCTCCAAGACAACGGAACTTGTCGCCTACCTTATTTGCAAGAACGGATCTTCCGCCAACACAAGCGAGCTTCTTTGCGCCCTTTACGGGGAATACGCAGACTCCGCCCGTTACGGCTCCAGCCTTCGCGTCCTTATTTCCGACGCAAAGCATACTTTTTCCGAATTGGAAATCCAAAACTTTTTCTCCGCGGAATACAACAACTTCCGCATAAACCCCGAGGCTGTCAAGTGCGACTACTACGACTTTTTGTCCGGCGACAAGGCCGCCAAAAAGCTCTACGCCGGCCAGTTCATGAGCCAGTACAGTTGGGCCGAAGAAACCGCCGCCTTCTTGGAGCGCAAGTCGCTTGCGGGGTAAAACATGCAAATAATCGTCTTTACAGGCGGAAGCTCCCCCGCGCCGGAAAAGGCCGCGCCCTACTTTAAAAACATTTTGGCGGACGGGCAAAAGCCCGACGCTGTCATCGCCGCCGACTCAGGACTTGAAACGCTCCGTGCCTGGCAAAAACATTTTAAAGGCCTTTACGATTTTTCGCCAAGCCTTATCTTGGGCGACTTTGACTCAATAAGCGACAAAAAAATTTTGGAAGAATACAAGGGCGCGGCAATCGAGCGCTCCCCCAGCTACAAGGACGACACCGACACAGAGCTGGCGCTAAAGAAGGCGCGGGAAATCGCGAAAAAGATTGTCGGGTCAAGCCCGACAATGACAGACAGGGCAAGCCCGACAATGACAGACAGATCAAGCCCATGCATGACAAGCGCGGCGAACCGCAAGGCTTTCGTCACCTTAATCGGAGGCGCGGGCAGAAGGACCGACCACTTTTTGTCAATCTACAACTTGTTCGGAACAAAAATCGCGCCCGATGCTTGGCTTTGCGGCGAGCAAGTTTTATACAAGGCGGAGAAAGCTTCCTTTAGCATAAGCGGCCTAAAGGCGGGAGACGTCATTTCCGTCGCCCGCGCCTTTGGAAAAAATCACGGCGGAAAGATTCGCTCTCAAGGGCTTGAATGGGAAAGTTCCCTCTTCCGCAAAAAAGGAATGCCCAGCGTAAGCAACACAATAAAGGAAGAATGGGCGCGGCAAAAAAAGCCCGTCCAAATTGAATTTTTGCGCGGCTCCTTTGTCCTTATCGCGCCTCTTTTTGCAAGCGTCCGATTAAATAAAGGCAGTAAGAAAAAATAAAGAAAGTCGCGCTCACCCACGCGGCTTGGTCACAAAAGCAAATCGCGGTCCAGCCCATCTTCGGCACAAGCGCGAAGCTTACAAAAATGCGCGCGAGCATTTCTATGACGCCTGAAAATATCGCGCGGTTGGAATAGCCCAAGCCTTGGACCGTAAGGCGCGACACGTTCAAAAAGGGAATCACCAAATAAAAAAAGCCGCTTATAAAAAGGAACTTTTGCGAGGCGTCCAAGACTTCCGCGTTCTTCGCTGAAATGAAAATCATCGAAAGCTGCCTTCCAAAGAAAACCAGAAGAACGGCGAGCGCGGCTCCCAAAAGAGTTCCGGCGGCAAGGCCTTGCGCAAAGCCTTTTTTTATTCTGTCAAATTTGTGGGCGCCGTAGTTTTGGCTTGCGAAGGTGGAAACCGAGGCGGCAAGAGCGTCAAAGGGCGAAATGGCGAACTGCTTTATCTTTGAGGCCGCGCTAAAGGCCGAAACGTAAACCGTTCCAAGCGCGTTGTTGGCCGCCTGCATTATCATAGAGCCAATCGCGGTTATCGAAAACTGCAAGCCCATCGGAACTCCGATTTTTACCAAAGCGGCGGCGGTCCTTACGTCAAAAACCTTGTTCTCCTTTTTTAGGCGCAAGATTTCAAACTTGGCGCGGATGTAAAGCGCGCAAAGAAGGCCGCTAACGAACAATGAAATGACCGTGGCGAAGGCCGCGCCAAAAACTCCCCAGCCAAAGCAAACGATAAAAAGAAGATCCAGAACGACGTTGAGCATCGTCGAAAAGACCAAGAAAGCGAATGGCGTTTTGCTGTCTCCCACCGCGCGCAAAAGGCTTGAAAGCCAGTTGTAAAAAATGATGAAGGGCGTTCCCAAAAAAAGCGTGAACAAATACACGCGCGCGTCGCCAAAAATGTCTTCCGGCGTCTTTAGAGCGAAAAGTATTTGGTCGCAAAAAAAAGCGCAAAGACTTGTCATTAAAAGCGCCGTGGCCGCCGCCAAAATGTAGGCGCAAAAGACAAAGCGCCTCATTCCGTCGTAGTCGCGCGCGCCAAAGCGCTGGGCAACCGGGACCGCAAAGCCCGTCATCGTTCCCATGCAAAAGCCAAAGGTCAAAAACTGCGCGCTGGATGAGGCTCCGACGGCGGCCAAGGCTTTGGCTCCCAAGTAGCGGC
This sequence comes from uncultured Treponema sp., assembly GCA_900316905.1. GTDB lineage: Bacteria > Spirochaetota > Spirochaetia > Treponematales > Treponemataceae > Treponema_D. The sequence continues at coordinate 19,033 of ONET01000049.1, forward strand.
CTACAATCGCCGCGTCCGCTATGTTGTAGGCTTGCTGGAACAAGATTCCGCCCAGCAAGGGCAGCGCGAATTTTATTATGAGGAAAAGAGGATTTCCAACTGTCAAATCTTTTGTCTGCGCCAAAGCCCGCTCCAATTGCAACGCTAAAAAAAAAGCGCAAGGCTGCCCCTGCGCGTTACCCGGAGAGAGACTTGAACTCTCATAGAATTGCTTCCACTAGGACCTGAACCTAGCGCGTCTACCAATTTCGCCATCCGGGCAAGTTTAGATATATTAGTTTTTTTAGGCCTTTTGGTCAAGGGGCGTTTTAGGCGCTGTTGGCCGCCGATTTGTTGCAGTCGGAGTTGTAATATCTTTGCAATATCTATATAATAAAGAAATACGAGATTCAAAGGAGAATCATATGAAAAAATTTAGTCAAAAACAACATTGTCGAAGCGCGTGGCTTTGCGCGCTCCTTGGAGCGGCGGTAGGATTGTCGTTGGCGTTCACTTCATGCTCAAACAGCGGCGACAACTCCGCGCTTTTGTTGGCCTTGGCAAACCAGGCCGCGGCCAAGTCCGTCGAGGACGGAGACGTCGTTCAACTGAGAACGCTTGTGGTGGGAACAGACTTCAACGAAGCGGAAAAGACCGCCATAAAAAGGCGCTTTCCAAACTCCACGTTCGCGGCAAGTTCGGCCAGCGTGGACAAGTCTTACAAAGTAATCATTTGCGACTCCACCAGCGGAAGAATTCCCGAAGGCTCCACAGCCAATGACGCCAACATTATTCTATATGAGTTGGAGCATGGCGACTGGTCAGCGTGGAAGGACATAATCACGACAAAGACCTCCGCGCTTAGCGAACAAAATGAATTGAGCGCTTTTGAAGAATCCCTCGGAAAATTTCCGTATCACTTTTTTGGCTTGAACAGGGCCATTGACTCAGAACTGCTTGTCCGCTATGTCGAAAAAGAAAGATGGCAGGCGTTCTACAACAACGTTTACAAAGACATCACTCCGGACTACAGCGAAATCGGCAGCGAATATCTTTCCCAACACAAATACGAAGCGGGAACGAGGGCCGACCAAGAAACGGATGACAACACGCTGGAAATCGTTGAAAGCGAAGTTCAAGACATGACTGACGCTGACAGACTGACCGCATTCTTCCGCCAGGCGGCCCGCTGGGTTTTGAACAATGAGAAAAAAATGTCGGCGCAAAACGTCGCCGCGTCAATCTCAAAGTCAGAGCAGAACGGAAATTCGCAAACTCACGACTTGTCAAAAATCTGCAACGTTTACCACGACAATATTGGAATAAGTTATAACATGCATCATGAATTAAGAAAACTGGCCGGCAGCAAAGCAGATTGCATCGACGGACAAGGAAGTTGGTCCATCCAGTTTTCATACCAGCCTTTTTTGGTGACGGGAAGCACCGCCAACGGCTTGTATTACGCGGTCAAAGCCAATGTCAGCATAAGCAATAAAGACGCCTACAAAGGACGCTGGTGGAACCGGCACGGCGGCTGTTACGTGCGACTTACAGGCTACTACTTGGACAACTTCATCGCAACCTTCAAGCCCACGGCAAAAATAGGGGATACAGAATATGAGGTGTTTTTTCCCGCGTACTGCGAGCCAACTCCTACAACCCAAAGCAACAGCGTGACTTACACCAGCGGCTTTAAATGGGGTCTAGACGGAACTTTGGAGGTCGGAGCTTCGAGCAAACAAGGCGTGTCGGGGGGATTAAAGATTGGAGGCCATTTTGAGTATTCAGACACTCAAACTTACACCATAAACGACGTGAACATTTTGAACAACAGAGGCTTTGACATTCGTAGCGGAAAAAAAGTCAATTATGTGTCGTATAAACTGCAGCTTAGAAATTTGCCTGAATACAAATACAGCGAACACAGAGGCTTTACCGAGGGATGCGACGCTTGCAAAAGCACTGTTGAATTCAACACTTGCTGGCTTTGGTACATTCCGGGCGACTTTACAAAAGACAACATGCCCACTTTGAAAGTTGAAATTGGCGGAAGGCCGGAATACGGAACGATGACTTGGTTGAGCAGCGGCGCGGATTTGGATAAAAAAAGCTTCAACGACGGCGAGTACACAGAAACAAAAATTTTCAGACAGCCAAAGTAAACTGCCGCAGGCAGAATGTTAAATTTTAATAGACAGTTCTTTTATACCCGTTCCGAGACTTTAAAAAGCCTTGGAACGGGGTTATTATTTTTATATATTTTTCTCGCGGCTGTCATCCCGCAAAGACATCCGCCAGAACTATCATTCTGACTTATTTTTATTTCCGTTTGCATCATCATAAAAAAAGCGGCTCCCGCTCCCCTATGCGCGCTCTACAAAGCCGCGCTTTTCAAGTTCCGTCAAAATGTTTTCCACGATTTTCTCAGGAACGTTGACCGCCGTGTCAACGATTAGGTCCGCCGTTCCTTGGTAGTCGTTGTTGTCGATTCCGTAAAGCGCCTTGTAGCGCTTTGTGTCCTCGCCGTCGCGCATTTTGGTGAAGGCCGTTATCTCGGCCAAATCGCCGCCCTCGCGCTTAAGGATTCTCTTGGCTCTAAGCTCGTCGCTTGCCAAAAGATAAATTTTAACGTCGGCCTCTTTAAGCATCCAGATGGCGAGGCGGCTTCCCAACACGCAGGACTCTTTTTTGGCAAGCTCCACTTGGCGGTTGTCAACGGTCTTGTCGTAGGAGTCGTCGGTCTTGGCCGCTTCGATTACTTGGGCAAGGGTCATGCCCTTTTCTTCGGCCAGCTGCCTAAAGGTAAAGTTTATCAGTTTTATTCCAAGCGTCTTTGCCAAGAGGCCGCTTACAGTAGTGTTTCCGCAGCCAGACTTTCCGCTGACCGCGATTCTAAGCTCGCGTCCGTCCTTAATTTTCCATGCGTCCATATATTCCTCCTCACTCGACATTTTTCGATTGCTCGCGGATGTTTTCAAGCGCGTCCTTGGCGTCAATCACTTTTTGGCCAACCTCGACAAATTGGTTTTTGCTTCCGATTGTGTTGATTTCGCGGTTGGCCTCTTGGCAAATAAAGTCCAGGCGCTTTCCGGGAGCGGGATTTTCTTCCATCTCCTTTCGCATGGCCTTTAAGTGGCTTTGCAAGCGGACAATCTCTTCGTTGATCGTGTACTTTACCATAAGCGCGGCCACTTCGGCCATCACGCGGTTTTGGTCAACCTTGTCGCCAAGCAATTCCTCGAAGCGCGATAAAATTTGCTCGCGGAACTTTCCTTCCATTTGCGGCTGCCATTGGGCAAAGAAGGCGGCGCATTGGTCAAGCGCGTCAAGCTTCTTCAATAAGTCGGCCTTTAAGTTTTTTCCCTCGCGCGCGCGGTCGGCCAAAAAGGCTTCCATCGCCGCGTCAAAGGTCGGCTCAATTTTATTCCAGTATTCTTCAGCGTCAACATCGCGCGAAAGGCTCAAGACGCCCTCCTGCCCTGTTACAAGCGAAAGTGGAATCGCGCCGCCGCCAGAAAATTTGTCCGCCCCCAAAGAGTCGGCCACGCTTTTTATCGCGTCGTAATAG
>ONET01000001.1 GCA_900316905.1 uncultured Treponema sp.
AGATCAAATGTTCCACGATCACACATTGGTATTTGCATCATTTCTGAACTAAATTCTGTTATATCCTGTACAGAGAAGGCCGCCCTGTTTTTAGGAATATGTTTTTCAAATGTCAAACCAACGCTTGTTTTTGTTTCCTGTTTTTCATTTGAAGAAAGGAGTATTGCCGTTGACATTTTCGCATCTTCAAAAACTCTGCGGCTCGTTGAATCTCTTTCTGGAAAAGCATCAATTCTCAAAAATGAATGATTCTTGAATATTGCATTTCTGATTTTAACCGAACTTGTGTCTGCAAGAATTCCGAACGGAATAATCATGCACAAATAACCTTTTTTTGACATTAGCCGGAAACCAAGCGCATAGAAAACTTTTGCAGCATTAATCATACCTTCATCTGCTTCCGCGTACCGTTCACGAATAAGATCAATAATACCATCATTTGTAGTAAGACTTATTTTCTGATTTTGTTTTTTATTGAATATTCCATACGGCGGATTACCAATAACTGCATCAAATCCTGTAAATCGTCCGTCATCGTCAAGAACTTCTGGGAATTCAAACATCCATTCCAATGATCCTTTGAAAATTTCTTCCTTTCGTGCCTTTTCGTTCAATTCGTCGTCGAATAAATCGTATTGAATTACTCCGCGAATTTGCGTCTTAACTTTTCGGATTGCCTCATCAACTGCTCTCTTTGTTTCCTTGTTATTTTCATTCTTGTATTGCAATACGGCTTTCTTGTATTCATTCACAAGTTTTTTAAACTCGCCCGACTTTGTCTCATCATTTTTAACCTGTTCCATAACAGAACTTCCAGTGCGTACAACAAATTTTGAAACAAGAGAATTACCGCATTTTATGTTGATGTCGATATTCGGCAAGGTTTCAAGCTGGGTGTAACCGCTTTCTTCTGTGTAGTAGGCATTTTTTAAAAGTTCTATCCACAATCGCAGACGACAGATATATACACTCGCAGGGTTTATGTCTACGCCAAAAAGACAGTTTTCAATTATCGCGCGTTTTTCGGCAAAAATTGCTTCCTGCACTCGTTGACGCTCGCTGTTTGTAGTATAAACAAAAGGATTTCCGTCCTCGTCAAGAATCGAAATTTCATCGTTCTCCAATCGAAGTTCCCAATCACCGCGTTTAATTCTCTTGCCGTTTTTATCCAGTAAAATATTCAAATATGATTTTATAAAAAGAAGTCTGTTCAATACGGAAACAAGAAAGTGACCGCTTCCAACGGCGGGGTCACATATTCTGATAGAGTTAAAAATTTCGTTTGCTTCTTCCCTGTCGTCAATTTCATCTGCAAGCTCATCAAGATTTTTGCATTTCCACCCTTTTATATCGTTAAACTTTTGAATTACAGTACGCTCGACAGTTTCTTTTGCCATATATTCAGTGATAAAACCTGGCGTAAAGAAGGAGCCGTCTTTATAGCCGTTTATTTTTTCAAAAATCAAGCCAAGCACAGAAGCATTGATGAGTGTTTTTGAACTCTGTGTGATTCCGCCTGCAGAATCGCTTGAAAAATTGTATGCATCAAGGAGACGGAAAATATATGCAAGGTTATCTAGCGTTCCTACAAGACGCTTTCCCTTTTCGTCTTTTAATACAGTCTGACTATAAAGTTTAATCGGTTTGTTTTTAATTCCACGAATCTGAAGCTGGCTCTCTTCTTCGCTGATTTCAAAAAGAGAGCTGTTCAAATATGGCACGAACTTGTATTTTTCACGAACTTCCTTGTCACGGTTTTCGATTTTGCGCCCCAAAACTTTGAAAAAGAGAATGTTCAGTTCGTCAAAATCTGGTACAAGTTTTTCCGTAAGGAACTTATAATCTGCGTTTCCTTTTTGATATGCGACTTGCTGACTTTCTACAAGTTTCAGGAACAAAAGTCTGTTTATCCAAGTAATCACAAGATGCAAAGCTGTTTCAAAACATTTTTCTTCGTTTGAAATTTCTTCTTCAAGCTGATAAATCGCGCTTTCAATAAGGCTTGCGCTGTCACGCTTTTCAGCAGATTTTCGTTGAATGAGTTTTTTACTCCCGTCTTTTATTTCTTCCAAACCGATTATATGCAAAAGCTCGGCATAAAAGTTGCGGTCAAGGCTGTTGGAATCGTTTGCAAAAGGACGGCTGAGCAAATGTTCTGGTGAAAATATTTTATAAAGCGGTATTAGTGATTCTTCGTCCTGTTCAACAAAAGTTTTAGGAGTTACTTTTGTGACACTGATATTTTCACAATCAATCCATTTTTCTATTGCAGGCTTAGCGCAATTTTCATAAAAGAAAGAAGTCTTTGTATCAGCAAGCTGCTTTGCTTCAAATTTATTAAATTGGTCAACAATAGGATTTGTTTTTGCAAGAAAGAAACGATAAAAGTCTTTTGCGTCAAATATATAGAAATCTTCATAATTCGTGATGATAATATGTTTTATTTCGTTATTACCGAATTTAAGATTTTCCTGTAAGAAATAATAAACACATTCTTGCAATGCCTTGCAGTTCTGATTGCTTGCAGAAAACATTTCCGCCGTATTTGTTGGTGATTTTGCCTCGATTATGACAGCAGGTTTTGAAGCGGTGTCATTGCCATTAAAAATAACTAAATCTTCACGACCATTTGTATTAACTGAATAATCTGGGGCATACCAAGTATTAGCAAAAAAATCTTTTATCAGTCCCTTGTGATATTCTTCTGATTCACCGTCTTTTGCAGAATTTATGTAAATCCCCAAATTTTTTGAAAGCTTCTGTATTTCGGATTCCAAAACAGGAAGTTTGAAAAATGCTGTGTTTAATGCTTTTTTTGCTTTAATGAAAGTTATGCTCATTTTACGCCCCTATTAGATTCAATCTTATCCAATTCACCGATGCTTTCCAAGAAATGTTTTTCTACAAGGGAAAGCCGGTCGTTCTCTTTTGCCTTGAACTTTTTGTATTCCTTATGAGCTTTATCCAGCGCCTGTTCGTGAGAAATCCGACCTGCGGTAGAAAGTATTTCACGACGGGTCATTTTTAGGTAATCGTCTATTGTTTCAAGCCAGTCCTTCATATACATCGGCTCATGGTCGAGCGCGCGGACTTCGGCAATGTCGAGATATGCAGTTACAATCTTGTTGAGCGCGTCCAGTTCCTTTTCAGAAAGATAATTTTTTGCTACTTCGACATCACTTTTTTTGATTTGCTTTCCGCTCCAAGAAGTGAGACCCATATTCTGCTTGTCGCTGTTCGCACGCTCAAAAATTATTTCCGCTGCGGTGTGTTTGTGAGCCGCCCAATGCATTTTGTTCTGAACCTGCTTAAAAAAAGCAACCGAGTTTTCCGCATTTGGATTGTAATCAATGCTCGTGGCATAAATATCAAGAACTTTTCGCCAAAACACTTTTTCGCTTGAACGAATGTCGCGAATTCGGGCAAGCAACTCGTCAAAATAATTTCCGCCGCCAAGTTCTTTCAGACGATTATCATCAAGCGCAAATCCTTTTCGCATATATTCCTTTAGAATCTGCATCGCCCAAATTCTGAATTGCGTTCCACGAAGAGACTTTACTCGATAACCAACGGAAATAATGACATCAAGATTGTAATAATCAACCTGATATGTTTTTCCGTCCACGGCAGTATAGGCAAAATTTGCCCAAACTGATTCTTTTTTTAATTCCCCTTCAGAAAAAATGTTTCGAACGTGCTTTCCTATTACACTTTTGTCGCGTTGAAAAAGTTCCGCCATTTGGTCAATAGAAAGCCAAACGGTGTCATTGTCAAAAGTCGCCTGAATTTTTGTAATGCCGTCTTCTGTAGTATACATTATAAGATTCGTTTTGTTCTCTTCCATAATTTTAAAAATTATACCACACTTCCTCAATTATTTATAGTGACTAATTCCCCAAACTATGCTACAATGGTTCCACCTATGGACAACGCAAAAATCAAGGAAATGCTGCTTAAAATCCACGAGTCCAAATTGGACTTTACCGTGACCCAAAGCGGAAAGGAAAGCAAGCGCGTAAACGGTTTGTACAAGCCCGACATGCACGAAATAATTCTCCACAACAAAAATTTCAAGAGCGACTCGGAATTGGTCTACACCGCCGTCCACGAATACACCCACCACTTGGTCACCGAGGAAGATATCGCCCTTTACGGCCCGGACTACGTTTCCAACGCAAAGAGCCACACGGCGGCCTTTTGGGCGCGCTTCCAGGAACTCTTAAAAATCGCCGAGGACATGGGCTTTTACAAAATCGACATTTCTGTTTCGCCGGAGCTGGTGGAACTTACCAACAAAATCAAGTCGGAATACTTGGAGCCAAACGGAAAAATGATGGCGGAATTTGGCCGCCTTTTGATCAAGGCCCACACGCTTTGCGAAGAGGCCGACATCCGCTACGAGGACTACATCGACCGCGTTTTGTGCCTGCCTCGCAATTCAGTCCGCGACCTTAAGCGCGTCGGAACGGTCCAAGTTAACCCGGCCATCGGCTTTGAAAACATGAAGCTTGTAAGCTCCATCAAAAAAGCCGACGACCGCGCGGCCGCCGAACAGCAATTGCTTTCTGGCACCAGCCCCGTCACCGTTAGCGAGATGATGAAGAAAAAGGCCCGCGCCGCCCAAGACGACGACCCCAAGACAAAGCTGGAAAAAGAAGCCAAGCGCCTGCGAAAGACAATCGACCAATTGCAGCAGCGCCTTGAATACGTGGAGGAAAGCCTTGGCAACCTGTAAACTCCCCGCCGCTCTCTTTGCCGCAACCGCGCTTTCTCTTTTAGGAACGGCGGCCTTCGCGCAAAGCCAAAGCGCCGCTCCAAGCGCCCCGGTGCCGCCAGTCGCTCCTGTGGCTCCGGTCCAGCCAGTGAATGTCGCGCCCAGCGTTACAATGCCAAGCCTTCCAAGAATTTCGGCTCCGGTTTCGGGCGGAACTTTTTACACGCCGGGAAAGCGCTTTCTTAACAACAACGACGCGGCGGCGCAAGACATAAGCGCCGGCGACAAGCAAACAAAAAAAACCGCCGCTTCAAGCGAGTTGGAAAAAACGCTTTTGGGAGCGACCGGCGCGGATTTTTCGGGACTAACGGCGCAAGACTTGGTTCAAATGGCGCAAAGCGGTTCCATCACAAACGTGTCTTCGCTTTTGGGAACGACGAACTTTTACAATCGCGGGAACGCTGCGGGCGACAACCAAATATTGCTGCAAAAAATTCTTACGGAACTATCGGAAATAAAAAAGGCTCAAAACCAAAGCCTCGCTTCCGCTACAACAGGAACCAAGCCGTCCGCGCTTCCTCCAAAAATCTTGCGCTTTGTCGTAAACGCCAACGACGTGCTTTCCACTTGCGTTCAAGTTTATTTTAGCGACCGCGAAAGCGACGGAAGCTTTTTGCTTACCGGCGACGCGCGGACTCTTTTTAACAACCAAAACATTTCCGAAACCTTTTACATTTTGTTCAAGGCCAGCGGAACGCAAAATTCAAAGACAATCTACGCCGTCACGCCAAGCCTCACTCAAAGCGCGGAAGCTTTGACGGCCTTGCAAAAATTTTGTTCCGCAAAAAATCTTAGCGCGACGCGGGTGGGAAACTTAGTCACATTGCGCTTTGTCCAAGACGGATCGGCTTGCGACCTTTTGCTTGACATCGGAAGCGCGCGGTAAAAAGTCATGCCCACAAAACTTATTCAAGGATTGCAAAAACTTAATTTTCCGCAAAACGAAATAGAGCGGCTCGCGCCTTTGATGGAATCCTACATAAGCGAGCTTGTCTTGTTCAACTCGGCCTACAACCTTGTAAACACCAACGACCGCGAAGAGATTGCGGTCCGCCACATTTTGGACAGCCTTTCCGCCGCGCGACACATAAAGGCTTTGGCTGGCGACCGTGACGCTACAATAGCCGACATCGGTAGTGGCGGCGGGCTTCCGGGAATCCCTTTGGCGGCCGCCCTGCCCCAATACAATTTTGTCTTAGTTGAACGAATGAGCAAACGCTGCGCCTTTTTGGAAAACGCTTCGGCAATCCTAGGCCTAAAAAACGTCGTCGTCAAAAATTTGGAATTGGAAAAAACGCCCGCCGCCTCTTTCGACATCGCTACTTTCAGAGCCTTTAGGCCGCTGGACAACAAAATGCTAAAAAGCCTTTTGGCAGTGTTAAAGCCCGGCGGATTTTTGGCCGCCTACAAAGCGCGCGGTTCAAAAATTTTGGAAGAAATGGGCGCGCTTGGCCACCTTCCCCAAGACTACAAAACAATCGCGCTCGAAGTTCCGTTCCTAACAGACACCAACAGCGGCGACGACCGCGAGCGCAATTTGGTCGTCATTTCAAAGTGATTTTTTTGAGAAGCTGCATCAACTGCGTTTTTTCAATCAAGTCAATCGGACGGCCCTCGACATACTTGTGCGCCTCTTCGCTAAAAGCGCCGGGAGTGACGCAAAAACCACGGTCAACCTTTTTGTCCTTAAGCTTTGCGTGAAAGTCGCGCACAAAAAGTTCGCCAACGGCGCCTGTCGCCCTAAAGAAGCGGAAAAGCTCAACGTCTTCCCACTTTGGAGTTTCAACTTCGCACAAAATTTCGACAGATTCTTGTTGAACTTCAACGTCGGAAATTTTTACAAACGAGCGCGGATAAAATTTGCTGACCAAGTTGCGGCACAAAACCACAAAGTCGCTTGTTCCGCTTGTAAGATATAGCTGCAAGTTTGTGTTTTGGTTCAGTTCCTTGTAGCGGCTTATCAAGGTGGAAACGTCCTTGTAATTCGGCACAGTGTTGTTGATTGTAGTCAGACAGGCCAAACCTTGCGCGATTTTATTGGTTGAAAAATAGCATTGCGCCAGGCGGTAGTTCAATTCAAGGAAAGTTTCGGTCGGAATGTCCTTGAGCTTCAAGCCGATTTCGTAGTCCTGGGCCGCCGCCTCGTTTTGACCCATCCGCGCGTGAATGATTCCGGCGCTAAGGCAGGAGCGGGGGCCGTAAACCGGGTCTGGTCGCAAGTGCACAAAAACCTTAAGGGCCTTGTCGCCCGCTCCGCATTCCTGCATCGCGTCGGCCATCGCGAACAAACATTCCTTGTTTTGCGGATCGTCGTTCAAGGCCTTGCGCAAGACCGGAAGACAGTCGCGGTATTTTTTCGCCTTGTACATGGCCATGCCCAAAGGCTCGGAAATTCCGCCGGCTTCGGGGTTAATCGTGTAAGCTTTCTTAAAGCAAGGGATAGCCTTTTCAAAATCGTTGTTGGCAAAACAAGCTTGGCCCAAATAGTAGTTCACGTCAAAAGTGTCGGACTGAAGCTTGTAGGCGGTGACGAGACTTTTTATGGCCTCGGGAATTCTCTTAAGCTTGACGCAGCAAATTCCGTGCCTAAGAGTGACCAAGGCAGGATCCACGTCGGAATGTGTCGCGGCCAGGTCAACAAGAGTGCCGTACAAAGTCACTGCCTTGTCCCAAAGGTTTTCGCTAAAATACAAGTCCGCCAACGGCAAAAGGGCTTGCGTGTTGTATGGATCGTGAGATAGTTTTTTTGTGCAATCACGAATGATCTGGGCGCGGTTTTTTTGAAAATTGCCTCTTGTACGCCTGCCTGCCCCGCCAGAACCGCCGCCGGATGATTTTCTTCCCCCGACAACGCTCAAAACAGCGACAACCGCAAGACAAGATATGACCGCAATAATTACAGGCAACATAACTTTTCTATTATCGACAAAATTTATTATTGTGTCAACAGGCGGCTTTTTGTCCTTCCAAAGTTCCGCTAACAAAAAAATCCTTGCAAAGCGAATGGGCGAACAAAAGTTGGGCGGCGTAATACAGAATGTTGCTAAAATTGTTCGCCGCTTGATCGCCAAGCCAAGAAAGCGAGCAAATTTCCCTAATAGAAAGTTGCAGCGAAAGGTCGGAAATCAAAAACATCACGCTGGCAAAAAATACAACGCGCGAAAATCTGTCTTTTAGCCTTAGCGCGTCGATTGACTTTAAAGCGCTTCCAACATCGACAAGCGCGTAAACGCAAAGCGGAACTAAAAGCTTTTTCAATTCAAACCAAGGGCTGAACCATTCAAAAAGCAAAATAGCCGCTGTTACGAACACGACCAAAAGAACATAGCGAAGCGAGACTTTCTTGAATTCCAAAAAAGCTAAAAAATACGAAACCTGCGCCAAAAGAAAGGCAAGAATTCCAAAGACTAAGCTAAGCTTTATGATGACGTCGGCGGCCAAAGAAAAAACCAAGCCCAAAATTATTTTCACGGAATATTTTTTAAAGGCGGAACTTTTTTGTCCAGTCCTACAATAATTGAAAAGTCCCAGCGCCACAAAGCAAGAGCTGCACAAGGCCTTGAACAAAACCGTCGGAAAAAAATTTCCAAGAAAATAACTGACGCGATAGCCCAAAAAAAACGCGGAGAATAAAAACCAAAATCCCGCGACGGCCAAAATATTTTTTTTCGCTTTTTCCATTTCCGCTCCTCGCTTTATAAAAGCCCCTACCTGTTTTGGGCTTCCTTTCTCATCCGGTCAAAAATTTCTTTCACTTCCGGCGGAATCTGGCTTGGACCGCCCTCAACGTCCGCGGCGGCGTCTTTGTTCACATAGCCCATTTCTTCCAACCGTTTTTGGTCATCTTCAATTTTTTGCGCGTATCTTTCAACTGCTTTTTTTGTAATCTCTTCAACGCTGGCCAAACGCGCGGGACTGCCCTTTACCCTAAACGCGAGCGACTCTATTTTAACGCCGCCGCTCAAACGATTTAGGCCTGTTAGAATAAATTTTTTATGCATCTGCAGCATTTGATTCCAGCCGGGATGGTCGCTTTCAACCAATAAAATTCCGTTCTTTAAATCAACTACAAACGAATGGGCGGCGAGCTTTTCTCCGTTGCCGGAAATTTTTGACACCGTCGTTTTCCACGCCTTGCAAACTTTGTCGCTTTGTTCCATCGAGGAAGCGGAAATGCCGTTGAACACATTCGTTATCATTTGCGCGCTGTTTATGAATTCGTCGCTCACTTTTTCCAACCTCCGTTCTCTATAAAATAAACGCCTGTCGTAGACTTCTTGTATCTTTCGTAAGGTTCCCCAGGAAGGAAAGTACAAAAAAGCTGCTCGTATTCAGGCAATAGGGCAGTCAACTTTTCGCGCTTGTCAGGATCAAGTTCCAACATGACGTCGTCCATAAGCAAGACAGGCTTTTCGTTTATCGTTTGGCTGTAGTAAACCGCCTGGCTTACGCGCAGCAAAAGCGCTATAAGGCGGCGCTGGCCCATAGACGCGATCGGAACGAATGGCTTTCCGCCGCAAAAGTAGCGCAGCCGGTCTCGGTGGGGGCCGCTCAAAGTCGTGCCCATTATAAAGTCGCTTTCCCGCTTGCTCTTCAATATTTCCAAAACCTCGTCGCGGCTAGGAAGACGGCTGGAAGCGCCGTCCTTTACTTCCTTCCAACTTGGCTCATAGCTTACGGTAACGCCCTCTATTCCAGCGACTTGCTCATAAAGGCGGGTGAATATTTCGTTGAATTTAAAAACCGCCGTCTTGCGTTTTTTTTGAATTTCCAAGCCGTTCTCGACAAGCTGCAAGTCGTAGATGTCCAGCATTTCGCGCTTGTTTTCTTTTATCAAGACGTTTCGGTTTTTTAACGCGGCTCTGTAGCGGCGAATAAGGTCAATGTAAAGAACGTCGTACATCGAAAGGCTTTGGTCCAAAAAAAAGCGGCGGTCGCTTGGCTCGCCTTCCACAAAGCGCAAGTCGTCATGGCAAAAAAGAATGCAGGGCATTGTGTTTATCAATTCTTTTCTGTCCTTGATTTTCTTGCCGTTTTTTTCGATTGACTTTTTGCCGTCCTTGTATATTACGTTCACGCTGCGAACGCCGCCGCCGCTTTCTTGATACAAGGCCCGGACGCTAAAATCTTTTTCGCCGCGCCTGACGATTTCTGTGTCGCTGTGGGTGCGGAATGAATTTCCGTAGGCGCAATAATAAAGGGATTCTAGAATGTTGCTTTTGCCTTGGCCGTTTTGTCCGACAAAATATACTTCTTTTGAGTCAAAATCAATTTTGTCATTTTGCAAGTTGCGGAAATTATAAAATGACAGCGACAAAAAGGCCATTAAATTGCAGCGGCGGCTTTTAGTTCAAGTTCATAGTCATGATTACGTGGAAGTAATCAGACTTAGGCTCCGTTCTCAAAATCGCCGCCTTGTTGGCGTCCTTAAAGTCAAAGGCGACTCTTTCAGCTTCCATAAGCTTTAGAGGCTCTTCGACATAGCGGAAGTTAAAGGCCAGCATGATTTCTTCGCCGTTGTACTCGCAAGGAATTTCTTCGTCGGCGCTTCCCAATTCCAATTCTGGAGAGAAAAGGGTGAGCTTTCCGGGAGTCAACTTGAAAATTGTGCGCAATGAGGTTTTGTCAACATAAATGCCGATGCGGTCAAGGGCTTCAAGCAAGTCTGACTTTTGCACTTGGAAAGATTTGTCCAAATCGTTTGGAATGACGCGGCGATAGTTGGGGAATTCTCCTTCCAACAAAAGTGAAGAAAATTCGTAGTTGCCGAACTTGAAGAAAATCTTTTTGTCAATGATGGCGACAGAAACGTTACCTTCGTCGCTGGCGTGCTTTACAACGCAGTCCAAAATTTTTGTCGGAACAATCGCCTGCGGAAAGTCAGGAATTCCTCCCAAAGACTTTTCGGCGTATGAAAGGCGGCGGCCGTCGGTGGCAACCATAATCAAATTGTCGTTCTGCTTTTCAAAGTGAACGCCCATCATAAAGTGGCGGTTTCCGTCTTCGCTTACGGCAAACGACGTCTGTTGAATCATTTCCTTAAGCTCTTTTGAAGGAAGTTCAAAATAAGAGCCGCCTTCCAAAGAGTTGATTTCCGGGAACTTGTCGCTGGCAATGCTCTTTAGAGTGAAGCGTCCCTTTAACGGACGGATTGTAACGGTGATGTCGCTTTGCTCAAATTCAATTTGTCCCTGCGGAGCCTTTGAAATGATTTTCATGAACTTGTCGCAGTAGATTGTAGTGCTTCCTTCTTCTTGAATTTCAACCGGAATTTTTGTTATGTAATCAACGGTCGAATCCGAGGCTTTTATTGTAAGAGTGTTATTTTCAGCTATTAGAAGAACGTTGGAAAGAACTGAAATCGGGCTTTTGTTGGCGATAATTTCCTGGGCGATTGCCACTTCCTTAATCATCGCGTCGCGATCAAACTGAAACTTCATTTACAAGCCTCCCTTAGACTTTTATATAGAGAAACATTATAGCGCAATATTAGTTTTTTGCATAGTGTTTCGCAAGAATTTTTATAAATCAAAATAATTGTTTGACTTATGTTCCTTATGTGTGTGGAATTTGTGGAAAACTTTTAAAATTGTGGAAAAGTGAATTTTTTGTTGAAAACCTTTTTGTGTTTTTAACATTTCATTTCTTTATTCTGCAGTCATTTAGACCGCTTTTTAACATATTAACACCCCTTATTATTATTATTATTAAATTTATATATTTAAAAATATATAAGAAATGTTAAAAACTTTTCCTTTTATTTCTTGCTCTTGATTTCCTTAATCATGTTCTTTATGGCATTGTCCAATGTCGCGTCTATTTTTATCAAATCCTCTATTTTTTTGCAGCTGCTCATAATTGTTGAATGATCCTTTCCTCCAAATTCGCTTCCTATCTCAGTGAAAGACATTTCAGTAAGCTTCCTGGCGATATAAATGGAAACATGTCTAGGAAAGGCGACTTTCTTGTTTTGCTTTTTGCTCTTTATTTCGGAAACGGAAATTCCATAATAATCAGACACCACTTTTTGAATTGTGTCTATTGAAACGTTTCCTCCAAGATTTGAGCTTATGTTTTCCTGCAAAAGCTGCTTAGCTATGTCGGTCGTTATGTCTTTGTTCATAAACTCGCTGTAGCCAACCACTTTTTTTAGGGCTCCTTCCAAGTCCCTGACATCGCTTTCAATGTTGGCCGCTATAAAATCAATGATTTCATCGCTCAAAGTCTTGTTCATAAGAGAAAGTTTCTTTAATAGAATTGCCTTTCTTGTTTCATAGTTAGGCGGCTGCATGTCTATGCAAATTCCATTGCTAAAGCGGGTTCTTAGCCTTTCTTTGATTCCATTGACTTCGTTTATTGGACGGTCGCATGTAAAGACCATCTGCGCCTTTTTTTGGTTCAACGCCTCAAAAATATAGAAAATCTCGTCTTGAAGAGCGTCAGTTCCGCCCAAAAAATAAATGTCGTCAAGCAAGAAAATGTCAAGGTTTCTGTACTTGTTCTTAAATTTTTGAACTGTGTCGTTTTTTGGAGTCTTGTTTCTAAGGGCGCTTGTAAATTCGTTCATCAAGGATTCGGTGTTTATGTAAGCCAGCTTGACTTTTCCTTTTTTTTCTTCATAGATGTAATTTCCGATAGACTGCATCAAGTGGGTCTTTCCCAAACCGCTTCCACCATAAAGAAGTATAGGGTTATACGCTTTTCCAGGGTTTTTGGAAGCCGCTATCGAAGCTTGGTAGGCGTACATGTTGTTGTCGCCCGGAACAAAGGTGTCAAAAGTGAAATTTTCGTTAAGGTCAGGATGGGGGGTAAATTCTTCTTCCACTGCCTCGGCCTTTTCTTTTTTAGATTTTTTTATAGGTTCTTCCGTTTTTTCTTCTTTGGATATCGTTGTGTTGTTTATTTCAAACTCTATTTCTATTTCCCGTCCGGTTATTTCCTTTATTTTGTCCTTTATGGACTTTACCACGTCGTGGGAAAGCATTTGCGCTCTCATAAAGTCGCTGGCTACGGAAACTTTTATGGAATTTCCTTCGTCGCTCATATACTCAAGGTTGAACCAAAGGTAAAATTCTGTCTCGCGGTTCTCTTTTTTATATTGATTTTCTATTTGGCTTAAGGCTTCTTTCCAAATTTCCTTGTAATTGTTTTCGCTCATGCTGACATTATAAACTTACTTTACTTTTTTTTTCAATACTAGTATAATAAAATGATTGTCTTTTTTCTATTTTAAATTAGTTTTATAGGGAATAAAAAATGAGCGAAAATTATTCAGCTGGCAACATTCAAGTCCTTAAAGGATTGGAGGCTGTCCGAAAGCGCCCAGGCATGTACATTGGTTCCACCGGACCAAACGGCCTTCACCACTTGGTTTACGAAGTCGTTGACAACTCCATCGACGAAGCGATGGCCGGTTTTTGCGACACAATCACGGTCGCGCTGGAAAAAGACGACATTTGCCGCGTAGAGGACAACGGACGCGGAATTCCTGTTGACATTCACCCGACGGAACACATCAGCGCCTTGGAATTGGTTTTGACCAAGCTTCACGCCGGCGGAAAATTCAACAAGGACAACTACAAGGTTTCAGGCGGCTTGCACGGCGTTGGCGTTTCCTGCGTCAACGCGCTTTCAACTTGGATGGAAGCGGTTGTAGAGCGCGACGGAAAAAAGTACCAGCAAAAATACAGCATCGGAAAGCCAACTACAAAGGTTGAAGAGCTTGGACCCAGCGACCGCCACGGAACGACAATCCGCTGGAAGGCCGACAAGACTATTTTCCAAGAAACCACGACATACAACTTTGACGTTTTGGCCAAGCGCCTTCGAGAGCTTGCCTTTTTGAACAACGGCATAACGATCATTTTCCGCGACGAGCGCTTGGAGGAGCCAAAGGAAGCCGTCTACAAGTTTGAGGGCGGCATCACCCAGTATGTCAAGGAAATGAACCAAAAGACTAATTCTAAGTTCTACCTTCCCGAAAATCCGATTTACATTACCGGCGAGCGCGACAACGTCATAACCGAATGCGCCTTCCAGTACAACTCAGGCTACTCTTCAAGCATAAACACTTACGTAAACGACATCAACACCCGCGAGGGCGGAACCCACCTTGACGGCTTTAAGAACGCCATTAACTTTGTCCTCAACAAATTCCTAGACGCAAACGACAAGTTCAAAAAGCGCCTGGAAAAAGCCGATAAGGACGAAAAGCTCCGCATAGAGGACATTCTTTCGGGAATCGTTCTTGTAGTTTCTATGAAAGTGCCTGAGCCTGAGTTTGAAGGACAGACCAAGGAAAAACTCGGCAACACCGAGGTGCGCACAATCGTTGACGCGCTTGTAAAAGAAAAGCTTACGCTCTTCTTTGAGCAAAACCCAAGCGTTTTGGAAGCCCTTTTGGACAAGGCTTTGGCTGAAGCCACTGCCCGCATTGCGGCCAAAAAGGCCAAGGACGCCAGCCGCAAAAAGTCTTTGTCCGACGGCTTTGGACTTCCGGCAAAACTTGCCGACTGCTCTCTCAAAGACCCAGAGATGTGCGAAGTATACATAGTCGAGGGTGATTCGGCCGGCGGTTCCGCAAAAAAAGGACGAGACCCAAAAATCCAGGCTATTTTGCCTCTTTGGGGAAAAATGCTCAACGTTGAGAAAGTCCGCCCTGAAAAAGTTATGAACAACGACAAGCTGGAGCCTGTTATCGCAAGTCTTGGCGCCGGCTTTGGAAAAGACTTTAACATCGAAAAGCTGCGCTACCATAAAATCATCATCATGGCCGATGCCGATGTTGACGGAAGCCACATCCGCACGCTGCTTTTGACATTCTTCTTCCGCTATATGCCGCAGCTTATAGAAAACGGTTACGTTTACCTTGCCATGCCGCCGCTCTTTAAGGTGCAGCTTGGAAAGAAGGAGCCGGTTTACTGCTACTCTGACCAAGAGCGCGACGACGCTTTGGCGGCTTTGGGCGACCAGCGAGAAAAGGCCGACGTTCAGCGTTACAAAGGTCTTGGCGAAATGGACGGAAAGCAGCTTTGGGAAACAACAATGGATCCCGCCCGCCGAAAAATGCGTGTGGTCACGATTCCTGACGCGGAAGCCGCCGATAAAATATTCAGCGTCTGCATGGGCGAAGAAGTAGAGCCCCGCCGCGAATTCATCGAAAGCAACTCAAGATACGCCAATTTGGATATATAAAAGATTAGGAAAGAGATATGGAAGAAATCAAAACGCCGGAAGGCGGAACTGTAATACAAATTCCGATTGAGGACGAAGTAAAAAAGGCCTACATCGACTATTCGATGTCGGTAATCGTCCAGCGAGCCTTGCCGGACGTTCGCGACGGCTTAAAGCCCGTTCACCGCAGAATCATGTACGCGATGGACAAGCTTAACCTTACTAGCGGCGGAAAGACAAAAAAATGCGCCCAAATCGTCGGTGAAGTTTTGGGCCACTACCACCCGCACGGAGACTTGTCCGTTTACGACGCCCTTGTGCGCCTTGGCCAAGACTTTGCGCAGCGTTACACGACCATAACTCCGCAGGGAAACTTTGGTACTATTGCCGGAGACCCGGCCGCCGCCTATCGTTACACCGAGGCCAAGATGTCAAAGATCACCGAAGAAATGGTGGCCGACATCAGCAAAAACACGGTGGACATGGTTCCAAACTTTGACGACACGACTACAGAGCCTTCCGTTTTGCCGGCCTCATTCCCCTTCCTTCTTTGCAACGGAACTACGGGAATCGCGGTCGGAATGGCCACCAACATGCCCTCCCACAACTTAAGGGAAGTGGCGGCGGCCATCGCGGCCTACATCGACAATCCCGAAATTTCAATCGACGAGCTTTGCAAATACATAAAGGGCCCGGACTTTCCGACCGGCGGCATAATTTACGGCCGCGACGGAATCAAAAAGGCCTACAAGACTGGCCGCGGCAAAATCACGATTCGCTCAAAATTTATGATAGAGACCGACAAACACGGCCGCGAGTCGATCGTCTTTACCGAAGTTCCTTACGGCGTGAACACAAAGAACATTATCGAACGCATAAAAGAGCTTGTCCGTGACAAACTGATCGAAGGAATTTCTGGCGCCAACGACGAGTCTTCCGACCGAACCGGAATGCGCTTGGTCGTTGACTTAAAACGCGGCGCCGTTACAAAACTGGTTCTCAACCAGCTTTTTGCCAAGACCGACTTGCAGTCAAACTTTGGCGTAATCAACTTGGCTCTTGTTCCGCAAATTTTGGAAAACGGCGGAAACCGCTACGACGAGCCGGGAATGCTCACGCTTCCCAAGACTTACCTTAAGCCGGAAGTTTTGACCCTTAAGCAGTTGATCCAGCATTTTGTAAACCACCGCGACGAGGTGATCACCCGCCGCACGATTTACGACCTAAAAGTGGCCAAGCACAGAATGCACATCTTGCAGGCGCTCATCACGGCCATCAACAACATTGACGAAGTGATAAAAATCATCAAGGAAAGCCGCGATACGGAAGCCGCCAAGCTTGCCCTTGAAAAGCGCTTTGGCTTTGACGACGAGCAGGCCCAGGCCATCGTTGACATGCAGCTCAAGCGTCTTACCCATCTTCAAATCGAAGACTTGCAAAAAGAAATAAAGGAATTGCAAGCCCTTATCGACCACTTGGAAGACCTTTTGGCCCACCACGAAAAGATTCTTGGCCTTATAAAGGACGAGACCAACAAGCTGGCCGAAAAATACGGCGACGACCGCAAAACGGAAATCGTTAGCGACGAGGTTGACCAAATCAACGTCGAAGACTTGATAAAAGAAGAAGACATGGTCGTGATGATTTCCAAACTGGGCTACGTAAAGCGCGCCTCTGTCACCAGCTACAAAAAGCAGGGCAGGGGTGGAACCGGAAGCAACAGCACGGCGCTCATCGAAGACGACTACGTGAACCACTTGTTCATCGGAAGCACCCACGACTACATTTTGTTTGTTTCAAACCTTGGCCGCGCCTATTGGATAAAGGTTCACGAGATTCCCGAAATGTCTAAGAACAGCCGCGGGACCCACATCAAGAGCTTGATTGCCATTGGCGCCGACGAAGAAATCACGACGGTCGTTCCGCTCCGTGAATTCTCGGACGACACATACTTGTTCATGACAACGGCCAGCGGCGTCGTCAAGAAAGTGCAGACCAGCGAGTTCGCCAACGCCCGTGTAAAGGGCATCATCGGCCTTAAGCTCAAGGAAGGCGACAAGCTTGTCAGCGCGATTCCGACAGCCGGCTCATCGGACATCTTCCTGATTTCCCGCAACGGAAAGGCCTTGCGCTTTAGCGAAGCCGACGTCCGCGAAATGGGCCGCGCCAGCTGCGGCATTAAGGGCATGAAGCTTAGCGAAGGCGACGAAGTTAGCGGCGCCATCACCTATACCGAAGGCGAAAGCATTTTGCTTTTGACCGAAAAGGGCTACGGAAAGCGCGTCGCCTTTGAGGACTTTAAGCCTCACGGACGCGGCACCGGCGGACAAAAGATTTTTGGCAACACCGGCGAGCGCGGCGAAATCATCGGCTTGCTTTCTGTAAAAGACTCCGACGAAATTGTCTGCATGACCAGCCAAGGAAAAACCTTGCGCGTAAGCGCCAGCGCAATCAACCAGCAGGGAGCCGGCTCGACTGGCGTTAAGGTTGTCAAGATTTCCGACCCGGACTTCTTGGTTGGCGTGGACAAGATTCCGCAGGAGGAAGACGACAAATAAAGTGTTATATTATAAAGAGTTAAATGTTAATTCTTTATAATATAAAGAGTTACACTTGACTAGGGAAGGCAGAAAAATTTGCAAAATTTAACAAAATTTTAATATTTTTTTGCTGACAAAGTTTTCTTTTTATAATATACTTATTGTCGAGGGGGATGCAGAAACCTGCATCAGAAAAATAAACCACATCAGGCGACCGAGGACTTGCTCCTCGGTTTTTTTTATGCCCCCTATTTCAACGGGTATGTTGACCTTGAAAAGCATTGTTTCACGTGAAACTTTTTTTCCACACTTTTAACAACTTTTCCACATGTGGAAAAAGTCTTTGTCAGAAAGTGGAAAGCCGGCGGATAAGGACGGTTTCAATGGCAGGATTAATAAAAGCCATGCCAGATGTTTCACGTGAAACATCATGTCAATTTACGCGGTGGGGTAGGGCGCTGGTGTCCTGCCTTTTCGTTTGTTTCACGTGAAACGTTTTTGTCAAATTACATATGGAGCGGAGGCGGTCGAGTCCGGCTCAATTTTTTAGAAAATTTGTTTCACGTGAAACACAAGCGACTTTTCAACAAATCCAACAAATTTTCCACAGGCGCAAAACTAACAAACGGTCGTAAATGAAAAGCAGAACGAATGGTTGTTAGGAAGGATTTTGTCTGCCGACAATTGTCTAAGGCCGCTTGCTTTTGTCGGGCTTCTCTTGTAGATTAAAGAGCATGATTTTGAACACCGGCCAGCGGACAGACATTCCCGCTTTTTTTTCAGAATGGTTTATGAACCGCGTCCGCGAAGGCTTTGTCATGGTCAGAAATCCTTACAACCAAAGCGCCGTGACCCGTTTTGAAATAAGGCCAGACCTTGTGGACTTGATCGGCTTTTGCACAAAAAATCCGGCGCCGATGCTGCCTCATGTCAAAGAGCTTGACGAGCGAGGCTTTGGACAGTTTTGGCATTTTACAATAACGCCTTACGGCCGCGACATAGAGCCGGGCGTTCCGGACAAGAGGGAATGTCTTGAACTTTTTAAAAGGCTTTCTGAACTTGTTGGAAAGGAACGAATCGCTTGGAGATACGACCCGATTTTCATAAGCGAAAAATATTCCTTTCAATTCCACTTGCGGGCCTTTGAAAAAATGGCGGATTCTCTATGCGGCTGGACGGACACTTGCGTCATAAGCTTTATCGACATGTTCCCAAAGGTCAGGCGGAATTTTCCTAAAGCGGCCGCCGTTGGCCAAGAAGATGCGGTGGAACTTGGAAAGCGTTTGATACAAATCGCTTTTGCCCGCGGAATCAAAATAAGGACTTGCGGCGAAGGGAAAATATTGGAGCCGTATGGAGCTGACGCTGGCGGATGCATGACACCCGCCATTTACGAGCGGGCGTTGGGCCAGCCGCTTTCTTTTCCGCGCTTTACGCCGTCACGCAAAGAATGCGCCTGCTATCTTTCTTGCGACATCGGCGCTTACTCTTCTTGCCGGCATTTTTGCCGTTACTGCTACGCCAACAACGATTGGCGGGCGGTAAATAAAAACGCGGGCCTTCATGACCCGCGCTCGCCGTTTATAATTGGAAATTCCTTGCCCGGCGACATGGTTCACCAGGCGGAACAAAAAAGCTGGAAAGTCGCGCCGCCCAAAGAGGTTCAGCGCGAACTTTTTTAGCTTTCAAATTGATCTACCTGCCGGCCGATTTCCACGATGGATTCTTCGACAATGGTGGAAATCTGAGAAAGCGCTGTTCCTGTGGAATTTATCTTTTCCGCGCTTTCGCTCATCTTGTCCATGCCGTCTTCCATGGCTTTTGTCTTTTCTTGGAGCGAACCGACCGCGTCCATGATAGAACGGCTTTCCAAAGACATCTTTTGCGAGGCCTGTTGGACTTGGGCGGCGCTTTCGTTCATGCCGCGAAGGGCTTCCGTGATTTGAGCCGAGCCGTCTTGCTGCTCGCTCATGGCTCCCTTTATTTGCTGAACAATGGAATCCGTTTCGCGGATCTCGTTGGCAAGGTTGTCGTAGCTTTGAACGCCGCGCTGGGTGGCCGAAACCGCCGCCGCGATGTTTTCTTGGATGCGGCTCAATTGCTCGCCGATTGTCTTTGACTGGCTTGTTGAAGTTTCAGACAGCTTTCGTATTTCGTCGGCGACTACGGCAAAGCCCTTTCCGGCTTCGCCAGCGTGCGCGGCTTCGATGGCGGCGTTCATGGCCAGCAAATTGGTTTGCTCGGCGATGTTGGCGATGACAGTGTTGGCTTCGCTCAAAAGCTCGGACTGAGTCTCGATTTCGCCGATTTTTTCCTGCAGCTCGCTTTGCGTCTTGGAGCCGCTTTCCGCGTCCGAGCCGATTGTCTCAAACGAGCTGGCCATTTTGTCTACCGAGCGGTTTACCTCGGCGATGTTGGCTATCATGCCTTCAACCGCGCCGGAAGCGCCGCGAACGGAAATGGTTTGGGATTCCACAAGGCGCTCAAGGGCGCGAATGTTTTCTATAACAGATTCCATGTTGGAAAGCGTTTGCTCCACGCCGGAGGTTTGCGTCTTTAGGTTGGAGTTCATTCCTTCTATGCTTGAAAGAACCTGCGAAATCGCGTCCTGGGTGTCGCCTGTTCCGCTCTTGAGCGATTGGCCCGCCTGTTCCAAGGAGACCTTTGAATTTTTCATGCTTTCAATAATTCCGCTAAGACGCTGCGAGAATGTGTTGAAGCCGTTGGCCAAAAGCGACGCTTCCTTTGTGAAGAAGTCTGGGTACTTTTTTGAAAAGTCTCCGCGCGCGATGGCTTCGCAACCGTTGGCCATAAGCTTGAAGCTGTTTGACACTCGGTTTGAAAGAATCGCGTCGATTAAAACCATGACCACAAAAATAATCGCAAGTCCGGCCAAGACCATCAAAATCAATTTTATGTATTCGCCAGAAAAGTCCGTTATGGGGCCTTGAGTGATTATGAACCAGTCCGTGTTTTGGATTTGGCGGACGCCAAAGAACTTGTCTTTTTCGATGAAGGCTTTGGCCGTTCCGTCAAGGTATGAAGCCTTTGTGTATGAAACAAAGGGCGCGCTGTCAAAATAGTTTTCGTTCATTATCGCGGAAGGATCGCTGTTGGTCAGGTAAAGGCCTTCGCGCGTGATGATGTTTATGCTGCTGTTCTTTGAAAGCTGAATGTTCTTGACGGCGTCTGAAAGCGAGTCCAAAACAATGTCAAAGGCCGAAACGCCGATAAGGTTTCCGTCGCGGTCAAGAACGTTGTAGCTTATCGTCACGATTATCTTTCCGGTGTTGACGTCGTTGAATGGCTCGGTGTAGCAAAGCTTGTTGCGGTTGTTTACGGCGTTCTTGTGCCATAGGCGCGACTGCATGTCAAAGTCGTCCGAGGCTTCCCAGCCGGAATGGGAAATCAAAGTTCCGCCATCCCAAATTTGTTCCGCCGTAGCGTAATACAAAAGCGTGTCGCCGGGAAGGTCCTTTCCCATGCTTTGAATCACGGCCTTAATCTGGTCGCGGTCTCCGTCAAGAGCGGGCACTACATTTGACAAGTTAAGCACCATATCATTGTATTGGCCCAAAATTCCGGAGATTTCCATGTCCAAAGTTTCCATCGTTTGGTTTACGGAAGTGGCCGTAGTTTTTTCCACGATGTGTTTCATGACGAACATGTATGAAACGCTTAAAAATAAAGTGACAATCAACATGGAACCAATGGTTCCAATCAGGAGCTCGCGTCTAAGCGACATATATCGTTTGTTTTTCATAACTTACTATTATAATACAACGGATAAATTTTTTAAAGCGCGGAACGGCGCGCTTGCTTTATGCGGAATTGCGCAATATAATTGAGCGGAAGGAAAATTCAACTTACACTAGGAGAACAATATGAGTAAGTACGCGGGAACGCAGACAGAGAAAAATTTGTTGGCCGCCTTTGCCGGAGAATCGCAGGCTCGCAACAAATATGTTTATTTTTCGCAGGTAGCCCAAAATGAAGGCCAGGACAAGGTGGCCAAAATTTTTGAAAAGACTGCCAACAACGAAGAGCAGCACGCCAAAATGTGGCTTAAGGAATTGGAGGGAATCAGCGACACGACTTCAAACCTTAAGGCCGCCGCCGACGGCGAAAACTTTGAATGGACCGACATGTACGAGGGCTTTGCCAAAACCGCCGAGGCGGAAGGCTTTGCCGACTTGGCCGCCAAGTTCCGCGCCGTGGCTCAAATCGAAAAGCGCCATGAAGACCGCTACCGCTCGCTTTTGAAGGACGAAGACACTTCCGAGCAAATCAAAAAAAGCGGCGTGAAGGTTTGGGAATGCCTTAAGTGCGGTCACATCGTAACAGGCGAAAAAGCCCCAGACTACTGCCCAACCTGCGGCGAATACAACCAGTACTTCGAAGTTCGCGAAGACAACTACGACTTGATGATGACTTGGGGCAGATAAACAAAAGCGCCTCTTAACAGTTTTTTGAAAAACGCCGATAATTGACATGTGAAAAAATCTTTTCTTTTTTTTGCAGTCATTTTATCGGCGCTTTTTTTTGCCTTGCCTCTTTTTGCGGAAACCTATTATTGGGCGGGCGGCGGCGCGGACGCAAACTGGACAACTGTTGATAACTGGCGGACAGAAAGCGAAGCGGGAACTGTCGCTACGGCCTATCCAACAACTGGCGACACTGCCTTTATCGCGGGCGACTACACCGTAACGATTGACGAAGACATAACGGTTGACGCTTTGAACATAAAAAAATCCGGCGCCGCGCAATTCGTTGGAACTGACTGGACGACAAAACTTACCGGAAGCAAAAAGCTCACGTTTGGCGCGATGGACTTTAACCGCGCGTCTTCCACCGGCGGCGTAATAGGAACGCTTGAAATCGACTGCGAGGCGGAGTGTACAGGAACCTTGTACACACATTCTGGCACAAAGCTTTTAATTGACGGCGGAAATAAACTTACAACAGCTACACTGACCCATTCCGCCACAAACTCAATTCCAAAAAGCTTAATACAAGTTGACGGAACGCTCCAAGCCGGAACGATCGACTTGCAGGGCGGCGGGAACGTTGGTTGCAACGCGCTAAAAGTTTCTTCCGGCGCGACGGTGACCGCGACAAGCCTTACATGGAGCAACGCCGAAGCCTACTCAAACACTGAGTACCCAGCCATCGACAACGCGGGAACAATCACTCTTAGCGGAGACTTGACTCAAAAAGGACCTGCCACAAATTCAGGAACTATAGAAACAACTGGCGGCGACTTGAACTTTACAGGAACCGTCGCAAACACTGGAACGATCAGCGCGACGACAGGCGGCGTGACATTTGCCGGACCCGTCACTGGAGCGGGCGGAACGATTTCCACCACAACAGGAAACATAACGACAAACGCGGCCGCCGCGAGTAGCCTTGGAACAGTCCAAAGTTCCGGCGGAACGATTTCAAACTCAGGAAGCGGCGCGGCCACTATCGCCGATCTTCAAATGGGAGCCGACACTTCCGTCACAAACTCGACGGGCGGCGCGCTTGCGATAACAAAACTTACAGGAAATCGCGCCGCCACTTTGACAGGCGGAACAAGCGCCATAACTGTTTCTTCCTTTGGCGGCGCGCCGACAATTGCAGTCGCCGCGGGTTCTTGCGCTTTGGGAACAGGAACAATCGCCGCGCTGACGGTGGACGCAAGCGCCGAGACGATGGTCGCCGGAAGCCTTACTGTCACAGGCGCGACTACAAACGCCGGAACGATTTCTGTTGGCGCAAACTCAATAACCTTTGCCGGAGCGGTTTCAAGCGCAAGCGGAACTGTCGCAATGACAACCGGCGGCGTCACCGTAAGCGGCGCGGCGGCAAGCGCTTTTGGAACAGTTCAATGCGCGGGCGGCGCCTTCACCAATTCCGGAAGCGGCGCGACAAGCGTGGCGGACTTTGCTATGAGCGGCAACAGCGTTGTCACCAATTCCGCAGGCGGAACTTTGACATTGACAAAGTTGTCGGGCGCCTACAACGCCACGATAAAAAGCGTTTCAGCCGACAACGGAATAGCAGTCAACTCCTACGACGCCGCGACAAAAATCACCGTCGCCGCAAGCAGCAAAAACATACTTTTGGCAAGCGGAACGCTAGACAGGCTTGCGATAAGCGGCGGAGCCAAAGCCACGATTAGCGGCGACATGACGACGACAAGCGGCATAACAAACAACGGAACGCTGGCCACAAGCGCCGCCCTTTTAATAAACGGCGCGGTCACAAACGCGGGAACAATCGAAGCCGCCGCCAACGACATAACATTTAACGGAACGACGGCAAATGCAGGAACAATCAGCGCGACGACAGGCGCCGTGACATTTGCCGGCGCGATGACAGGCGCAAGCGGAACGATTTCCACCACAACAGGAAACATAACGACAAGCGCCGCGGCCGCGAGCAACCTTGGAACTATTCAAACGACAAGCGGAAGCCTGACAAATTCTGGAGCCGGAAATGTCGCCGTGGCGGATTTTGCGCCTGGAGCGGCTAGCAGCGTGACAAACACAGCGGCCGGCTCAATCGCGCTCGCAAAGATTACAAGCGCGGCCGCCACAAGCCTTTCGGGCGACATAAAAGCCGCGTCCTACTCTGACGGCCTTCCGATTATTGTAGACGCGGCCACAGGAACTTCCGCCAACAACGTGGAGTTGGGCGCGGGAAAGCCCGGCTCGATTGCGATTAACGCTGGCGGAAAAGCGACAATTTCCGGCGACATTGAAACAAGCGGCGGCATAACAAACGCAGGAACGCTGGACGCCAGCGCCGCCAAAATTACAATGACAGGCGCGACTGCCGCGCTAACTGGCAACGCGACCGCAGCGAACACAAACATAAAAGATTTTGTATACGCTCCAACTGACACGACTGGAACGGGTCTTGCGGTCGCCGGCTCAAACACCTTCACAAATTTCACTTGCTCGACAGACGGCGCGAAAATCGCCGTCAACGCGGCCAACAATTTTGGAACATTCTCGGCGACAGGATCTGGCTCAAACATAACGCTTTCCGGCGCAAACACAATCGGAACGCTTGGCGTGACAAGCGGCGGCGGAACGCTTGCGGTAAACGCGGCGCAAACTGTGACAACGCTCGCGCTGGCTGGAACAAGCGGCTCGCCTCTTAACGTGACAGGCACAGGAAGCATAGCGCTCGATTCCAACCAAAACTCTGGCAACTATCTTAGCGTCGCCTACAACGGCGTTTCAATCGAAGGAAAGTTTTACAGCGCCAAAAATTCCACCTTTGACGCTGACCCTTGGTACGGCGAGCGAAATCATTGGATATTGCTCAACAATTCGATGGGCTTTGTTTGGACCGGCGCGACAGACACAGATTGGGGAAAGCCGACAAACTGGAACTACAATTTGATTCCGGGAACCGCAAAGGAGCATTCCGGAGTCGAGACAAAAGCTTACCCTGTCAAAATTCCAGATTCACCAAGCGGCGCAAGATATCCAATAGCGGCCAAAAGTTATACAATAAAAGACTTGCAAATAGGAGAAACGCCTTTATCCTCCGCAAGCCTCACGCTAAACATTGGCGCAAGCGAATCTGACCGAGACATAAAGACAAGCGGAACGCTCACAAACTACGGAACGATTTATTACACAGGAACTGACAGAATCACAAACGGAACGGCTTTCATCAATGACGCGGACATAGACCACAAAGGAACCGTTGAATTTGCCAGCGCAAGCGGCGCGGCGGACTTGTCAATTCCAACCGCCGGCTACTACAACCTTACGATAAACGGAACTGGAACCTTTACCGCAAACGGCGCGCTTACCGTTGCAAACGCGCTCGCGGTAAACTCAGGCGACGTATACTTTAACAACGGAGCGGACGACACAACAACAAGCGCCGCGACAGCCGCATTCACAACGGCAGGAACAGTCTCGCTCGGAAACAGCGCGGGCGACAGTTTTACCGTCACTGGCGGAGCGCTCGCACTTCCCAACAGTTTGGGCGGGCTCACTCTTGCCGGAACAATCTCGGCCGGCGGAACTGGCGTCACGATAGGCCACAACGCGGTTCTTAACGCCAACACAAACTTCGCAAGCGACACAAAGACAAGCGGAAATGTCACGTTAAGCGGCTCGTTCACCGTCACAAACGCCACCGCCGCCACGCTAGACACAAGCGCGGGCGTTCTCACGCTCGAAAACGCAAACCTTGTTAACACAGGCGCTGTCACAGGCGGAAACATAAAATTCACAGGAACTACTGACCAAATCTTCACGCCGAACGAAGCTTCGACATACGACAGCGTGGCCATAGACAAGGCAAGCAACGGATCCGTCACAGTGGACAAAGCGATAACCTCAAAAAATCTTGCTATACATCAAGCAGCGGGCAAGAACGCGACCTTTGAAAAAAAAGCCACCGTATCCGATAGTTTCAACGACACAAGCAACGTAGGAAATATTTTGTTCAACGCCGGCTGCGACTTCACTCCGGCCACGACATTCGCCACGACAGGAACGCTTACGCTTAACGGCGCGACAAACGCTTGCAATTTTACAGGCGGCTTGACCCACACCGCTGGTTCTACAAGCCTTTACGGAACGCTTAACACGGCAAACGCCGCGATCACTTTTGGCGCGACAACGCTCAACGACAACACGACGATTGGCGCAGGAAGCGGCGCCGTCACAATTCAGGGCGCGATGGAAACTTTAAACGGCTCACAATCGCTAGTCTCCAGCGGAACTGGCATGGTCATTTTTGTCGGAACTGTCGGAGCGAGCAACCCGCCTTCAAGAATCACAACGGCGGGCTCGGCCACATTTAACGCCGCGACAAAAGTGAGCGGCCCGGTTGCGGTTACAGGCGACGGAGAATTTAACGCAGCGACGACTGTCGCCGGCGACATTGCGATTGACGGAAACGCCTCGATAAACGGCGTGACTGCAACGACAGGCTCCGGCAAAATCGCAATCGGCGGAAACGCCTCAATCGATGCCGCGACCGCAAGCGCCTCCACAATCACAGTGAACGGAGCGACAAATGTCGGCGGCCCTTCCATAACAAGCGGCGGCTTGCAGCTTTACAAGGGCAACCTTACATTCAGCGCTCCGTGCGCCGTGACAGGAACGGTTCAAGCGGCGGCTGGAGTTATCACAAGCGGCGCGCATTCCGTGACATTCGCCAATGATCTTTGGCTTTACACAAGCGCGGCGGCGGCCTTGGGCGGAAGCGGCGGAAGCCTTTCGGTTGCCGGAAACCTTTACTTTGCCGGCGCGTCAAAAAACGCGGCCGTCGAATCAAATGTTACGGCTAAAAATGTTTTGCTCTTGCACGGAACGGTTGACATAGGCTCTGCCGCGACGCTGGCTTCGTCAAGCGGTGACATGATTTTGCTTGGCGCCGACTACGACATTGACGACGACAAATACGGAGCCGCCGCCTCGCAAGTGACAGGCCTTTTTGCCTACAAGCACGCTTCAAGAAAACGCGCCGCGTCATACACAGATCCATTCCCGACATTATGCCCCGACGGAACTACGATTTCACAGCCTTGGTCGGGAGCCGTCACAACCAACGCGGGCGCGAAAATTTCCGCGGGGCAAAACTTTTACGCAAACGGCCTTTCTTCTTTGGGAAGCGGCGCGTGGACGCTTTTGCTAAAGGACAACAATTTGCAAACCTCCGCCTTTGCCGAAATCTACAATTCGACAATCAGCAATTGTACTGCCAGCCCCATTGGCGGAAGCGGAACGGTTTATCTGGCGGCGGCGGAACACAACACGACGTCCGGCTGCTCGGCCAACATTGTCACAAGCCGCCCTGTAATCGCCCAAGCTTGGACGGTTTACGACGACGCGATTTACATTTCATTCAAGGATTCAAACGGCGCGGATATTTTTGTGGAAAATTCATGCAACGAAATTTCCGCCGCGGCTTCACGCATCTTCAATTCCGTCGGAGGCTACGCGGCGACTTATACCGACGCGGATTGCCAACATTCCACAGACGGAGCGGGCGATTTAAAGGCCTTCTACATTAAGTCAAACAATAAATGGAAGACCGACGCAAGCGGAATAACGGCTGGCTCGGCCGAAAGCTCAAACCGCGCAGGCGACAACTCATGCGCGACGATTCCTTACTTGAACCTTCCCAAGGCGCTGGACGCTGTTTACGAAACTTTGCGCGACTCAAGCAAAAACAGAATCGCGCATTATTATTCTGCGTCGCCCGACATAAGCGCGGCCAGCACCGTGGCTGGAAAGACCTTTACCGCTGTCGTTGACAAGTGCGCGCCGGTATTGATTCAAGTTTTGACAGGCCAGGAATTGCATGGGGCTCCTGGCAGCCAAGCGCCTTACGACGCTCACAATTTTATAGAATTTGTTTACAGCGAGCCGGTGGACATAAGCGGCGGCGTGACAAGCGTTTTGCCAAGCGACACAAACATTCAAGCCCAAAATGATTTGGGAGCCACAACAAGTTCCGGCGGCGAAATTGTTTTTGCCGGACTTGCGACGACAAGCGGAAAGATCGAAGCGGCGCTAAAAACAGGAAGCGGATCTCCGCACGCTCTTTACAGAAATTTTTCGACAAGCGCCGCCGCCGCCGCGCAGGATCAGCCATGCAGAATTCGCGTTTCTATCGCAGGCTACACGGACGGCGCCTTTGACACGCAAAATCAAAATT
Organism: uncultured Treponema sp.; assembly: GCA_900316905.1. Lineage (GTDB taxonomy): Bacteria > Spirochaetota > Spirochaetia > Treponematales > Treponemataceae > Treponema_D. The sequence continues at coordinate 28,171 of ONET01000001.1, forward strand.
GGCCGGGCTATGTAAGTTCCGCCATAAGCCCCGTTGGAACAATAACGCGAATGTCTAACGCAAACATCAAGGACAAAGCGGCCGCTCAAAATTCACAGGACATAAATTCCACAAGCGGCCATGCGCTTCCACCTTTGATTGTTCAAAATTCCGCCAATGAACTTTACGGCTCATGGGACGTAACGCCGCCCAGCTTTGCGCCTGTCAGAATCAACGGAACGCACAGGTGGGTTCGCCCTGCCACGGACGGAAGCCAAGAATATGAATTTGTCGGCGCAAGTTACGGCACAGGAACTTTAAGCGCCATAGAATTGCATTGGTTTGACAACGAGCCAAGCTATACTGAAAACTTGCAGTGGTTCAGCCGCGTGGGATGGGCAAACGCAAGTTCCGCGACAGAACATTCCATTGTTGAAAATTACGCGGCGGATGTTCGTGGAGGAAGCCGGCCTGACGCAAGCGGCAACACAACGGCGGGAGGAATTCGTTTTTGCACATTGCGCGACTCGAACGGCGCGTTTAAATACTCGGTTGAAGGAACCGAAGCGTGGCATAGTTTTTCACAACAAATACTGGCCGGCGCGGAAAGCTCTTTGTTTGCCTACGCAGGCGACACAAGCGGCTTGCCCACGCACACAACAGGCGCGGAAGACGGCTTGTATTGCAAATTGCGTTTGGACGAAACAAATTATGTTTTGCAAACGACATTCGCGTTGGAATTTGATTCATCTATATGTTATATAACTGATTTGGCCGGAAACAGAATTCAATGCGGAAAAATAAAAATGAAGACGATTGACAGAACGCCGCCGTCCTTTAACATGAGCGCAGTTCCGCTTGGAACAAAAAACATGCTCATAATTTTTTCAAAGGCGCTCAACACGGACAGCATGTTGATTTACAGCGACGCGGCGCATTCGCAATCAGTTCCGGCGTTGGAATACATTCCTAAGTCGCTTGTCTTGACAAATTCATCAGGAACTGGAATTCAAATTGACCAAAACATTCCAGCGCAATGTTTGTTTAAAAACGCGAACTCAACCGGCCTTTTGATAACGCTAAATCAAAACGCGGTTTTGACCGACGTTGCGAGCGGTGTTTTTGTTACGGCCCAAAGTTCCGGAACAATGTACGATCCTTTGGCCGGAGTGACAGCCTCTGTCACTTACATTCAGGACGCGGTAGGAAATTATGTCGTTGACCAAAGCAAGCACGCTTTTAGTGATTTTGCGGTCAACGCTGTTTTGCCCCAATACGCTTATGACAACAGCATCACCGACGATGGAAGCGCGACAGGTTTTGGCTTGTATCAAGACGGTTCTTGGGCGGTTCGCGATTGGAACGCGGAACAGGCGAATTACGGAACGCTTCACGCCGGAAAAGAAATTATGTTGCAAGTTTCTCTTTATGACGGAACTGACAACAAGAGCGGCGGACTTGCTCCCAGCGGACAACTTGCGTCTGGAACTGTGACTGGCTTCTTTGCCAACAAGCCAACGCCGGCGTCTGTTTCTACAAAGATTAATGAAACGACAGGAATGTCATGGAGAATCTGGCAGCCTAATTGGACCAGCGACATATTTCCTTCGCTAGCTCCGGCAAACAACAGCGCGAACATTTACATTGACGGAACGGCGAATGACGCCGGCGTTTTGTTCGACATTCCAAAAGACGCGGTGACCGCCAATTGGAAAAGCGGCGACCAAATTTCATTCTTGTTCAAAATGGGGAACTACACAGTTGACCACTTTGGCAACGGAACCATCGAGCCGCTTTACGCCGTTCGATTGAAAAACCCCAACGACATAACGTCGCTTGACTTGTGGTCGTTTAAGATAAAGGAAACGACATTGCAACGCGGCGGCGTGTCGATATTGAACAATGTGATTAACGTTGACTATGGTGAAAACACTGTCGTTCAAGTTGACTTGAAGGAATCTGGAAATTTGAATGTAATCGTAATGACTCTTGACGGAAACATTGTGACATACTTGCGCCACGGCCATACCGACGCAGGAACGCATTACTATAAATGGAACGGAACCAACAACGGCGGATCAAAGGTGGCCCGAGGCCTTTACTTTGTCCGCGTCATTGGTCCCGGCATTGACGAAACGCGCAAGGTCATGTGCGTCAAGTAAGCGCTAGATGTTGTAGTTGTCTTTTAGCGAATCCATCAAGCCGTATTCCAGCAAAATTTCTTCAAGGCGCTCTTGCGTCATCGGCTTGGGAATTGCGAAGTTGGTGTTTTCGTCAATCGCGCGAGCCAAGGCGCGGTATTCGTCGGCCTGCGTTGACTGCGGGTCGTATTGGATGACGGTCTTGCGGTTTATCTCCGCGCGCTGGACAACGTTGTTTCGCGGAACAAAGTAAATGAGTTGGGTTCCCAGTTCTTTGGCGAAGGCGGTCAGCAAGTCCTTTTCGCGGTCCACGTTTCTGCTGTTGCAAATGATTCCGCCAAGACGCACGCCGCTCTTTACCGCGTACTTTGCGATTCCCTTTGAAATGTTGTTGGCCGCGTACATGGCCATCATCTCGCCGGAAGCGACAATGTAGATTTCCTTGGCCTTGCCTTCGCGCATCGGCATCGCGAAGCCTCCGCAAACCACGTCGCCCAAAACGTCGTAGAAAACGTAATCCAAGTCTTCGGTGTAGGCGCCCTGTTCCTCAAGCAAGCCGATGGATGTGATAATTCCGCGTCCAGCGCAGCCAACGCCAGGCTCAGGGCCGCCGGACTCAACGCATTTTATTCCGCCAAAGCCTTCGCGCAAAATGTCGCTAAGCTCCACGTCTTCGCCGTTTTCGCGGATTGTGTCCAATACTGTTTTTTGCGCGAGGTTTCCCAAGAGCAGACGGGTGGAGTCCGCCTTGGGGTCGCAGCCAACCACCATGATGCGCTTGCCCATCTCGGCCAAGCCAGCCGTAAGGTTTTGCGTGGTCGTTGATTTTCCGATTCCGCCTTTGCCATAAATCGCAATTTGTCGTGTAGCCATTTTTCTTTCCTCCATCTATTCGGCTGAACGCGCGAGCTTAGTTGCGAGCGCGTTTACCGTTTGTCTCATTTATGTTCCGCGAGTTTCTGAAAGAAACTCGACAAGCAAAAGGCCGAAGGCCTTTTGTCTTAACCATGCGAAAATGTTCCGTCCAATCTCACAGGCTTTATGTAAACTTCTTTTGAAAAATCCTGGCCGCCAGGTACGCCCACCGCGTCGGCGCGGCATCTTTGGCAGTGCCTGAACACCTTGATGTATTTTTCGCACTCGCTTCTTGCCCAAGACAAATCCGCGCAAGATGGGGCGGAAAAATTCGCGAACTGGTGTTGCGGTATCAGCGGAATTATGTTGTAAACCGCCGCGCCTTGAGCCGCCACTGTTTTTGCGACTATAGGAATATGTTCCTTGTTCACTTCGGGAATGAAGACTGTGTTCACCTTTACTGTCACGCCCGCCGCCGCGACTTTTTTTATTCCGCTCAACTGGTTTTCAATCAAAATCCGCGCGGCTTCGATGCCTTCGATTTTTTTTCCGCTATAAACAATGAACTCGTTTATCTTCGCCTGAATCTCAGGGTCAACGGCGTTGACGGTCACGGTTAGCGTGTCGATTCCAGCGTCGATTATCTCGTCGGCCTTTTGCGGAAGCAGCAAGCCGTTTGTGCTCATGCACTTTATCATTTTGGGGAACTCGTCGCGAATCTTGCGAAAAGTTTCCAGCGCGAAGCCGGTGGCCAGCGTGTCGCCTGGACCGGCCACTCCAACTACAGTCAAGTCAGGCGAAAGGGCGAGCGCGCGGCGGACGGCTTGAACAGCTTCGTCGGGGCTGATTATGCCGCTGGCCACGCCGGGCCGCTGTTCCGTTTCGTTAAAGTCGCGCTTGCAAAAGCGGCAGCCGATGTTGCAGCCCGTGCTCACCGGCAAGTGAATGCGGCCCTTGTTGGATTTTTGGCCAAGCGCGAAGCACGGATGGTCTTTTGCTATTTCTTCAAATGTCTTTGCCATGTCGCGCCTCCTTTTCGCGCTTGTGGGTCTGCCTACAGTAACTTTTGTTCTTTTATGGCCAGCGCCAATTTGTCCACGCTTCCCGCCGCCTCAAAAACTTTAAGGCCGCGCTTTATCATGTAGGCCGCCGCCGGTTCGCCAATTTTCGCAACAAAGAGCGCCGCGCAGTCTTTTAGAAGCTCGTACGCCGGCTCAAAATTTTCGCTGCAAGAGCCGCCGCAAAGAGGCGGCATTTTGCGCGTTTCAACAAATTCCGCGTCATTGGAAAAATCATAAATTTGCCAATAACGCGCGTGGCCAAAATGTTCGTCCACCGCAAGGCCGTCAACGCTCGCAAATCCTACAAGCTGGCGGCTTTTGTTGGAGCTTGCTTTTTCGTTGGCCGCGCTGTTTTTATTTTCCGCCATGACCGGCTCCATTTATCGGTAGAACGACAGCGCGTTGTTGTAAATGTCTTCAATAACGCGAAGCGCTCCGGTGTAGCCGACATAGTTTGTTGTCAGCACAAGTTTTAGCGCCATCGGATGCGCGGCCTCGACAAAGCAATAGTTTTTTTCTTTGGCCAAGTCGCTGTCCCAGTCGGCGCCGATTATCAAGCCCTTTCCTTCGCGCTCTATTCCGCGAATTATTTCGGCGGCCTTTCCCGCGTCTGGAATGAATTGCGCGCTGATTTTTCTTTTTTCGCTAATCGAAAGCAGGTCGTCCAAAATCGCCTGCTGGTATTTTTGCGGCGTGTTGTCCACGATGAATTGCTCGGCGGGAACGATTCCTGTTTCATGCAACAAAAAGCGGGAAAGGCCTACGACATAGCCCGCGTCGTGAATGATGTGCGCGAATCGCGGAAGGCCGTAGCGGAATTCCAAAAGGAAGGTGGCCAAGTTGTCTATCTCTTCGTAGTAAGAGTCAATCTGGTGCTGAATGAATTTTTTTGCCTTCTCTACGTCGATTTCAGCCCCGTGTGAAACGGCAAAATCCAACACGCCGTTCAAAAAGGTCGTGGTGGCGTTGTCGCCGATTGGAACTGAATGGTACCAATAATATTCTTGGTCGTAGCGCGCCTTAAGGTTGTCCGCGATTGTCTTTCCGTACCAGGGGGAAACCAAAATGTTAAAGTTGGCGCGGGGAATTTGCTGCCACTCCTTTACTCCCTTGCAGTCGGGGCCGAACAAAACATGAACCTTAAGTCCAAGGCCTTTGAGAAGGCGGCGGTATTCGGCGAGGTTTCCTTTCCAAAATGGATCTTGGAAGGGAATGCTCGCGATTAAGTTTACCGTGTTTTTTTCAGAGCGCGGCTCGTTTTCGTCTTCAAAGCGCGTGACGTATTGGTCGATGATCGCGTTCACAACCGATGAATGGGAAACATAATTGTTGGACTTAAAGCCCGGCGTGTCCACCGCGACAATCGGCTTTCCCTGCGCCGCGAATTCGTCCACTACGCTCTGAATGTCGTCGCCGACAATTCCGCCGGTGCAGCCTGTCATAACAACTTGCAAGTCGGTGTCCAAAACCTTGTAAGTGTTTTCAATGTTTTCGCGCAAATGCTTAACGCCGCCAAAGACAACTTCTTTTTCTGTAAAAGCGGTGCAAGGGCTTGTGGAGCCGCCCGCGTAGCCTTTAGACCGCTCAAAAAAGCCGCTTATCATTTCTCCGCAGCCGGGGCCGGAATGCAAAATCGGAACGGCCTTTGGAATGGCCACGACAGTTTGCAAAGCGCCAATCGCGCAAGTGTATCTTTCCTGTTCAATCGAACCTGTGTAATTCGCCATTTTGTTCTCCTATCATGCGGCTGTTCGCGCTCTATTTGACTTGGAAAAAGTCGGTTTGCTGCGTGAGCCACCATTTGGTGTAGGGGTTCAACGCGTGCTTTTGGAAGTTTTTCACAAACTCATCGTTTTCGATTGTGTCCACAATCATGTTGCCGTATTTGACAAGGCCCTCGTAGCCCATGCCCGCGTGCTCGTCGCCCACAAGCAAGCTTGGAATGCCGAGCTTTGCGCCCCAAAGCGTCATTCCGCCGTGGCGCGCCAGCATTACGTCAGGATGAACTTTTACAAGCGCGTTGACCAATTCAAATTCCTGCTTGTTGCAAACATTGAAGTGCGGAACGTCGCCGTAGTCGCCGACGCGCTGTTTTAGCTGGTCGTTTTCCGCGCGGCCTGAGTCAAATTCCGCGTCGTGGTGGAAGACCGAAGCGCCGGCGGCTGTCAAGCCAAGCTCGCCGATGATGTCCAAGAGCGCGTGTCCGTGCGCCGCGCCGGCCGCCACATAAGCTGTCTTTCCGGCCAGCTTTTTTCGTATCTCTTCAATTTGCGGCAAATACTTTTCTTTTTTCTCTGCGATTACTTTTTCAGCGACGTCTTCCTTGCCTAAAAGTTTTCCAAGCGCGCGGAACCAGCGGTCTGTCTGCGCTATTCCGTACGGCGGCGCGGAAGGAAGTTCGGGCACGCCAAATTCCTGCTCCAAAACCGCGCCCAAATATGTTCCCAATGTGGAACAGGCTTGGACGGTGGCGCAGGCCTCGCCGGCCTTGCTCAGTTCTTCCACCGTGTTGAATGGAGTCAAGTAATTGGGCTTGGCTCCGAAGGGCGCGAACCAGTCCGCGAAGGCGTCGCTTCCCCAAAAGTTTATGACGTTGATCATGTCGGAACGATGCTTGTCGGATTTCTTGATGATTTTGCGCGCGAATCCGTGGTAGGCCGCGTCAAAACCTGTCGTCCAAACTTTTGAGCGAAAGCCTTCGCAAGTTATTCCGACTACGGGAATTCCCAATTCTTCTTGGGCCTGGTCGCAAACGCTTTGAACGTCGTCGCCCACAATGCCAACCGCGCAAGTGGTCAATACAAAAATCGCGGCCGGCTTTACCCTTTCGTATACAGAGCGAATCGTTGCCTCTAGCTTGGCGTTGCCGCCGTAAACCGTATCCTTTTCCTGGAGGTTTGTCGAAAAAATGCGGCGCTGGCGGTTGGTCTTGTTTCTAAGATAGGCGTTCACTCTGTAAGTCATGTTGAATTCATGCAAGCAAGAAGAACAGCCTACAGGTCCGTGCGAAATTACGGCGGCGTCGGTTATCATTGAAACCATGCAGCCGGCGCGAGCGGTGGAGCAGCCAACGCATTGCGTGAATTTTCGATTGTGGTCTTTTATGCCCGATTCCGAAAGCTTGACCAAGTCATCGGCGTTTCCTAAAAAGCCGGTGATTGAATTGATTCGAATCTCTCGAATTTGCACATCGGGCAAAGACAGGTTTACTGTAGACATACTGTTCTCCTCCAAACTACTAAAACTACGGCTGTCCGCGCGGGCCTGATTGCCGGCGCGGGCGTTCTATTTTTACTTAACTGGAATGACCGCTCCGTTGTACTTGTTCTTAATCCAATTCTGAACGTCGTCGCTGAGCAAAACTTTGACCAGCTTTTGTATGGCCGGATCGTTGGCGCGCGAAGCCTTTGTTACGATGATGTTTCCGTAGGGGCTGTCGGCGGCTTCCTGAGCCAAGATGTTTGTCTTGATTCCTGACTCCAAGATTTTGTTGGTGTTGTTGACGAACAAGTCGTAGTCGGCGCGCGTCGGAATGATTTGGAAGGCGTTGATTTCTACAATCTTTACGGGCTTTAAGTATTCCACGATGTCGCCTGTGTTCGCGTCAAGCGCGCTCAAAGAATGTTCGCTCAGTTTGATGAAGCCTTTGTCGTTCAAAAGCTTAAGGCCGCGGTACTCGTTTGTTCCGTCATCGGGAACTGCGATGACAGCGTTTTTAGGCGCGTCAGAAAGTTTTGTGTACTTGTCCGAGTAAAGCGAAATCGGCTCAACGTGAATGGCGGCCACGCTAACCAAGTCCCAGCCGTTTTGCGTGTTGACGGAATCCAAATAAGGCTTGTGCTGGAAATAATTGAAGTCCGCCTCGCCGTTAAAGGTCTTTTCGTTTCCCAAGTTGTCGGAAGCGTCCTGCAAGGTTACAACCTTGATTCCTTCTTTAAGCAAGGCCGGCGCGGCGTAGTCGATGATTTCTTGGTGCGGAACCAAGTCGATGATGCCTTTTAAAACTGTCACTCCATCGCTTGAAGCAGAGCCGTTTTTCTTTGAGCAAGAAGCGAGCGAAAGAGCCGCCGCGATTCCTAAAAATGTTGCAAGTGTTTTTTTCATATTTAAATCTCCTCTTAGTTTTTTGATTTTTAAATCAATCCTCTTGTTTTCAAAATTTTGTTTGACACAAAATTTCCGACGCTTTGGACGGTCTGAACGATTACGACCAAAACGTAAATGCAAGCCAGCAGCTTGTCGTGCTGAAAGCGCTGGTAACCATAACGCACGGCAATGTCGCCAATGCCGCCCGCTCCGAACATTCCCGCAAGCGCCGTCATCGAAAGGACCGCGATTACCGTGATGGTCCAACCGCGAATCAATGACGGCAATGTTTCGGGAAGCAGCACATGGAATATAATTTGGGCGTTGGAAGAACCGATTGACTTTGCGGCCTCCACTTTGCCTTTGCTTATTTCCAAAAGGCTGCTTTCAACTACGCGGGCGTACATCGGAATGCAGCTTGCAGCGATGGCCACAATGCATGGATTCGCTCCGTAGCTTTTTCCAAACAAAAAGCGCGCCAAGGGAATGAGCATGATTATCATCACCATTTGCGGCAAAGAGCGCAGCGTGTTGATGAACCATCCCAAAACCTTGTAGAGCCCTTTGACAGGATACAGTCCGTCGGGACTTGTCACTGTCAACAAAACTCCAAGCGCCAAACCAAACACCAATGCAATCAGGCTGGCCAACGCCGTCATGTAAAGCGTGTCAAAAATCGATGGCCAAAGCTTTGACCATATTTCAGCGGAAACCGACGAGCGCAGCACCGCCCATAAACTGTTGTCCAACAAACTCATTTTTTTCCTCCGGCCTAAATCGTATACATTCCGTTTTGCTGCAAGCTGTCCTTGTTCAAGCGGAAAAACACTTTTGCGAACAAATCGCCGGTGCGGCTTTCTGGATTGTTGAAGATGTTCCGAACGCTTCCTTCCTCAACTATTTTTCCTTCTTCCAAAACCGCCATTCTTTGGCAAGCGTATTTGACCGCCTCTAGTTCGTGGGTTATCATCAAAATCGTGATGCCGGTTTTTTCGTTTATCTCTTTGAGCAGGTCTAGTATTTGCAAGGTGGTCTGCGGGTCAAGCGCGCTTGTGGCTTCGTCGCTAAGCAAAACGTCCGGGTTGTTTATCAGGGCGCGGGCGATTCCAACGCGCTGCTTTTGTCCGCCGCTCAACGCGCCGGGGTATACGTCCAGCTTGTCGGTAAGGCCTACCAATTCCGCGGTTTCTTCCACGCGCCTTTTTATTTCTTTTTTGGGAACGCCGGAAATAACCAGCGGATAGGCGATGTTTTTGTAAACGGTTTTGGCTTCAAACAAATTGAAGGTTTGGAAAATCATTCCTATGCGGCGGCGGTAATGGCGAAGCTCGCGCTTTCCAAGCGATAGAATGTCTGTTCCGTCGATTATGATTGACCCGCTGTCAGGCTTTTCCAAGCGGTTGATGCAGCGCGCCAAGGTTGACTTTCCCGCGCCGGAAAAGCCGATGATTCCAAAAATCTCGCCTTTAACTATTGAAAGGTTTATGCCGCGCAAAACCGGCAGCGCCTGTCCATGAGGATAATACGTCTTGTATAGGTCTGAAATTTGGATGTAAGCCATTCCTAAAGTTCCTTTTATAACCTATTAAACCGATAGGTTATTTTCTCCATCTGCGGAACTTTACTCATAATTACCTACTTTGTCAATAGGTTTTTAATAAAATATTTTTATGAGAAGATATAGGAATTGACTATGGCCCGCAAAAAAAAGCCGCTCCCTTTGGGCTGCAAAACCCATTGGAAGCGGCGTTAATTGCGCTTGCGAAAGTTATTTGAACGAGGCCTTGCTTATGAAGCAGGCGATTCCTTCCATAGGATATTTTTCGCGCAGGCTTTCCACAAGCTCGGTAATTTTTTTGGCCTCGTCCTTGGGGCAATAAATTATCAGCATTTCGTTAAGCTGCGGCCAAACGGAGTCTCCCAGCTTTGGGTTTGAAAAGCCCGCGCCGGTGACGCCGGAAAGTTTTGTAAAATGCGAGCCGATTTTGTTTTGCTTAAAACCTTCCGCAAAGTCTTCGTCAAGCGCGGCGGAAAAAATAATTTCCACGCGCTTTAGCTTTTTTCCCTTTGTCTTGGCCGAATCGTCGGCCTTCTTTTCCTTCTTGTCTTTTTTGTCGCTCATTTAGGGCCTCCCCTTATTTTTTTCCTTCAAGGCGTTTTTTTGCCTTCGCTTCCAATTTGGCCGCCTTCTTGGCCGCGATTCGCTCGCGACGGCTGTTGAAGATGTGGTAAACCGCCGGCATCAAGAACAAAGTCATAAGCGAGCCGAATGTCATTCCGCCGAATACGGTGAGCGAAATCGGCTGCATCGAAGCGCTTCCTTCGCCAGGGAAGAAGGCCATCGGCATAAGCGAAATTACTGTGGTAAGCGTTGACATCAAAATCGGGCGCAAGCGGTTTCTGGCCGCCTCTACGCAAGCTTCGTCCAACGAGTAGCCGCGCTTTCGCAGCAAGTTGGTGTAGTCAACCAAAACAATTCCGTTGTTTACAATCGTTCCGACCAAAACCAAAACGCCCATAACGGTAACGATGCTGAGCTGGTTTTGCGTAAGCGCGTAAATCGCCATAACGCCGATGAACGAAAGCGGAATCGTGAGCAAAACGATGAAGGGGTCCAAAAGCGACTCAAACTGGCTGGCCATTACAACAAAGACCAAAATTGTAGCCATCAAGATGATGGCGCCAAAGTTGACCACCGCTTCCATCATGTCTTCGTAGTCGCCCGAAATGTTTATGCGGACGTTTTCGTCGGCAGGAATGTTGTCGTTGATGATTTTTGTAAGGGCGCTCTGAATCTTGTCCAACGAAACGCCAACCTTTGGCTTGGCCGTGATGTGAATGATGCGCGATTGGTTTTCGCGGCGAATTGTCACAGGCGCCAAAGACTGTTCGTAATGCGCGAAGCTTGAAAGCGGAACTCGCAAGCCTTGGGCGTTTACGACTGAGATTTTGTCCAAGTCCTCAAGCGCGGAAGTGTCGCGCTTTGCCAGGCGCACAATCACGTCGATGTCGTCTCCCTTGTCCGTGTAGCGGCTGGCCGTTGTTCCGTTGATGGCGCCGCGAATTTCGCCGCCGACATTGTAGATGTTTAGGCCAAGCTCGTACATTTTGGCGCGGTCAACAACGATTTCGGCCTGAGGAAGTCCGTCCTCCAAGTCGCTGGTCACTTCCGTCACATAATCGCCGCCCTGTTCCTTGACGAGCTTTTCAACCTTGCGGCTTGTCTCGCGCAAAAGATTAAGGTCGTTGCACTTTATGTTGATGGAAAGTCCTCCGCTTGAGGCGGAGTTCATGTTGGTGCCGAATTTCATGTTGGCGCCAGGGAACATGTTGAAGAATTTTCTAAGCTTTTCTTTTGCCACAGGAGCGCTGTCCCAACCTGGCTCGCGTTCCTCCTCTGGATAAAAGGCAAAGACGACGGTGGCGTTGTTGGTGCCTGAATCCGCGCCCCACATTCCAGAGCCGCCGGCCATGATGGCGCTGTATTTTACGCCTTTCAAATCCTGCAAGGCCGTAGCCTGCAAAGACTCGGCCACTTGGTTGGTAACGTCAAGAGTCGTTCCCTTGGGAAGCTCAACTTCAACCTGAACAACGTTGCTCGCCGCTTCGGGCATGAAGATAAAGCCTACAAGCTTGACTGTTCCGATAGAAAGAACGAACAAAACAACCAGAACCAAAATGCAAAGCTTTTTGTGGCGCAAGACAAAGCGAACGCCGTTGGCGTATTTGTTGTCCAACGCGTTGAAGAACTTGTTGAACAAGCGGTTGAGTCCGCCCAAGGCGCCGGCGTAATTTGAGTCGGCGTTCTTGCTTATCTTTAAGTAGTTGGAAGTAAGGACAGGAACAAGCGCGATGGCGACTATAAGCGAGCACATCAGCGAGAAGATGATTGTCCAAGCAAGGCTGTCAAAAATCTGGCCCATCATTCCAAGTTTTTTGTGGAACATGATCATCGGCAAGAAGATGCAGACAGAAGTGAGCGTGGAAGCCGTGATTGAAGTGACCATTTCCTGCGAGCCAAGGACGGCCGCGACCTTTGGCTTTGCGCCGCGCTGGATGTAGGCGTAAATGTTTTCCAAAACTACGATGGAGTTGTCCACCAACATGCCGATGCCCAATAGCAAGCCGGCCATACTAATCATGTTGATTGTGATGCCCTTGAAGTACATCAAGAAAAGCGTGATGCAGACAGAAATCGGAATGGCAAGGCCGATGATGATTGTGCTTTTGAAAGAGCGCAAGAACACCAGCAATACCAAGATGGCCAAAAGCGCGCCTTGAATTACCGACTTGACTACTTCGCTGATTGTCTGTTCGATGATGTCCGTGGTGTTGTAAACTTCGGTCATGCTTACGTCGTTGGGAAGATTGGACTGAATGTTCGCAAAGGCGTTGCGCGCGTTTTTGGCGGCGGTGACGGAGTTCTTTCCGCTCTGTTTTTGGACGGTGATGATGACGCAAGACTCGTTGTCAACCGATGCAAGCGAGTCCTCGTCCTTGTAGCCTTCATAAACGTCGGCCACGTCGCGCAAGAGGACTGTCTTCATCTCAACGCCGCCGCCCAAGCCATACGAGCTGGGCTTGTAAGAAATTACGGTGTTCTTAAGGTCGTTGACGCTTTGGTACTTTCCGCTAGTCTTAATTGAATAATTTGTGTCTCCGCTTGTAATCGTTCCGCCGGCGCTCTGAATGTTTTGCGCGCCGATCATTTGCGCGACGGTACTAATGCTAAGGCCGTAAGCCTCCAAGCGGTCGCGGGGAATGTCAACGTTAATCGATTTTTGGCGGCCGCCCATGATGTTGGCGCTGGCGATTCCGTCAAGCTGCTCCAAGCGCGGCTGAACGATGTCCTTGGCGTAGTCGCGCAATTCCTCAGGCGTTCGGTTTCCCTTCAAGGCCAAAACCATAATCGGCATCATCGAAGGGTCCATCTTCATGATGATCGGGCTGTCCGCGTCGTCAGGAAGGTAGGAGCGCACAATGTCTATCTTGTCTCGAATTTCACCAGTGGCCGCGTCAAGGTTGGTTCCGTATTCCAGTTCCAAAATGACAAGGCTGTTTCCGCTGGAGGAACGAGACTGCAATTTTTTAAGGCCGCTAACGCCCGAAAGGCTTGACTCAAGAGTTCGCGTGACGCTCTGCTCTATTTCCTCAGGGCCTGTGTTGGAATAGCTTGTATAAACGATGATGTATGGAATGTCCATGTCGGGGTACATGTCCACCGGCAAGTTGAACACGCAGTAAATGCCAAGCGCGATTACGACCAAAAATGTAAGCAGCGTCGTGACCGGCTTGTTTACGCATCTCTCAGAAAAAGTCATTTACAATCCTCCGCCGTTATTCTTGAACCGAAACGATATTGACGCTCGCGCCGTCGTTCAAAAGGTTTTGGCCTTTGACAACAATTTCGTCGCCCGCGATGAGACCCTTTGTAATTTCCGTCTTGTTGTCAACCAAAATTCCTTGCTCAACCGCGCAAAGCTTTACTTTCGCGGGCGTGTTGCCGTTCTTTTGGGACGAGATGACAAACAAATAAGGCGCGCCTTCGCGGCTTACAATCGCGCTTGCCGGAACTACAATCGCGTCTTTGATGCTTTCGGTGATAAGGCGGACGCGCGCGTACATGCCGGCCTTGATTCTCTTGTCCGGCGGATTGATTCTAAGCTTTACGCTCATCGTGCGGCTGGCTTGGTCAAGAACGGGGCTCACTTCAAAAATCTTGGCCTTAAAGTCAACTCCTGGGTAGGCGTCAAAAGTCACGGTCGCGGTTTGTCCCAGGCTTATGCGGCTGATAAAGCGCTCGGCCACGCTTACCTTTATTTCAAGCTCGTCGGTGTCGGCGATTTCGGCGATGACGGAAGCCTGTGAAACCATTGTTCCTATTGTGGGAATGAAGGAAATCACGCGGCCCGCTATCGGCGCTTTTACGGGGCTGGCGCTGTAGTCCATGCCCGGGCGGCTGGCGTCGACGTAAGCCAAGATTTGGTTCTTGCTTACCATTTGGCCAACATTGACCATGACGCGGGAAATTTTTCCAGCCATGTCCGGCAGGGCCGCGACCGAAGAAACGGCCGACACGTCTCCGCCAAACTCCAAGTAGTCGTCAAGGTTTCCGGCCTTGGTCTTGTATGTGTTCACGGCGAACAAGGCTTCGACTTCGGCGTTGTCCTTGGCGTCGTCCTTTGGCTTTGCCTTGCAGCTTGCAAGCGCGGCGGCGACAAGCGCGGCCGCCATAATTTTAATTCCAGTCTTTTTCATATTTTAACCTCCTAATTTTCGGCTGTCCGCGCGAGCTTGGTTGCGAGCGCGGATGTTGCCGCTTATGCGGCTATCAATCTATTTTAGCTTTGCGAACAATTTCATTGCCGCTATTGTTCCTTATATTCCGACAAATCTGTGTTCAACGCGTATTCCAAATCCATCAAGGCTGAAATATAGTTGAACTTTTGGTTAAGCTGTCCAAGCTTGGCCTGGTTCAACTGGCTTTCCGAATCGCGCAAGTCTAGCAGCTCGGTGGTTCCGTTCCTGTAGGAGCGGGCGCTTGAATCGTAGGCGCGCTGGGCAAGCGTTATGTTGCGGCCCATAGAGTCGATTTGCTCACGCGCTTGGTTAAGCGTGTCCACGGCTTTTTTTACCTTGAGCTTTTGGTTTTCCTTCAAAGTTTCCAAAGTCAATTCAAGCTTTCTTAAATTGTCCTTTACGTCGCTTGCCTGTTGGCGGCTGGCGCTAAAGGGCAGCATGTTGGTTATGTTCCAAACAAGCGTCGCCGAAAACTTTCCTTGGTCCGTCCATTTGTTGCTGTCGAGCATCAAAGATCTCATGGGCTGGTAATTGTAGCTTAAGGCAAGCGACGGCGTGAAGGCCGAAAGGTTCAAGGCGCTTAGGCTTAGTTTTAGCGAGTCTATCTTGCTTTGCAAGGAGCGAATTTCCAAGCTGCTGTCCGGGTATTTTTCCAAAAGATCTTCGCTTGTGACGTTCACAAAGACCGGCTCGATGGAGCCTTCAAGCTGAATTTTTGTTCCGACGGGAAGGCCGACCAAAAACGCAAAGGCGTCCATTTGCTGGCTCAAGGCTTGCTGGGCGCTCTCAAATTCCGGCTTTTGGTTTTCATAAGTGACCTGCGCGTTGAGCAAGCGCAATTCGGGAATCAAGCCGTTCCTGTAGTTGGCTTCAGCTTGCGAGGCGCGCTGGCGGGCGTTTTCCATGCTGGCCCGCTTTACTTCCAAAGATTCTTGCTGGAGCAAAAGGCCGTAGAACAATTTTCTGATGTTCAGGAGCGTTTCCTTTTGGCTCTGTTCCCAAGTGATTTTTCCGCCTTCAAAATCGGCCTTTGCCGCGCGAATTTTGCTAATGTAGGCCGCGTTTAGGTTGAGCGAGGCGCTTACGTCGCCGACAAGCGCCCAGTGGGCCTTTTCGCTTTCCTGAATCGGCTTGAACGATGGCGTGTATGGCTTTTTAAGCACCGCTGCCGCCAGAGCGCCAATCGCGTCGCCCATCTGTCCCATTCCGTTCGCTTGGCTCAACGCGCTCTGTATGTCGGTTGAGCGGGCAGCCGTAAAACTGCCTTGAAGGCTTGGCAAAAAAACATTCCAAGAATACTGGGAAGCGCGTTTTTTCATCTCCAAGTCAATTTCCGCGCTCTTTAGAGTCTTGCTGTTTTCCTTCGCAAACTCAACGGCTTGTTCAACCGTCAAAGTGACAATCTTTTCCTTGTCCGCTTGCTCTTGAGCGAACATGGCGCCAAAAGACGCTAGGGCTAAAATCGCCGCCGCAAAATTTTTTTTCATGCTATTCTCCATTATTTTGCATAGCCTTAATGCCGCATTCTATCATTTCAAAAACCGACCAAACATAAAAGTCCAGCCATCCCGGCGCGAACTTGTGCTTGGTTCCCATCAGCATGTAGCCGACAGTCAGTTCAGAAATCCATTTTAAATATAAGATTGAATTTTCGCTGACAGGAAAATTAAAGGCGCTGGGCAAGATTTCCTTTGCGGTTCCTTCATTGAATATTCCCAAAGCCTTTTTGCGGAAAAATTCAAGTTCCGTTTCCGACAGCGTGTCTTCCTGAAAAATAAAATAGCCGTGAAGCATTATCACTTGCGGCCTAAGCGCAAAGTAATTGGCTTGCGTCCTCATTATTATGTAAAGCGCCTCGTCGCTGTTTTTTGCCAACATGCAGCGGTCTTTGATTATTTGGTTGGCCCGCTCCGTTTCCTGGAAAAGCATGTTCACAAAGTAATCGCGCTTGTTGGCAAAGAAGGCGTAAACGCTGCTTTTTGCCATTCCGACGGCTTCGGCTATTTTTTCGACAGTGATTCTTGAAGAGCCGCTTTCCTGGACAAGCTTTACAAAGGCGTTTAAAAAGCGGTTTGACTTTTCGTCATTGGCAAATTCCACCTTGCAGATTTGGTCAAGCTCTTTTTTTCGTTCAGGGGAAATAGGAATTTTCTTTTTTCCAAGTCCGGAATATATCAATTTGGCAAGGCAGGCCTTGTAGGCCTCGCGGTCAAAAACGTCAAGGTTTGAGCATTTTTCCTTTTGGCCCATCCACATAAAGAACAAAATCGTTTGCTCAAAAAAAGACGAGACCAAATTTTTGGGAAGAAAGTTGCTTGTGTCCTTGAACAACTCTTCGCTAAAATATCTGATGCCGTTGTCAAGCATGATTAAGTTCACGCCTTCGGCAAGCAATTCGTCGGTAAAGGATGTCTGCAAATAGTAGGGCAGGTAGTTTGGGCGCTTTTCGTTAAAGTCAAAAACGCAGTTTATGACGCTTTGAACGCCTTTTTGGTCGTAGGGCTTTTCTATGTTCTCAAAGCCATCGAACATTTCCGCCAGCGCCTCGAAAAATCTTTGGCGCATTGTTTCAAGAAGATCGTTCTTGTTTTTGTAGTGCCTAAAAATGGCGGTCTTTGAAATTCCGACCTTTGCCGCGATTTCGCTCAATGATATGTCGGAAAAGCGGGGCTTTTTAAAAAGCTCAAAAGCGCATTCAAGAATTTTTTCTTTTGTGTTTTCTTGTCTCGGCACCGCCAGCCCCCGTTATTAGTTACCGAACGGTCGGTAATATTACCGACCGTTCGGTAACTAATATAACGCCAACTACTTTTAAAGTCAAGCAATTTTTGCTTGTTTATTAGACAATTTAAGGAGCCAAAACTGTCACCCCTTCTCCTTGAAAATAGCGTAAGAAATGCGCTATAATGAAAGGATATGAAGACTTTGACTTTGCTTCAAGGCGGGCCGATTGGCTATGGCGCCATAGTGACGCCGCAGGGAATAAATTTTTCAATTTTTTCAAAGGACGCGACAAAAGTGTCCTTGTGCTTTTTTGAAAGCCCCGTCTCGCCGGAACCGTACGCAACCTTGGATTTTGACCCCGCTGTGAACAAAAGCGGCGACGTTTGGCACGCCCTTGTTCCGGAAGCAAAGCCCGGCGACCTTTACCTTTATAGAATCGACGGCCCGCACGAGCCTGAGCGCGGCCTTAGATTTGACTACAGCCGCTACCTTCTTGACCCTTACGCCAAATGCTACAGCGAAGGCTCGGTTTACAAAGCCTATTCGGAATCTTCCACTCGCGGCTTGGACACAATGTACATAAAGGGCCGCGACCCGATGAAGGCGCACCTTTTCCCTAAATGCGTGGTGATTGACGACGCGGAATTTGACTGGGAAGGCGACAAGCCCATAAACCGGCCGCTTGACCAAAGCGTTATTTACGAAGTCCACTTAAAAGGCTTCACCGCCTCGCCGTCGTCCGGCGTCCAAAACCCCGGAACATACAAGGGCTTCGCTGAAAAAATTCAGTATTTAAAAGACTTGGGCGTCACCGCCGTGGAATTTTTGCCCATACAGGAATTTGACGAAAACGAAAACGGCAACATCAATCCCAAAAGCGGCGAGCGCTTGACCAACTACTGGGGCTACAGCACCATAGGATTTTTCGCGCCCAAGAACACATACGCGGCGGACAGAAGCCCCGGCGGCCCCGTCCGCGAATTCAAGAGCTTGGTCAAGGAGCTTCACAAAGCCGGCCTTGAAGTGATTTTGGACGTTGTCTACAACCACACAAGCGAAGGAAACGAGCATGGCTACACCTTTGAGTTCAAGGGAATTCAAAACGACCAGTACTACATTCTGCCGCCGGACAAGCAGTACTACATGAATTATTCGGGCTGCGGAAACACCTTCAACTGCAACCAGCCCAACACGATGAATTTCATAATGGACAGCCTGCGCTACTGGGTTCAGGAAATGCACGTAGACGGCTTTAGGTTTGACCTGGCCTCAATCTTGTGCCGCGACCAGTGGGGCCAGATGAACGGCTTTCCGCCGTTGACCAACTGGATATCGGTGGACCCGATTTTGGCCAACACAAAAATCATCGCCGAGCCTTGGGACGCGGGCGGCGGCTACCAAGTGGGATACTTTCCCGGAGGCCGCTGGTCTGAATGGAACGACCGCTACAGGGACGACGTGCGCCGCTTTGTTCGCGGAGACGAGTTCACTTCAACGGCGGCGGCCACGCGCATTTCCGGTTCAAGCGACATTTACCTTCACACAGGAAAGAAGCCCGCGTCGTCGATCAATTACATTTCTTGCCACGACGGCTTTACTATGAACGACGTTGTGAGCTACAACGGAAAGAAAAACGACGAGAACGGCGAGCAAAACCGCGACGGAAGCGACAACAACAATTCTTACAACCACGGCTACGAGGGCGAATGCACCAACGCCAAAATCGAAAGCTTGCGCTTGCGCCAGCTAAAAAACTTCATAGCCATCTTGATGGTTTCGCAAGGCGTCCCGATGCTTTTGGGCGGAGACGAATTCCGCCGCACGCAAAAGGGCAACAACAACGCCTATTGCCAGGACAACGAAATTTCTTGGTTTGACTGGAACTTTGCGCAAAAGAACAAGGAGCTTTTGGACTTTACGCGCGCGATGATAGCCTTGCGAAAGGCCCATCCGACTTTTTCCCGCAAAGACTTTTTTGGCGAAAGCGAGGCCGAAAAGAAGCGCGGCGTTGACGTGGTTTGGTATGACTTTGACGGAAGGATTCCCGATTGGTCCAAGTTGAACCGCTTTTTGGCCTGCGTGGTTTACGGCCGCGACTTTGACAAAGACTTTTACCTTGCGGCCAACACCGACACCCACGACATGAACTTGATTCTTCCCACGCCCGAAGACGGAAAGCTTTGGGCGCGCGTGGTGGACACTTCGTTCCCCGCTGGCGAGGAAGTGGCGCAAGAAGGCAAGGAGGAAGTCCTGCAGGTCCAGAACCGCTACGTGATTCCGGCCAATTCCTTTGTGCTTTTGACGGCGGTTCCGCGAACATAGCGCGCTTTTTATTCTCAAGACCGCCGCGCTTGCGCGAGGTCCGCTCGAAACGCAGATTAAGGTTTTTAAAAAAGACTTGCGAGCGGCTCTTGACACAAAAGTCATTCGAGCGTATATTATTTGCATACCGTGCACGAGCACGGAAAATGGAGGCTGATTATGAAATGCGTTGCTGGCGTTGATTTGGGAACACAGAGCATGAAGGTTGTTCTCTACGACTATGAAAGCAAGAAAATAACTGAAAGCGGTTCTTGTCCGATGGACTTGATTTCCAAGGACGACGGAACCCGCGAGCAGACAACTGAAATGTACGAGAAGGGCCTTGACGTTTGCTTCTCCAAATTGAGCGCGGAAGGAAAGGCTTCCATCCAGGCGATTGGAGTTTCCGGCCAGCAGCACGGCTTTGTTCCGCTTGACGCGGACGGAAAGCCCCTTTACAACATCAAATTGTGGAACGACACTTCCACCGCGGAAGAGTGTAAGCTTCTTACCGACGCTCTTGGCGGAAAGGAAAAGGTTGTCGAGGCCGTCCAAAACTTTATGCTTCCCGGCTTTACCGCGCCAAAAATTTTCTGGCTCAAGCGCCACAAGCCCGACGCCTTTGCAAAGCTAAAGTATGTCATGCTTCCGCACGACTATTTGAACTATGTCTTCACCAAAAATTACGTGATGGAATCTGGCGACGCATCGGGCACAGCGCTTTTTGACAGCGTGAACCGCAAGTGGTCAAAGACCGTTTGCGACGCCGTCGATCCTTCTTTGCTTGATAAGCTTCCTAAAATCATAACTGACGACGAAGCTTGCGGGGCTGTTACGGAAGAGGCCGCCAAGCGCTTTGGAATTCCGGCGGGCATTCCGGTTTCGGCCGGCGGCGGCGACAACATGATGAGCGCGATTGGAACGGGCTGCGTCAAGGGCGGAACCTTGACAATGTCGATGGGAACAAGCGGAACCCTTTACGGTTTCTCCGACAAGTCGGTCGCCGATCCGGAAAACGGAATTTCTGGCTTTGCCTCTTCCACCAACGGCTACCTTCCGCTTTTGTGCACGATGAACTGCACCGTGGCCTCGGAGGAAATCCGCGCGCTCTTTAATCTTGACGTAAAGGAATTTGACGGCGAGGCGCAAAAGGCCAAGCCCGGCTCGGACGGCGTTTTCGTTCTTCCCTTCTTTAACGGCGAGCGCACGCCAAACCTTCCGCACGGCCGCGCCTCAATCACAGGATTGACCGTTGCCAACAGCAACCGCGCCAACATCGCGCGCGCCGCTTTGGAAAGCGCCGTGTTCTCTATGCGCGGCGGCTTGGAGGCCTTTAGAAAGCGCGGCTTTACCCCCAAAGAGCTGCGCCTTACCGGCGGCGGCGCAAAAAGCCCTGTATGGCGCCAGATTGTGGCCGACATCCTTAACTTGCCGGTAAAAGTTCCGACATCAAGCGAAGCCGCCGCTTTTGGCGCGGCCTTGCAGGCGCTTTGGTGCTTGGAAAAATCCGCCGGCAAAAACGTTTCGATGGAAGCGCTCGCCGACAGCCACGTTGAGTTGGACGAGTCAAAGACGACCAACCCAATCGCGGAGAACGTCAAGGCTTACGACGCGGCTTTTGTCGAATACAACAAGATTTTGAACCAAGTTTCGCCGTTGTATGTTTAAGGAATTTAATGTTTGGGCTTGACCCGGACATTTATGAAGGCCGCCGTCAGGCGGCCTTTTTATATGGACAAAGTTCCGCCTATAAAATATAATCTTATAGATAGATATGAACGACACAGTAAAATTGATAAACATTGTAATTCTTCTTGGCCTGGCTTTTTTTTGTCTGCAAGTTGGTGTCTTTTTGTTTACCGGGCATAAGCTAAAGAACAACAGCCGCCGGACTCTGATTTTGCTTCAGTTCGCAACCGGCCTTTTGCTTGCGTTTGACGCTTGCGCGTATATCTTTAGGGGAAATGCCGGCCAAGTTGGATTTTATATATGCCGCGTCAGCAACTTTATGGTTTTCGCGCTTAATTATGTAAACACTTTCTTGTTTTGCTTTTATTCGGCGGAATTCATCAAAGCAGATCTTTTGGATTTTAAAATACTCCGTTCGCCGAGAGCATCAGTCAAAAGCGGAGTTCCGGCCCACCTTTTTGCCGTTTTTTTCTTTTGCCTTTTGGGAATTGTTCTTACAATAATAAGCCAACCGACAAATCTCTTTTATTACTTTGATGAGGAAGGCTTTTACCACAGAAGTTCGCTGTATTCATTGAGCGTTGTCCTTGGACTTTTGCCGGGCCTTATCTCGCTGGCGATGATTTTCCAGTCCAAAAAAAACTTGACGCAAAACGTTTTTGTTTCGCTCGTAATTTATCCCCTCTTTCCAATTCTTGGCATTTTTTTTGCCTTGGTTGCTTATGGAATATCTTGGATAGACTTTGGCTATGGAATCGGCGCGCTGCACCTTTTTTATTCTTCGATAAAATTAATGGAGCTTGAATTTTACAAGGATAAAGAAGCGGGCTTTAGGCTGGGGCCAAGCTATAAGCAGGCGCTTACAGTTCCTGAAATGAAAAAAAGATTGGCCAAAAGCCATTTTTGGCAAGTGATTTGCGCCGTTTCGGGCGGTCTTTTGGCGGTTTTTGTAATTCTTTCGTTTACAGGAATCAGCATCCCCGAGCGGACAGAAGTAATTCACACGCCCTATGTTCAAAACTTAAAGTCAAAGCCTGTCTGCGTGACTTTTTTGCGCGATTCGGAAAAAGTTTGGTTTGTCGACGAGGACCCCATGATATTTGGAGCGCAGTTTAACGGCGTTCTTTACAACAACATGAAGGCCACGATTATCACCGATTGGAAAATTACCATTGACATTCCTGATCATTGCTCGATTGACCCGGGGCCGTGGAACGGAAACTTTTCGCTTACGGAAAACACGCTGAAAATTAGAAAGCCTCAGCTTACCGACAAAGAGAACATTCACGGCGTTGATTTTTACAGGGTCAATCCGTTAAAGACGCTTGGCTTTGGCTGCATAATGTACGCGCCAAAAGGCTTTTCGCCTTTGTATTCAAAAATAGTTTTGACTTATGAAAGCGTTCTTAAGCCTTTGTCATACCTTGGCTTTGACATTGTCTTTGTTTTGCTTGCGATTCTTTTTATTGTTTCAGTCACTGTCTCGCTGACGGAAGGAAAGCTTATCCGCGTTGAGGAGGAGAACAGAAAGCTGGAAGACACCGTAAAGGAGCGCACCAAGGAACTTAGGGAAGAGAAAAACCGTTCCGAAGCGCTGCTTTTGAACATTCTTCCTGAGGAAATCGCCAAGCGGCTTGCGATGGACAAGAACGCCAAAATCGCCGACAAGATAGAAAACGCTTCTGTTCTTTTTGCCGACATCGTTGGCTTTACAAAAATCACAAGCGGCCTTGACGCCAACACGGTCGTAGGCGCCCTAAACGCGCTTTACTCGCGCATAGACGAACGGGCCAAGCGCGAGGGCATTGAAAAAATCAAGACAATCGGAGATTCCTATATGGCGGCTTCAGGCTTGTTTGGAAACGATCCGGCCCAAAAGAACGCGCTTGCCATCATAAACTTTGCCCGCGGAATGTTGAAGGACATCGATGACTTTAACGCCACAAGCGAAGTCAAGCTCTTTATGCGAATTGGAATCAACAGCGGAAGCCTTATCGCCGGCGTAATCGGAAAGACAAAATTTGTCTACGACATTTGGGGCGACACGGTCAACGTTGCAAGCCGCATGGAAAGTTCCGGACAAACGTCAAAAATCCACGTGTCGGAGCAGACTATGGCGCTGACAAAGGACGCCGTTGAATATTCCGATCCTGTCGAGATGGAAATTAAGGGCAAAGGCGTGATGAAAACATACTTTTTGGGCTGATTGAGCCGCGAATGTTACTGGCATATGACGCGCGCAAAAAATTTTTTGTTGACTTTTTGCCGGAACGATTGTATATTATAATTATTGGGAGCGTTCCTGCCCTAAGTGGAAAACTTAAACTGAGTACGTTCCGACTCTGAGCGGAAAACTTAAACTGGGTACGCTCCGACCCAAACTGGAGAACTTAAAGGGGCGGCTTTCCTCATTCGGGAGGCCGCCTATTTTTTTGAGGCGACAGATGGCGGAAGAAAATATTTTTTATATAGTTAGCGATGATTACATCGCATACCTTTCAAAAACAGAAGCTCGCGTGATGAAAAATAAACCGGAAGAACGCACTTACCACAGAAAATATGTTGGAATCATCACAGAATTGAATGGATTCAAATATTTTGTTCCGATGTCTTCTCCAAAAGAAAAAGACTATGCGAATGGGAAAATACGCAAGAACAATCTTACTACAATTTATATGCGGAACAAAGATAAATTATACGGAACGCTTAGATTCAACTGCATGATTCCTGTTCCAAATTCAGAATTATCAGAATACAGAATTAACGACGAAGGCGATTTTAGCTATAAAATGCTTATGCTTGCCGAATACAATTTTTGCAAAGACAACAAGAATAAGATTGAGAAAACCGCCAAGAATTTATATGAAAAGAAACTATCTATGAACGAAGACGAATTCCCTGTCGCAAAGATTGTGGTTGATTTTAGAAAAGTCGAAGCAGCGTGCAAGGAATTTTTAAAGCGCCGGAGCTAATAAAGAAAAAAAGCCATTGGGAAAACGCTTTAGCGCACATCCAATGGCTTAAAAGTCTGTGATTCTAAGAACTTAGTTTATTCTTTCCAAGTAACTGATTTGCGCGTTGCTTTCTTCATCGATGACGGTGACAGCGCCGCCGTTGATGCCGACTTTGCCGATGATTTTTTTGCCGTCGCTCATGCGTAGCGCGTTGAAGGTAATTCCGTCAGTCTCGGACGCAGTGAACGTGTAAACCTCGTAGTTGTTGTCCGGCAAGAGGTTTGTCCAAGAATCGTCTTCGGGATTGACCTTGATGAGAATTGTGTTATTGCTGCTATCTGTTCCTGCTATGTAGTAAAAGTTTTCTGTGGAATTTACGGCGGTTACGGATTTTAATGTGAGACCTGTTAGAGAAATATTTCTTGGATTTGCTGATGGATTGTATACTTCGCAAATGCTACAACTACCACCACTATCGATCATGATAATTCGGTTTTTTAACTCAAGTTTGTAACCAGAGATTGAACTAGGAAGAAATCCATATACGGTTTCTGATATATTATATTCATTATCGATGGATATTTTTTTTAAGGGAATGCCTTCATTTTGATAATTTCCATAATAATAAATGTAACCGTCAAGTCCAATCCAATATGCCCCTGCGCGGTCAGTAATATTTTTTATTCCACCGTTGTTTTTTCGGATTCTAGTAAAATATTGCATGTTGTCTGATATTAGATTACACGTATAAATTAAATTTCCGTTTGCATCTACATCAAATCCAGTTACATAATCCGTAGAGGCGGAAACAACTTGACTTGAGAGCGAATCAATATTTTCCAAATTTATTTTTATGAGTTCAGTAATTATCCCGGAAGGATGAGACTTGCTATTACGAATTGATAGATAGTAAATGCTTTTCTTTTTATCTTTAGAAAAAATATTTGCATTCTTACCTGACATTCTATCTCTAGGCATTCCAGCATTCTTCATGTCAAAAGCCGCTCCGTCGGATTTTCTTACAAGGTATCCAGAAGATATGTTTAGAAGATTATTTCCAAATCCTATAAAAATATAATCGTCATTTATTTTTTCTATCGCACAAGGTTCGTACAAAATTGAAATCTCTTTTTTTCCCCATTAAGATATTTAACTTCCTCAACATAGCCAGAATCAGTTATTTTAAAAATCTTTTTATGTTCCGGACCGCTCACGCTGGCGCTTATGCCATCAGCTTTATTAGCGCTTGTTCCGCTGCCTCCGCTTATGTAAAGGCTCTTGGCGTTGGACAAATCTAAGTATTTCAAAACAGAATTGTTCAATAATGTGTAATACGCAAGCGGATTGACATCATTTCCGCCGCCAGAACAAGAAAATAAGCCAAAGGCGAGAGTCGCTATAGCAGCCAACGCCACATAAACTTTTGCCATTTTTTTCATAAAAGATCTCCTTATTGTTTCTCTAAAAGAAAACAAAGTTTTCTCTAAATGAAAATTATATTTTCTCTTATTGAATATGTCAAGATTCACCAATAGCGATATTATAAATATATGGAGCCAAGCGAAATAAAGAAAGTTTTCACCTCAAACATAAAAAAATACCGCATGTTGAACGGAATGACGCAAATGGAGCTTTCGATAGCGGCTGACTTGTCTGTTGGCTTTTTGTGCGATTTGGAGAGCGGTAAAAAATGGGGCACATTGGAAACTATGGCCAAGCTTGCAAAGGCTCTGAGGGTAAAGCCCTATCAATTGCTTGTTCCCCAAGAAGATGAAAATGCGGCTTCACACATTCACAAAGACTTGGCAGAATTGTCACAAGGCCTAAAAAAATCGATTGACGCGCAGATAAAGGATCTACTTCAAAAATACGCTGACTAAAATTTTCTCCCAAAATCCCCTAAATTCCCCTTGACAGAAAGAAAATTCGGGATTATATTATACATATACCGTGCACGAGCACGATAAAGGCGGGGCGCGGTTTAGGAGAACGGTCGCCGATAAAAAAGCCTTCAAGACCGAAAGCATTTGACGGCGACGCAACGCCAACATTTTTGCTCGCTGAAAAGCTCGCAAAAACAAGGCGCAATATAGGAGGACTTTTAAATGAAAATCAAATCGGTGTTTGGACACTCATTTGAGCGTTACGGAAAAGTTTTGACAGGCTACGACGTGAAGGAATTGCTTTCCAAGCTTGATTCCACGACGGATAAGCCCAAGGACAAGGTAATCTACACGCCCGGCGACGCGGGCCTTGAGTCGCTTCCTGTGGCCAAGCAGTTCAGTACAAACGCTTACGGCGGAATGCCGATCCAAATCGGCTACTGCAACGGCTTTAACACAAAGCTCAACTGCCTTGAATGGCACCGCGGAAGCGAAATCAACATTCCTTCTTCCGACATCGTTTTGCTTTTGGCTCCGCTTCAGTCCGTCAAGAACGGAAAGCTCAGCACAAACTGCGTCGAGGCCTTCTACGTTCCCGCTGGAACCGTCGTTCAAATTTACGAGACGACGCTCCACTACGCGCCTTGCAACGGCGTCAAGGGAAAGGAAGTGAACCCAGACGGCTTCCGCGTAGTGATCATTCTTCCCAAGGGAACCAACTTGGACAAGCCGCAAATCAGCGACATCGACAAGGAAGACAAGCTTTTGTGGGCTGCCAACAAGTGGCTCATCGCGCATCCCGAAACGTCTGAGGCCAAGCAGGGCGCCTTTGTGGGCTTGCAAGGCCCCAACATCAACCTAGCTAACTAATTCATAAAATATAGGAGAACTTTATGGACAAGTGGACAAACATTCCAAACGTAAAATTGGGAATCATCGCGGTAAGCCGCGACTGCTTCATCATTTCGCTTTCTGAATCAAGAAGAGCGGCCATCGCCAAAGCCTACGGCTCGGACCTTTACGAGTGCAAGGTTACGGTTGAAAACGAGCTTGACATGCTCAAGGCTGTCGAGGACGTAAAGAAGGCCGGCTGCAACGCGCTCTGCGTCTTCCTTGGAAACTTTGGACCTGAAACGCCCGAAACCTTGATCGCCAAGAACTTTGACGGCCCGGTAATGTACGCCGCCGCCGCAGAAAGCTCATACAAGAACGGCGGATTGATTGACGGACGCGGCGACGCTTACTGCGGCGTCCTCAACTGCTCTTACAACCTTGGACTCCGAAAGCTCAAGGCCGTTCTTCCCGAGTACCCCGTTGGAACAGCCGAAGAAGTCGCCGCCATGATGAAGGACTTTGTTCCCGTAGCCCGCGCGCTTATCGGACTTTCTCACCTTAAGATCATCACATTCGGACCGCGCCCGCAAGACTTCTTTGCCTGCAACGCCCCGATTAAAGGCCTTTACGACATCGGCGTAGAAATCGAAGAGAACTCAGAGCTTGACTTGTTGGTTTCTTACAAGGCCCACAAGGACGACAAGAGAATCGCCGACGTCGTAAAAGACATGGCCGCCGAGCTTGGCGCCGACGGAAACAACTATCCCGACTTCTTGCCCCGCATGGCGCAGTTTGAGCTTACCTTGCTTGACTGGGCGGAAAAGCACAAGGGCGCTCGCGACTACGTTGTCTTTGCCGACAAGTGTTGGCCGGCCTTCCCCGAGGCATTTGGATTTGAGCCTTGCTACGTCAACAGCCGCCTTGCCAACAAGGGAATCCCTGTTGCCTGCGAAGTCGACATCTTTGGCGCTCTTTCTGAGTACATCGGAACTTGCGTCACAGGCGCTCCCGTCACCTTGCTTGACATCAACAACACCGTTCCCCAAGACTTGTACGACGACGAAATCAATGGAAAGACAAAGTATCCCTACAAGCTTACCGACACATTCATGGGCTTCCACTGCGGAAACACTCCCTTCTGCCGCTTGAACAAGGCTTGCAAGCCTGGAATAAAATACCAGTTGATCCAGCACCGCTTGCTTGAGCCAAAAGGAAGCGATCCGGACTTTACTCGCGGAACATTGGAAGGCGATATCGCCGCCGGCGAAATCACCTTCTTCAGATTGCAGACCCGCCCGGACACAAAGCTCCAGGCCTATGTTGCCGAAGGCGAAGTCTTGGACGCCAAGACTCACTCGTTCGGCGGCATCGGCGTGTTCGGCATCCCGGAAATGGGCCGCTTCTACCGCCATGTTTTGGTAGCCAAGCAGTATCCGCACCACGGAGCCGTCGCCTTTGGCCATATTGGAAAAGCCTTGTGGACAGTATTCCAGTATTTGGGAATCGAAGACATCGCCTACAACAAGCCGGCCGGAACCCTCTACGCCACTGAGAATCCGTTCGCGTAAGGCATTAAAACCGATTGCGCGAGTTTGCCAAAATGTCATGTTCGGGCTTGACCCGGACATCCTTTGACTGATAGATTGCCGGGTCAAGCCCGGCAATGACCGACCGACTTGCGGCGAGACCGCCAACCTCCGGCTGACTCGCCGTTTTTTTTTGCGTCTGCAAACTTGACAAATGGCCGCGATATGCTCTATTCTTTTTTTGGAGGCAATATTATGAAAGCTATACGAATTATTTTTGCGGCGGCGCTTCTTTGCGCGGCGGCATTTTTGACAGGTTGCAGCAATGGAGATGCCGATCCTTTTGCCGGAACTTACGACAAATGGTATAAGTATAATGGTTCAACATCTACAATCCTTCTTGGTTCCAGCGAGGACGACAGCTCGGCCAGCAAGACTTTAAAGAGCGTTGAATTGTACTGCAAGTTCAATCCAACTTCAGGCCTTATTGTGGCTATCCAAGCGTCTAAAGACCAGAATGTTGACATTTGGGGCGGCCTTACCTCGACGACTGTACAAGTTACTGCTGGCGGAAAAAAGGAATACAGCGCGGCGCAATTTGGCAGGGGAAAATGGATAGCGGTTCTTTCAACTGTTCCGATGTCCGCGTCGTCAGAGCCAAAAGTCATTTCTTCGCCCGACCAATGCATTATGTTGGACAACTTGGATAATTTTAAGATTCAGTGGAAGAAAGTTTTAGCCAACTTTTTGTTGCAAAAGTTGCTTGGCGAATGAGCCGATGGCAAACATTTTTTACCAAAAACAGACCGCCGCGCAAGTGACGGTCAACCAAGTTCTTAAAATAAAAAAGGGCGAAAAAGTCCTTATCATCGCAAATCCAAAGACGGCGCAAATAGCGCAAGACCTTTACACGGCCTCTTCCGACGCTGAGGCGGACACTGTGTTGATGTACCAGCGCGAAAAAACTTCGCTGGACAACGCCGAGCCCAGCGTAATCGCCGCGATAAAAACCGCTCCCGACGTAATCATGTCAATCTCAAGCGTAAAGCTGGGCCACGACGCTGAGGCGGAAGCCAATCCTTATGTCGGAGAGAACGGCGTAAAATACGATAGCGCCTTTGACTACCTGCTGGAAGGAAAGAAATGCATCCGCACGATTTGGACGCCGGGCCTTACGCCAGAAATGTTTGAGCGGACGGCTTGCATCGACTACGACGAGTTGGGCGAGCGCTGCAAAAAGCTTATGGCAAAGTTTAAGGGCGCGGTCTCCGTCCGCGTCACCGCTCCCGGCGGAACGGACATAACGATTCCAGTCGAAGGACGCGAGCCTTTAAGCGACGACGGCGATTTTTCCAAGCCCGGCGCTGGCGGAAACATTCCCGCCGGAGAAGTCTTCATAAGCCCGGTGGTAGGAAACGGCGTTGACAAAGGTTGCGAGGGAACAATCGTTTATGACGGCTCGATGACTTTTGCGGACGGCGACTCAATCATAAACACGCCGATTGTTGTAAAAGTTGAGCACGGTTTTGTAACCGACATCTCCGGCGGCGACGAAGCCAAACGCTTGCAAAAAACGATAAGCGACGCGGAGGCCCGTTCGATTCAAATGGAAAAGAAGGGCGCTCTTCCCCAAGGCCAAGGCGAAATTTACAAGCGCAACGCCCGCAACATCGGCGAGCTTGGAATCGGCCTTAACCCCGCCGCGACGATTGGCGGCAACATGCTTGAAGACGAAAAAGCCTTCCAAACCTGCCACTTTGCGATCGGCTGCAATTACGACGACGACGCGCCAAGCCTGATTCACCTTGACGGCGTTGTCCGCCAGCCGACGATTGTGATTAAGTATAAGGACGGAACGGAATTTGTCGCGCTGGAAAACGGCGCGCTGAGGGTGTAGGGGGGGGGGGCCGGCCTTCCGTCTTGGGGGATAGAACTTTTAAAATCTCCCGAAGTAATGTTATTTTTTGACCATAACAAACTTTTTTGCTTGACAAAAAGGCTTTCCCATTGTATTATTTTTGTAATCAATGAAGAATAACAAAAAATATGAGTTTTTTGTGGAATTGTCAGCCGTCGCAGATATTCGCTCCGGCCTTGTACTTTCGCGAAAACTTGCACGAAAAAAGACAGAATTTCATTATCCCCTGTTAAATCTTAAATCATTCAATGATGATGCAACTTTGAATATGCAGACACTTGATGTTTTTGATTCAACAGAGGCATTGAATGACGACTATATAACTCGCATTGGGGACATTATTGTGCGAACAAGCAGTCCCTATACGGCAATTTTAATTGATGGAAAAACTTCAGGAATGGTTGTGTCATCAAATTTTGTAATTATTCGGTGTGATAATAAAAGGCTTCTACCTGAGTATCTTTATTGGTATTTGAATACTTCTGAAATTAAAAAAGATATTTTTGTGAATAGCGCAGGGAATATGCTTGCAGCCATTAAGCCACAATATTTTTGTGATATGAATTTAATGCTGCCAGACCTAGAAGAGCAGCGAAAAATTGCAAGAATAAATTTAACTGCAAGAAAGGAATTAGAATTGCTAAGCCAATTACGGGAAGAAAAAGAAAAATATTACCAAGCTTGTCTTGAAAAACTTTATAAAAAGGAATTAGAAACAATAAGCAAAAAGGAGCGTGAAAATGACAACAAAAAACGACATTGAAAAAACATTATGGAAATCATGTGATACATTTCGTGGAAAAATAGACAGCTCTCGCTATAAGGATTATATTCTTTCGATGCTATTCGTAAAATATCTAAGTGACGTTACAGCAGAAAAACGCGGACAATATTCAGTTCAATACAATGGTGACAAGGAACGCATTGCGCGCGCTATGAGTCGTGAGCGATTTGCAGTAGAAGAAGATTCTTCATTTGATTATTTGTATCAGAATCGTAATGCGGCTGATATAGGACAAAAAATAAATGTTGCTCTTGCCCATATTGAAGAAAAAAATGCCACAAAATTAAGAAATGTATTCCGCGCGATTGACTTTAATTCGCAGGTTGATTTTGGAAATCAAAAAGACAAGAATGCTATTCTTAAAAACCTTCTTGAAGATTTTGCCGAATTAGATTTGCGTCCAAGTCAGCTTTCTTCCGCAGATATAATCGGTGATGCGTATGAATATATGATTGCAAACTTTGCTTCTGATGCCGGAAAAAAAGGCGGTGAGTTTTTTACACCAAGTCAGGTTTCTCGCTTGCTTGCGCTTCTTGTACAGCCAAAGGAAAATGACCGTATTTATGATCCAACTTGTGGTTCTGGTGGCCTTTTGCTTAAAGCATATAAAGAAGTTCCTAATGGAAAATGCGCTATTTATGGACAAGAAGCAAATGCTCAGACTTGGGCTCTTTGTACTATGAATATGTTCCTGCATGGTGTTGATGATGCAAAAATTTATCAAGGCGATACACTTTCAAATCCTCAGACACTTGAAAATGATAAATTAATGAAATTTCAGGTAGGTGTTGCAAATCCTCCTTTTAGCCTGGATAAGTGGGATTCTGGATTTCTTCCTCATTTAGAAAACGATGACGATAAGAAAAAAGAAAAGATGACCGCCTCGCTTGATCCTTATGGACGTTTTGATTGGGGAGTTCCGCCAAGTTCTAAGGGTGATTATGCATTTGTTCTTCACATGCTTTATAGTCTTGATGACAACAACGGAAGAATGGGAATCGTGCTTCCACATGGAGTTTTGTTCCGTGGTGCAAGTGAAGGTAAAATCCGAAAAGAAATAATTGAGCGGTTTAATTTGCTGGATGCAGTTATCGGACTTCCTGCAAATCTGTTTTATGGAACCGGAATACCAGCCTGTATTCTGATTTTTAAAAAGAACCGAAATCGTGAAGATATTCTTTTTATTGATGCGTCTGGTGAAGGCCATTTTGAAAAAGGCAAGAATCAGAACAACCTGCGCGATGAGGATATTGCAAAAATCGTAGAGACTTATAACAAACGTGAATCAATAGACAAATACAGCGCGGTAGTGACTCGCGATGCCATTCGCGAAAATGACTACAACCTCAACATCCCGCGTTATGTTGATACCTTTGAGGAAGAAGAACTGGTTGATATTGAACAGGTTCAGAAGAATATTGCCAGCATTGAAAGTGAGTTGGCTGATGTACAGAAAGAAATGGCAGGGTATTTGAAGGAACTGGGTTTGTAGTAGGACATAAAGGAGGATGTGCATATGTTTTTTTTCTTTAATGATGACGAAGTTTTTGAAAAAATAAAGCACACGAACGAATTTGGACAGGAATTCTGGTATGCACGTGAATTGCAGCCTGTTCTTGAATATTCGCAGTGGCGTTATTTAAAAGATGCTGTTGCAAGGGCAAAACTAGCATGTAAAAACAGTGGCCAAAATATTGCAGACCATTTTGCGGAGGTACGCAAAATGGTGGAAATAGGTTCTGGAGCAAAACGTAATGTCGAAGATTTCATGCTTTCCCGATATGCCTGTTATCTTATTGTAATGAATGGAGATCCACGCAAAGAAATCATTGCGTTAGGGCAGACATATTTTGCTGTAAAAACTCGTCAGCAGGAACTGATTGAAGATTATGAGCAATTAGATGAAGAGCAAAAGAGGCTTGCAATTAGAAATGAAATGAAGCGTCATAATGTTGCCCTTGCTGATGCTGCACATGAAGCAGGTGTTGTAAAACCTCTTGATTATGCAATTTTCCAGAATTATGGTTACATGGGGTTATACGGTGGCTTAAAGGCTAACGACATAAAGCAAAGAAAAGGCTTAAAGAATAATCAAGAAATTCTTGATTACATGGGCAGCACAGAACTTGCCGCCAACTTATTCCGTGCAACTCAAACTGAAGAAAAACTACGACGAGAGCATATACAAGGTAAAAAAGCTGCAAATCAAACTCATTTTGAAGTTGGCAAAAAGGTTCGGCAAACAATCTCAGAACTAGGTGGTACTATGCCAGAAGACTTACCTACGCCAGAAAAAAGTGTAAAGCAGATTGAAAAAGAACAGGAGAAGAAACTGATTGGAGGTGAGAAATGAATAAAATACGAAAAATAATTTTCAAGGACCACCCTATACTAGGTAATCTTTCTCTTGATTTTTGTGATTCTAATGGAAATCCGGTTAATACTGTTATTTTTGCTGGAGAAAATGGGGTTGGAAAAAGTACGGTTCTAAATGCACTTTATAACTCCATAGATAGCATTTTATATAATATTATATATATAGAGTGGGAAACGAATGGAATAAAACATAATCTAAATATACAAGAGCATGATAGACAGCTTTTTGGAATAGATGATTTAAATCATAGAATAAGCGGCGCAATTTCATTTTCTTCATTTTGTGAAGTAAAAGGTATTTTTTCTGACGTAGATATTAATTTTCATACAGGTGCAATAACGACTGTAACGAGTGAAAATATTGATATGCAAAAACAAAGCCGTCGCTCTGACCTAAATTTAACAAGGCAGATAAATCAGCTTCTTATAGATGTACAGGCTCTTGATGATTCAGATGTTTCAAGAGCATTTCGAAGTGCACGTGATAAAAAACAAGATACGAATATTTTAAATATCCCTGAGAGAATGTCACGATTTAAGAAAGCATTTGCAACAATGTTTGATAACATGACTTATGATCGAGTTGAGAATCTGAATGGGCACAAATCAATCATTTTCAAAAAGAACGACAAAGATATTCCTATTGAAGCTCTTAGTTCTGGAGAAAAACAGATTGTTTATCGCGGTTGCTTTTTGCTTAAAGATGCGAATGCGCTCAATGGAGCATTTGTTTTTATAGATGAGCCAGAAATCAGTTTGCATCCAAACTGGCAGAAAAAAATAATGGATTACTATAAGGGAATTTTTACCGATGAAAATGGCGTCCAAACTTCGCAAATTTTCGCTGTAACACATTCTCCGTTTATTATCCATAACGAAAATAGAAGAAATGATAAAGTTATTGTAATTGCTCGTGATTTAGATGGGAAAATTATTGTAAAAGACAAACCGGAGTATTACAAATGTGATTCTTTGGAACTGGTACAGGATGCGTTTTTTATGAAAGATTTTTCTGCTGAACAACCGACAGTATATCTTGAAGGGCGTACAGATGAAAAATACTTCAATAAGGCATTGGAAGTTTTTGGCTTTCGTGATATTCCGTTCAAATTTAAATGGGTTGGTTATATTGATGATAATGGACAGGAACGTTTTACTGGTTATAAATCTTTGAATCAGGCATTTGATTTTCTCGTTTCACAAAATTTATCTTGCAAGAATATTCTGTTATATGATTCTGATACTAATAAACCACAATTGTCTCAAAATAATGTAATCACATTAAGTATGCAAAAATTTGATAATCTCTATGGTTTATCAATTGGAATAGAAAATACCCTTATTCTTGACGATAGCATTGAACTTGAAGCATATAAGAAAATCACTGAAAAAACAGACGAATATGGCTGTAAAACTACAATTCAGAAATTAGATAAGATGGATTTTTGCGATTACATTTGTGCTTTAGACAATGAAAAACTAAAAACAGTATTTGCAAATCTTAAGGCAGAAATTGATATTCTTATTTCATTATTCAATGGAGAAGAATCATGACTCCAGAAATAAAACGCCGAATCGAACAAATCCAAAACGAGAATGTTCCAGATGGTTATAAAAAACTGAATATTTCAAATTATATAGTTCCTGCAGATTGGTCAGAAATCCACATGGACAAACTTTTTAAACGACTTACACGAAAAAATACTGTTAAGAATACAAATGTTCTCACAATCTCTGCTCAGCACGGGCTTATAAATCAGCAGGATTTTTTTAATAAGACAGTCGCGAGTGAAGACAAATCAAATTATTTTTTATTACAGAAAGGTGATTTTGCATATAACAAAAGTTATTCAACTGGCTATCCATTCGGAGCTGTGAAAGTTCTTGAAAAATATGAAAGTGGTATTGTGTCTCCACTTTATATTTGTTTTGAAAAAACTAAAAAAAATAAATGCTCTGATTATTATTTACATTATTTTGAAGGTGGTTTTGCAAATCGTGAAATTCGTGCTTTTGCTCAAGAAGGTGCAAGAAATCATGGATTATTGAATATTGCGACTGAAGATTTTTTCAATATGTCATTGGTATGTCCCCCATTACCAGAACAGCAGAAAATATCAAAAATCCTTTTCGCACAAGATAAAGTAATTGCATTCAAACAAAAATTGCTCCAGGAAAAAAAACAGCAAAAAAAATATCTCATGCGAAAATTGCTTAGTGCAGATGGCACTTCGTTTATGCTTAATGGTGTAATGATTAATAAAAGTGAATGGAAAAAAGAGAAGCTTAAGAATCTATGCGAGATGTCATCAGGATCAACTCCAAAAAGAGATAATCATGAAAACTTTTCAGGAAATATTTCATGGCTTACTAGTGGCGAATTAAAGCATAAGTATGTCTTTGATACATTGGAAAAAATTTCTGAACAAGCTGTTTCATTTAGCAATTTAAGAATTTACGAAAAAGGAACTGTTGTTATTGCTATTTATGGACTTGAAGCAGCAGGTATACGAGGAACCTGTTCTATTCTTTCTACAAAAACAACTATAAGTCAAGCCTGCATGGCCTTTACTAATTTTAAAAAAATTTCAAATGAATTCTTTTATTATTGGTATTTATTTAATGGACAAATTATAGGGATAAAATATGCACAGGGAACAAAACAGCAGAACCTAAGTGTTGATCTAATCGGTAATTTGATGCTTCCTATTCCCTTTCTCCCCGAACAGCAAGTTATCGCCAAAGTTCTTTCTGCCGCAGATAAAGAAATTGAACTTCTTCAAAAATCCATCGAACAGGAAAAACAAAAGAAAAAAGCACTTATGCAATTGCTGCTTACAGGAATAGTGCGAGTAAAAATATATGAATGTTAAGGAGAAATTTTATGAATGAAAAAGAGAATTTTTGTGGTGAATTAGCGAAGAACTTACCAATAAAAGCCATTTATGATGATCTAGCACATCCTGTGTTAAGTACCGTTGGACAGACCTTACAAGGGGTAACTAAAATTGCACTTGCTCCAATAACTGGGATGGTTTGGGGCTATGATAAAATTGCTGCTTATTTAGATACAGCAATACCAGAATATTTTGCAAAGCATAAAATTCCAAAGGAAAAAATAAAAACTCCAAATCCTAGTATAGCTGTACCAATAATAGGTGCAATGACTTATACGTCACATAAAACTGAATTAAAATCTATGTTTACAAATCTCCTTGGAGCATCGATGAACGAAGATGTAGTCGATGAACATCCAGCATTTGTAGAGATTATAAAACAGTTATGTACTGATGAGTGCAAAATATTAGATGTTTTATATAAAGAACAAAAAATGTCAATGCTAAAACCACGCTTAAATATGGGTGAGAAAGGAGAATTTGATGTTGTTCCTTTTTTTAGTGATATAGGATATTTGGCAAATTGTAAAATCCCTGATAAATTTCCTGAATATTTAGATAATTTGCATCGTTTAGGATTAGTCGATGTCATCCTTAATAGATATTTTGTTGATGAGTCTGTATATGAAAAATTAAGACTACATCCAAATTATAAAAATATTCCTCTTGAAGAAGGGCAGACTGTTGTCGAACAAAAAAGTATATTCGAATTAAGCGAATTAGGGAAAAAATTTTGTAATCTTTTTTTAGATTGAAAAGGTAGAATAAATAATGAATTATATTGAAACTAGCTTTTTGCGTTCGTCATCTTTTGAGTACTTGCAAACTATTCCAAACAAAAAAATATCTTTTAAACTTTTTTATGAATTACTTTCTGGTATGACGGATGAAAACCAATTCATTAAAAGAAAAATACAAATTCTTAAAGCAAAGAAATTAGATGCTTACATAGATTGGCGTACACCAAATGCTATTATTTTTAATGCTTTTGGTATTGATGCAAAAATAAATTGTGATTCAGATGCCATAAAATCAATTGTCAGTTATATAAGTGATAATACAACATATGCAGATTTAAATGAAAATATCTTGGAATCAGAATTTGGAATAAGTTTAGATAGAATTCGTGAGCATGATTTACAAGGTGTAAATATCATAAAAAATCAAGTTCATAGTTTTATAGAAAATGAAAGAAAAATAAACTCCGGATTTAATAATTTTTTTTCAAAAGGAGAAAATAACTTTGAAATCTATAGTGCTGTAGAATTAGATAAAGATTTGTTTATAAGGGAATTGGTAAATCAAATTGTAAAATCAACTAATAATCCAATAATAACGTATCCAATACTATTAAATAATTATGATGGATCTCTTGATTTATATTTAAGATGTATGGGGATGCATAATAATAATGTAATTCTAACTGGTAAATATTTAGGGAAAAATGACGGACATGATTATGACCATCTTTTATATATCGCAAATGATGATATTGTATACTCAAATGATCATATATTTAAAAGTTTTGAAGAGTATGGATATTTAAAATTAGGAAACAATGAAAATCATTTGGAGGTCCAGTAAATGCCAGAATCACAGAATATCGAATACAAAGAATCATGGCGTGATGAATATCTCAAATGGATTTGCGGTTTTGCAAATGCGCAGGGCGGAACTATATACATTGGGAAAAACGATGCGGGAGATGTTGTTGGAGTTAGCCATGCTAAAAAATTACTTGAAGAAATTCCCAACAAAGCACGTGATATGCTAGGTATAATTCCTGAAGTTAATCTGCTCAATCAAGATGATTGTGATTTAATTGAAATTTGTGTAGAACCTAGTTCATTTCCAATAAGCTATAAAGGTGAATACCATTACAGAAGTGGTGCGACAAAGCAGCAGCTCAAAGGCAATGCGCTCACACAATTTCTGCTGAAAAAGACGGGCATTTCATGGGATGCATCAGAAGTGAACAAGGTAGAGCTTTCAGCCTTGTCGGAAGTTGCATTTCAGATTTTCAGAGACAGAGCAATCCAGTCAAAAAGGATGAATCCAGAAGATGTAAATATTCCAAATATTGAATTGCTTGAAAAATTAAACCTGTTTACTGATGAAGGAAAACTTACAAAGGCTGGATATCTGCTTTTTGCTAAAGACACGGAAAAACGCGTAATCGGCTCTTATATAAAAATCGGTTTTTTTGAAGGTGCAGAAATTCTATATCAAGATGAAGTAAAGGGTTCTCTTTTGGAACAGGCCCAAAAAACGGTTGATTTGATTTTTACAAAATATCTAAAAGCTGCAATTACTTATGAAGGCGTTACTCGGGTGGAAACATTTCCGTTTGCGTATGGAGCAATCCGAGAAGCTGTATATAACGCAATTGTTCATCGAGCATACAATTGCATGAATCCTACGCAAATCCGCATATATGCAGACAAAATAATCATCTCAAATGATGCTGCGTTGAGCGAAGATTGGACAGCTGAAAAGTTTATGAGCAAGCACAAATCGGTAAAGTATAATCCGTTAATCGCTTCTGTATTTTTCCTAGCTGGATTCATTGAATCCTGGGGACGTGGCATAGAAAAAATGTGTAATGCTTGTCGTGAAAATGGGAATCCTCTTCCTGAATTTGAAGTTTCCTCTGATGATGTTACTATTACATTCCTCGCAAATAGTGTCGCAAAACAAAATGTTGTCCCTTTAAATGTCCCTTTAAATGTCCCTTTAAATGTCCCTTTATCCGAACGTGAGAAATCAATATTAGATTTAATAAAAAATAATCCTGCTATTACTGCAAGTGAGTTGGCAGAAAAATTAGCGGTAAATGAAAAGACAATTAAACGCAATATTACAGAATTAAAAGAAAAAGGAATTCTGTATCGGGAAGGAAGTAAAAAAACAGGAAGTTGGATAATAAATAATATTGATTTTTCGGAGGTACAATAAATGAGCTTAAATAAAAAATCATACCTTGAAAAAAATGCAAGTCAGAATCCGGCAATTGAGCTTTTATGCGCCATGACTCCTGAACGAATACCTGACGGGGGATATCTGTATATTTCTCCAGAAGACTGCATGGTTCAAAGAGGCAGTTCTTATAATGTTATATTGAAAGATGTCCTGCGTTCTCAGCTTCGAAAATTGAATCGTTTTAATTATGCTGGGGCAGAATATGAGTTTTCTTCTGCAAATATTGAGCGCGCTATTGATGATATTGATGTTCCTCTTACAGATGGACTTTCGACTGCTAGTGAAAAAATTTATGACAAACTGCTTTTAGGAGAAAGTTATCCCGAAGTAATTGGAGAAGGCGATAAAGTTCAGAGTTTTAATTTGCGTTACATTGACTGGGAAAATCCGCAGAATAATGTCCTTCATGTTACTAGCGAGTTTAATGTAGAAAGCGCAGACAAACAGCATAACGCAAGATCTGATATTGTTTTGTTTATTAATGGTATTCCTTTTTGTGTTATTGAATGTAAGGCTCCGACAATTGAGGTTGGCGCAGCTATTGAACAACATTGGAGAAATCAAAAACCAGAGTATATTCCTCAGCTTTATAAATTTGCACAGATTGTTATTGCTACAAATAAAAATGAAGTAAAATATGCAACCTCAGGAACTCCGCCAAAGTTCTGGAATGTATGGAAAGAAACCTCAGATTTTTACGAGCAGCGTCTTGATCGTTTTATTATTAATAGAATGATAACCGAGCAGGATAAAGCATTTATTTCTCTTTTGTATCCTAGCCGAGTTTATGAGTTGATTCAATTTTTTATTGTATACGATGCAAAAGTAAAGAAAATAGCTCGTTATCAGCAGTTTTTTGCCGTAAAAGAAATTGTAAAAACTATACAGGAAGATGATGGTAACGGCAGGAGAAAAGGCGGTGTAGTCTGGCATACTCAGGGAAGTGGAAAAAGCCTTACCATGGTTATGCTTGCAAAATATATTCTTGTTGAATTGCGTAAAATTATACCGTCGCATAATCCACGCGTTATTGTTGTTACTGACCGCAAGGAACTTGATAAACAGATTAAGGATACTTTCTCTCATACACGACTTAGACCATCTCAGGCAATAAGTGGTCGTAACCTTGTTGAATTAATTTCAAAAGAAAAAGCAGATGTTATCACGACAATCATAAACAAGTTTAATACAGCTGAGCGACTTGATACAAAGAATGAATCCCGCGATATATTTTTACTTGTAGATGAAAGCCATCGGTCTAATTATGGACAGCTTGCTACTAAAATGCGCTCTGTGTTTCCTAATGCTTGTTATGTCGGCTTTACAGGAACTCCATTAATGAAGAAAGATAAAAATACGCTTTCAAAATTTGGAGGTCTGATTCATAAATATACAATCGCTGATGGTGTTGATGATAAAGCAATAGTTCCTCTTATTTATGAAGGACGTTTTGTTGAACAGAATGTTGATGAAGCGAATATTGACTTGTGGTTTGATCAGACTACAAAACGCCTGAATGATTCTCAAAAGCAGGATTTAAAAAGGAAATGGAGCAGTTTACGAAAACTTACTTCTACAGATGCCCGTATAAAAAGAATTGCACTGGATATAGGAAATCATTTTGAACAGGGATACAAATCTACAGGTTTTAAGGCGATGCTTGCAACTAATTACAAGAGAGATGCTGTTCGCTATCTGGAATGTTTTGAGCAGTGGAGCGATTTGAGTTGCGCTGTTCTCGTTTCTTCTCCAGATATGCGTGAAAGTGTAGATGAAGCCGATGAAAGCAATGATGCAAAACTCCTGCGTTTCTGGAAGCAAATGATGGAACAGTATGGTGACGCAGAAACTTATGAGGAAAGCATAAAGGATAAATTCAAAAATGGCGATATAGATATTCTAATTGTATGCAGTAAATTGCTCACAGGTTTTGATGCTCCAATTTGCCAGATTTTATACATCGATAAAGAATTGAAAGAGCATGGACTTTTGCAAGCTATTGCCAGAACGAATCGAATTGCAGAAGGAAAAGAATACGGTTTGATTGTTGATTACCGCGGCCTTGTAGAAAATCTGAGTGAAGCAATGGATATGTATACAGGCTCAGGTTTTGAAAACTTTGACTCTCTTGATATTAAAGGCGTGATGACGGATATCCTTTCTGCAGTTTCAAAACTACGGGAAACATATTCGCAATTACAAGATTTGTTTATACCAGTTCATAATCCGGATGACAGCGAAGAAATTGAAGTATTTCTTTCTGATGATAATATTCGCGAACAATTTTATGATGCTTTATGTGAATTTGGAAAAGCATTACACATTGTTTTAAATTCCGAATCGGCATTTAAAGCACTCTCTCGTAATGAACTTGAAACTTATAAAGGAGCTTTTGCATTTTATGAACGAGTTCGCCGCAGTGTGAAAATCCGTTATTGCGATGGAATCGACAATCGCCAGTATGAGCCACTGATGCAGAATCTTTTGGACACCCATCTTTCTGTTGCAGGTTTAAAACAGATAACTCCCCCAATCGATATTATGAATCGCGAGGATTTTGAAAAAGAGTTAAGCACTCTGGCAAATGACCGCTCTAGAGCTGATTCAATTACTCATCATCTTGCAAAAGCAATTCATAATAGGTATGACGAAAATCCAGCCTATTATGATTCTTTTTCTAAACGCATAAAGGCAACTTTAGATGAATATAAAAATAAAATTATTTCTGAATCTGAATATCTTTCTGCAATGAAGAAAATTTTGAGTGATTATCAAACTGGTAAAACAGAAATTCAATATCCGTCTCGCATACAGAATAATGCTCATGCTCAAGCGTTTTATGGAGTAATTAGCGCTTTGTTTGCTCAAAGTCGGGATGAAATAGAGCAACCAGATTCTGAGTTCCTGGCCGAAATGTCCAATGCTATAACTGAAATTTTTAAGAAGCATATCGTTATTGGTTGGGAAAATAATTTGACCACTCAAAATCGCATTGCACAGGATATAGACGATTTATTTTTTGAATATGAAAAATCAAAAGGCTTTAAAATTCCTTTTTCTCTGGTTGATAAAATTATTGAGAACGTAAAGACTGTTGCTATCAGGAGATTTTAGATGTCAAAACTTGTTGTTGCAAGTGATGAGCGTTCTATAACAAATGTAGATGATGTAGTTTTTGTTTACACACTTGAGCGAAAACAGATAAAAAATATAAATATTCGAATTCACCCTGATGGAAAAATTTTTGTCTCTGCCGCAAAAAAAGTGTCTCAAAAAGCTATAGAAGATTTTCTTCTTTCAAAAAGTAGATTTATTTTAAAAACAGTTTCCAACTTTAATGAAAAACGAAAATATGCAATATGCGAAAAACAATATGTGAGCGGAGAGAGCTTTTATCTTTTGGGTCGGCATTTGCGTCTTTGCGTAATACAATCTTACAACGATGTTGTTGAAGAAGATGGCGTTTATCTCAATCTTTATTGCAAACATTCAAATATTTTTTTGCAAAAGAAAAGACTTGTTGAAAGGTATTTTCAGAAAAAATGTGAAGAAATTTTTCCTGTCATCATCAAAGAAAAGTATACTCTTTTTCAAAAGTATGGAATACCTTTTCCTTCTCTCAAAATTCGTACAATGAAATCTCGTTGGGGGAGTTGTATACCATCAAAAAATATAATAACACTTAACGCATTGTTAATTCATTTTTCACAACCATGCATTGAATATGTTGTGATTCATGAATTATGCCACTTTCTTTATGCCAATCATTCAAAAAAATTCTATACGCTTATGACTGTATTTATGCCTGAATGGAGAGATAGAAAAAAAGAACTTGAGAGTCTAATTTTTGCTCCTTCAAACAAATTCTGATTTTTTCATGGAGCGCTTTCTTGTCCGAAAAATTGTAGATAATTCCAGCCACTTAAAAATTTAGCCTTCGCGCTATCTGCTCTCTACTAAGCTCTTCGCTTTGCTTTAGCATTGACGCGGGAACGCCGTAGGATTTTTCCAGCGCTTGGTCGGTCAAAACTTCGTCGGCGCTTCCCAAGTCGATGTCGTGGTTGGGGTAAAAAAGCATTACGGTGTCGGCGTACTTTTTTGTCAAATCCAATTCGTGCATGGAAATGTAAACCGTCACGCCTTTGGCGGCGCAGAATTCCTTTAGGTATTTTATCGCGCTTTCTTTTTGGCGCTCTTCCAAGGCAAAAAAGGGCTCGTCCATAAATACCGACTTTGAGCCGTACAAAAGGGAGAAGGCCGCGAGCGCGCGCTGCAATTGGCCTTTTGAAAGCGCGTTGAATTTTTTGTCCAGCAATTCCGTCAGCTCAAAAACTTCTTGGACTTCCGACAAAAAATCTTTGCTTGCGTCCAGCGCTCCAAAAGCCGCGCCGCCAAGAGAGCCGTTTTTGTAGACGTAATCCAAGAGCTCAGCTGTTTTTTGGTCGGTGTCCAGTTCCATGTTTTGGTAGATGTAGCTTGCGAGTTTGTCGCGTTCCGACTCGTCCAAGGTCCTTGTGTCGCGGCCCAGCAATTGGACCGTTCCCTCTTGCGGCAAAACACGGCCGGCGGCCAAAAGCATAAAGGTGGACTTTCCGCTTCCGTTGGGGCCCACAAGGCTTACAAAGCCCGCTGGAAGCTCCGCGCTAAAATGGTCAAAAATCACCGGCGGCTGGATTTGCTTTCCGTCCTCGTCCACGTCGCCTTCCACCGCGGGATAAGAAAAATGCACGTCGTCAAATCGCAAAAAATTCATAGCGTCTCCAAATAAAACGCGGACTTAAAAGGCGGGTCCCAGCGACGAAAAAAATCCTTGGAGCCTCCCGTCGCCGCTTCTCGGCTTGTTGCCTGCGGCCAAGCCGTTTGCTGACGGGTCCTTCCAAGTCTTTTTTTCTGCGTCCCGCCCCGCATTGTCCGCGCTTGTTTCAATACATTATATTGAATTCTTGCAACTTTTTCTATATAATTGTTCGGTATGAAAACTTCAAAATTTCTTATTTCAACTCTCCGCGACTCTCCTAACGACGCGGTGATTGCAAGCCACCAGTTGATGATGCGTTCCGGAATGATCCGAAAATTGGGCAACGG
Organism: uncultured Treponema sp.; assembly: GCA_900316905.1. Classification (GTDB taxonomy): domain Bacteria; phylum Spirochaetota; class Spirochaetia; order Treponematales; family Treponemataceae; genus Treponema_D. The sequence continues at coordinate 72,543 of ONET01000001.1, forward strand.
CCTTTATTCATACATGCCGATTGGCTTTAGGTCTTTTACAAAAGTGATGAACATAATCCGCGAGGAATTGGACAAGGCCGGCTGCCTTGAGATGAAGCCGACTGTGATTCAGCCCGCGGAAATTTGGAAGGAAAGCGGACGCTGGGACAAGATGAGCGGCGAAATGCTGACTCCCCAAAACCGCGGCGGCCAGGACATGGTCGTAAGCCCCACTGCCGAAGAAGCCTTCACCGCGTTGGTTCGCGACGGCTTGGAAAGCTACAAGCAGCTTCCTATGACGCTCTACCAAATCAACACAAAATACCGCGACGAAATTCGCCCCCGCTACGGCGTTATGCGCGGCCGCGAGTTCACGATGATGGACGCCTATTCTTTTGACGCGGACCAAGCCTCGTTGGACGCCTCTTACGACAATGTGGCCGCCGCTTACAGAAAAATCTACAAGCGCTTGGGCCTTTCGATAATTTCCGTCAAGGCCGACACTGGCAGCATGGGCGGTTCCGGCTCGGAAGAATTTATGGTGGAGTCTCCGGTTGGCGACGACACTTTGATTTTGTGCCCCAAGTGCGGCTACGCGGCCAACGTTGAAAAGGCGGCCTGCAAGCCCGACTCCAACGGCTCCGTTCCGACAAACGAAAAACTGGAAGAAGTCGCAACGCCCAACGTCTTTAGCATTGAGGACATGGAAAAATTCTTTGGCGCCAAGAGCAATCAGTTCATCAAGGCGATTGTCTGCCGCGTCACAAACTGCGCTTTGGATTTGACAGGCGTTAAGGGAGCGGAATCATTTAAGCGCGTTGAGGACAACGCCGGAAAGTATTACCCGCTCAGCTACTTTGTAGTCTTGATTCGCGGCGATTTGGAATTGAACGACACAAAGCTGGCCGCCTTCTTAAAGGCGAGCGAAGCGGGCTTGGCCAACGACGACGAAATCGTAAAGTACGCCAACGCGCCGCACGGATTTGTAGGCCCGCTTAACTGCAACTGCCCTGTCATCGCCGACAAGAGCGTAATCGACATGGACGCAAGCGGCGCCTTTGTCGCGCTTATGCACGACGCATATATCGGAGCCAGCAAGGAAGGCTACCACGCAAAGCACGTTGAACCCTTGCGCGACTTTAGCGTTTGGACTTGCGGCGACTTTAGGACAGTCGTTCCAGGCGACAAGTGCCCCGAATGCGGCGAAGAGCTTTACAGCAAAAAGGGCAACGAGCTGGGCCACATCTTTAAGCTTGGCGACAAGTACACAAAGAGCATGAACGTGACCTACCTTGACCAAAATGGAAAGGCCGCCACTCCGATTATGGGCTGCTACGGAATCGGCGTTGACAGAACGCTTGCCAGCATAATCGAAGAGCGCCACGACGACAACGGAATCATTTGGCCGATGACTGTGGCTCCCTTCCAGGTTGTGATTGTTCCGATAAAGTATGAAGGCGCGATGAAAGAGGCGGCCGACAAGATTTACGATGGGCTTTTGGCGCAAGGCGTTGACGTTTTGCTTGACGACCGCGCGGAGCGTCCCGGCGTTAAATTCAAGGACTTTGACTTGATTGGAATTCCGCTCCGCATTGTGGTGGGCGACAAAAACCTTCCCAACGTGGAAATGAAGCTGCGCTCGGAGAGCGGCGCGCAGTTGGTTCCAGCCGACCAAGCCGCCGCAAAAGCCGTCGAGATTGTCAAAGCGGAATTGGCAAAGTTGAACGCGTAATAACGGGAAGCGGCATATGTCAAAAAAACAATGCGTAAAGTTGCTGGCGCTTTTTGCGCTTGCCTTGGGGCTTTTAGGGTTTTCCGTTTTTTTAAAACATCCTAGAAGCTCGCTTTCTTGGAGCGGCGAGGTTTACAGCATAGAGGATGTGAACGATTTTGACGCGAAATTAGCGCGGCCATACAATAAGGCGCTTGATGACTTTGCTGATTGCGTCGCGCTTTTGACAAATCTTATAGCCATTTTGCCATGCGCGCTTGTGTTCTTAAAATCAGAAGATAAAAAAAGCGCTTTTAAAGTCGCGGCTTGCGACGCATTTTCTTTTGGCTTGTGCTGGCTTTACGCCGGCAGCGTTTACCGAATTTTAAAAACGTTTGCCGGACGAATCAGGCCGTATATGTATTTTGAAAACCCAAGCGCCAAAGGAATCGCAGAAGGCGATTTTTGCAGGTCGTGGCCCAGCGGACATTCCGCCGCGGTATTTATCGCGTTCGCTTTTCTTTTGGGCTGTTTTGTTTGGCGCAAGGCAGATTCAAAATACAAGAAGCCCTTGCTCTGCGCCGCGTTCTTTCTTTGCGTTTTGACTATGATCTTGCGCATGTTGAGCGGGAACCATTTTTTGACGGATGTTTTGTCTGGCGCCGTCATTGGCTTTGCGACAAGCTTTGGCGTTTTTGCGCTTTTGCAAACAAACGTTTTTGTTGAAAAGGCATAGCCAAAACTGTTTTCCGGCGTATTTTTTGGTCTCGCTTGCGATGACTCCGGAAAGGAGCAGGACCGCGACGATGTTGGGAATTGACATCAGGCCGTTAAGGATGTCAGCGATGTTCCATATGAACTTTAGTTCCGCCACCCCGAAATATAAGCAGAAAAAAAGCGATCAGTTGCGCTTGCCCAGAGCAAACGGTTGAATAAAATTCTTCTAGCAAAAGCGCGCGCAAAGCGCTAGAATGCCCTTATGGAAAAACCATTTGAAGAAATCATCGCGGCGTTTATCCCTTCTGACGACGGCCGCTTGGACAGCCTTTTAAAGTTTACCGCGCTGGCGGAAGAGATGGACTCGATCGCCCGCAGGACAAAAATCGCCGACGGCTCGCGAGCGCAAAACGACGCGGAGCACTCTTGGCGAATCGCGCTGATGGCGCTTTTGTTCAAAGAATATTTTGCCCAAGATGTTGACGAGCGAAAGGCGGCGCTTCTTTGCCTTGCGCACGACTTGGTTGAAATCTACGCGGGCGACACATTCGCTTACGACGCGGCCGCCAACATCGGAAAAGAGGAGCGCGAAGAAGCCGCCGCGCAAAAATTGTTCGGCCAGCTGCCGGACGACATCGCGCAAAAGCTCCGCGCGCTTTGGGAAGAGTTTGAGCAATTTAAAACGCCTGAATCCCGCTACGCGAATTGCATGGACCGCTTGGAGCCTTTTTTGAACAACTCGCTTTCTTTGACTGGCGGAACCTGGGCCGAAGCCGGCGCGACAGTCGCCATGGTCGAAAAGCGCATAGGCCCGCTAAAAGAAAACATGCCGCGCGTTTGGGAATGGGTTCAAAAGAACATCGTGGTTGGAAAATCGCGCGGGTTTATAAAGGAATGAGCTCGCGCGAAATGCTCGCAAGACCATAAAGCCGCCCGCAAAAAATATGCCCATAACGCTTTCTGACTTTTACAAAAACAAGTTTGGCCGCAAAGTTTACAAGCTTGCCGTCGACGCGGGCTGCACCTGCCCCACCCGCGACGGAACGCTGGACACGCGCGGCTGCATTTTTTGCTCGGCCAACGGTAGCGGCGACTTCATTCCGCCAAAAAATCTTCCTATCGCGGAACAGCTTGAGCGCGCCAAATTGTTGGTGCAAAAAAAAGCGCATGGCCGCGCCGGGAACGCGGCTCCCGCTCCCGCCTACATCGCCTACTTCCAAAACTTCACCAACACATACGGCGACCCGCTTGTTCTAAAGCAAAAATACTTGGACGCGCTCGCCGATCCTGACATTGTGGGCGTGGACATAGCGACGCGGCCCGACTGCCTTGGCCCTAAAATTATTGGCGTCATAAAAGAGCTTTGTCAAAAAACTTTTGTCACGGTGGAGCTGGGCCTTCAGACCGCTCGCCAAAAAACGGCGGACTGGATGCGGCGCGGCTACCCCACAAGCGTTTACTTTGACGCGGTTGCCGCGCTAAAAAAAGAATGCCCCGCAGTCCACATCGTGACGCAATTGATTTTGGGCTTGCCCGGCGAAAGCGACGGCGACATGCTAGAGTCAGTCCGCCGCGTTGTGGAAGCAGGCTCGGACGGAATAAAGCTTACGGTCTTGTATGTTTTGGCCGGAACTGATTTGGAAAAGGAATGGAGGGCGGGCAAATTTGAATGTCTTTCAAAAGAAAAATATTTTGAATTATTAAAAAAGATTGTTCCGCTACTGCCGCCGCAAATGGTGGTCCATCGCTTGACCGGCGACGGGCCCAAAAAGATTTTGCTCGCCCCCGAATGGACAAAAAACAAGCGGCAAGTTTTGAATGAACTCGCCGCCCTGCGGTTAATGTAAAGAATAAATTAAGGTATTGAAAAAAAATAAAAAACGCGGAGCGAGGTTCTGAACGGCAAAGCGCTTTGCGCGTTGAGCTTGCTGTTACGCCTCAAAAGCGCAACCGCGCATTTGACGTTCAGGTTCGCGCGGGAGCGTTTTTATTTTCTTATAATTCCTCTTTGTCTTTATTGTCTTTTTCGCGAATCTCGACGCGGCGGATTTTTCCGCTGATTGTCTTTGGAAGCTCCTCGACAAACTCGATGATGCGCGGATACTTGTAGCTGGCCGTCTGGCTCTTGACGAATTCCTGCAATTCAATTTCCAGCTGCTTGGTCGGCTCAAAGCCCTTGTTCAAGACAATCGTGGCCTTTACAAGCTGGCCGCGCTTGGGGTCAAGAACGCCGGTGACCGCGCATTCCAAAACCGCCTGGTGCTGCTGCAAAACGCTTTCAACCTCAAAGGGGCTGATGCGGTAGCCGGAGCTTTTAATGATGTCATCCGCGCGGCCTACAAACCAAATGTAGCCGTCCTCGTCCATGTAGGCCGTGTCGCCGGTGTGGTAAACGCCGTTGTCAAAGGCTTCCGCCGTAAGAACCACGTCCTTGTAGTAGCCAGAGAACAAGCCAAGCGGATGCGATTTTTCCACGTTGATTACGATTTGGCCCGTTTCGTTCACGCCGCAAGTGTCGCCGTTGGGCTTTGCGATGCGGACGTCGTAGCCGGGAGCGGGCTTTCCCATGGAGCCGGGCTTTGGCTCCATTCCCGGAAAGTTTCCGACGATGACCGTCGCTTCTGTCTGGCCGTAAGCCTCAAACATTTTGATTCCGGTCTGCTCGTAAAAGCGGTTGTAAACTTCGGCGTTCAAAGCCTCTCCGGCGGTGACGCAATATTTTAGCGAAGACAAATCGTATTTGGATAGGTTTTGGCGGATCAAGTAGCGGTAGACCGTGGGCGGCGCGCAGAAAGTGGTGATTTTGTAATGCGCGATTTTTTGAAGCATGAGGTCAGGTTTAAAGGAATCCATGTCGTAAACAAATACCGCGCTTCCGGCAATCCACTGGCCGTAAAGCTTTCCCCAAACAGCCTTGCCCCAGCCGGTTTCAGCCACGCTCAAATGCAAGCCATCCTCAATGACGTTCTGCCAAAATTTCGCGGTGACGATGTGGCCCAGCGGATAAAGGAAATTGTGGCCGACCATTTTTGGGTAGCCCGACGTTCCGCTTGTAAAATACAAAAGCATTACGTCGTCGTTTGTCGTTCCCTCGGAACCGCTGATGCGCTCAAAAATCGGAAGGCAAAATTCAAACTCGCGGTGGAAGTTGACCCAGCCAGGCCTGTCGCCGCCGACCGTGACCAAATTTTTTACTGTGGGCGACTTGGGCATGGCGGATTCGATTTCCTTCATCAGCTTGTCGTCGTCGACAGAGACAATCATCTTAATCGAAGCGGCGTTGTTGCGGTATTCCAAATCCTTTTTAAGAAGCATTACAGTGGCCGGAACTGCAATAGCGCCGATCCTGTGCAAGGCCAGCATAAAGTACCAGAACTCGTAGCGGCGGCGCAAAATCAGCAAAACCGCGTCGCCCTTGCGGATTCCGTGGGCGGTCAAAAAGTTGGCCGTCTTTTTTGACATTTCGGAAATTTCTTTGAAGGTGAAAATCTTTTCTTCGCCGCGGTCGTCGCACCAAACAAGCGCCCTTTTATCTGGCTCGTCATTTGCATAGCGGTCCACGATGTCATAGGCAAAGTTGAAATTTGAAGGAATCTTGATTTTGAAATGTTCCTTTAAATCCTCGTATCCGTTGAATTCTCTCGGCTCTTCCAAATACTCTTTATATAATGAAGACATATTTTCCTCTATAAAATTAGACAAAAAAAATTGATTTTAGTTGCAATATATTTTATACTATAATCGCTATGAAAGCAACTCCAAATTACAATTTAATTCACGCTGACGACGACATAATTGTTTTGAACAAAAAAAGCGGCCTTTGCGTGGCCGCCGACCGCTACGACGAAGAAGCCCCTCGGCTGGACCTTTTGGCGCAGAAAGAGTTTGGCGCGCTTTTTGCAGTCCATAGAATTGACAAGGACACTAGCGGAATTGTTGTCTACGCGCGCAACGCCGAGTCGCACAAAAATTTATGCGCGCAATTTGCCGGAAGGAGCGTTCATAAGGTTTACCATTGCCTTGTACGCGGCCGCCCCCTTTGGCAAGACCTTAAGGTGAGCCTTGCGCTAATGCCCGACGGAGACGCCCGCCACAGAACGGTTGTCAGCAAGACGCATGGAAAGCCTTCCGTGACAGAATTTCATTTTATTGGAGCATGCGGGCCTTTTTCTTGGCTGGAAGCGCGGCCGCTTACAGGGCGCACCCACCAAATCCGCGCGCACTTGAGCGCCAACAATTTGTCGATTGTCGGCGACCCCCTTTACAGCGGAAACCAGCGCGGCGTTTATCTTTCGGAACTAAAAAAGCGCTGGAACGGCGACCCGGAAAGCGAGCGGCCTTTGATAGACCGCCTTGCGCTTCACGCTTGGAAAATTTCTTTCACGCATCCGGCAAGCGGCCAGCAAGTTGAATTTGTCGCTCCCTATCCCAAGGATTTGGAAGTTACGCGAAAGCAGCTGGCCAAAGTTTTTGGCGTGGACCCGTTGAATAGTTGAAAAAAATATTTTCTCTGACATCGTTTATTGTTTTCTTGTTTTTAGCAGTTCCCGCTTTTTCGCAAGCAAATGCGGCAGGCAAGTGGAATTTTTCGCTGGAAGGAAAATTTGGCGCCAGGCTTGGCGTTTACGATGAAATTGTTTGGGCGAATAGAACTAGCGACGGCTTGCGCTACAAAGAAAGCGAGCTTAATTACGAGCTTGCGCCTGTTTTTTATACAGGCTTTGATTTTTGCGCTTCGACAAAAAGAATTGAATTGAAATTTTTGAGCAAGTTTTTTGTTCCCCAAAGAAGCGGCACATTGAAAGATTCAGATTGGCAAAATGACGCTTGGTGTTCAAATGGAGACATTTATACAAAAACGGATTATTCCGAACACAGCCTTTCCTTAAATTCCATTTTTGCCGGAATCGCAGGTTATGACTTTGAGATTCAGGGCGGATATAAGTTCTATCCGACAAATTTTTTCACGCTGACGCCCCTTCTTTCTTTTTTTGTTCAATGCATGAATTTTCAGGCTGCAGGCGGAATAGGGTGGTACGGCAATTACAACTCTGAACGGAACAGAATCGCGTCGTATGCCGATGTGACTTCACGAACAGTCTTTGAATTTGGAAGCAGCCCTGTTATAGAATACAAAGTATACAATATGTTCTTGTGGACAGGCGTTCGAGCTGACTTTAACATTCTTTCAAACTTTTCGCTTTCGCTGGCAAGCGAAGTGTCTTTGCTTTCGATATTGCTGGATTTTGACAGGCACTTGACCAACAAAAGGGATTTTAAGGAAGTCGCGTTTTCGGGTTTTTTCGCGTTCCGCCAAACTATAAGGACAGAAATAAAGTTGCAAGACAATCTTTCGTTTTGCCAAGCGTGTTCGTTTTTAATCACGAGGGAAAGCGATGGTACGATGTATCAGAAGAAAAGCGGGGAAGTCGATTATAAAAAAGTTTTAAACGCTGGCGGCGGAAATCAAATTGTCTGCCTTGACCTTGAGCTTTCTTTAAGAATTTCTTGGTAGTTTTACTAGTAAAATTAAGCGCAGTGTGTTATAATACAAGCGCGAGTTTATAGAGGTGAAAATGAAAAAGATAATTACCATAAGCCGTGAACACGGAAGCGGCGGAAGCGCCATCGGAAAAATGGTCGCGGAACAATTGGGCTGGAAGTATTACGACAAGCAGCTTATCGATTTGGCCGCTGACGAAAGCGGGCTTTCTCCCAAGTTCATCGAAAAAAGCGAGCAAAGCCTTTCCAGCGGTTGGTTTTACAACATGATGCTTGGCTCAAACTATTCCAGCAACTACGCGGCGGCGGCCACACCGAACACGCTGCCATTGGTTGACCAAATCTTTAACGCTCAAAGGACAATTATTCTAAAGGTTGCCAAAGAGTCGCCTTGCGTAATCGTTGGCCGTTGCGCTGACTACATTCTTCACTCCAGCGAAGACTTCAACGACAACGACATGCTCAATTTGTTCATTTACGCCAACCCCGACGATAGAATCAAGCGCGCGATTGAGGCTTACGGCATTCCTGAAAAAGACGCAAAAAAGACAATCACCCAAGTGAACAAGCGCCGCGCCAACCACTACAACACGTTCACGGAATGGACATGGGGAGCCTATGAGCACTATGACATTTTGCTGAACAGTTCTTACGCGGGACTTGAAGGAACGGCAAAACTTATCGTTGAGGCCGTCAAAGCTTAAAGCTTTATCCTGACCGTTTTTATCCTGCGCTGCGATTGGTCTTCGACCACAAAAAGCGCGCGGGATATTCGAACCGCCTCTCCAGAAGAAGGAAGCGCGTCAAACTTTTCCATCAAGAATCCGGCAAGCGTGTCGTAATCTTCGCTTGATAAATTCAAGTTTAAGATTGCGTTCAAGTCATTCAAGCGCATGTCGCCCGGAACCAAAAATTCTTTTGGCGAAATGATTTTTATTCTTTCTTCCGCCGGAATTTCTTGATGCTTGTTTCCCGCGTCGCTCATTCTGCCGAATAAGCCGCGCATCACGTCGTCTAGCGTGACAATTCCCGCAGTGCAGCCTTGCTCGTCAAGCGCGACGGCAAACGAACGGTTTTCTTTTTTTAGCGTTTGAATCAATTCTATTACTGAAAATGTTTCAGGAACATAAAGGGGAGCGGTCATGTAGTCTACGATAAAAAACGCTCCAGGCAATTTTTTTTCAAACAAAACATCCTTGTAATACAAGACGCCGGTGACATTTTCTTTTGAATCTTTGTATACAGGCAAGTGCGAATATCCGGATTGCTTAAAGGCTTCAATGACACGCTCCCTTGTGTCGCTTTCGTTAAGGTATGTTACAAGAGAACGGTGTTTCATAATGTTGTGCACGGTCAAGTCTGAAATTTCCAAAATTTTGTTGAGCATGTTTCTTTCGCTTTTTTCCAAGGCGCCGTCGTCCGCGCCCGCTTGAATCAAAGCCTTAAGCTCGCCGTCTTGCACGATGGCGTTGTCTTCTTTCCATATTTTGCTGACCAAAAAAGCGGTTCCCTTTGACACTTGGGAAAGAGCCCAAACAAGCGGCCAAAACGCTTTCATCAAAAATTCCAAGGGAACCGCGTTTCGAGCGGCGATTTTGTCAGTGTTGTCTTCAAGGCCGGCTATTGTTTTTGGCATTATTTCGCCAAAGACAGTCACAAAAAAAGTAATCGCCGCGGTTGCCATTGCCACGCCCTTGTTGCCGACCAATTCAATCGCCAGCGCGGTGGCGATAGCGGAGGCGAGCGTGTTGATGAAATTTATTCCTACAAGGACGATTGTCAAAAGGCCGTCCATATCGTTGTGAAGCCTGGCCACTCTTTTTGCGCCGGGCTTTCGGGCGCGCAACATTTTTCGCAAGCGGATGTTTGTCATTGAAAGGAAGGCTGTTTCGCTTCCTGCAAAAAAAGCGATGAGCCACACCAAAAGCGACAAAAGGCCTACTGTTCCCAATATTTTTGTCCAGTTCATTCTTCGGCCTCCGCGCGCTCGGAACGGACGGCTTGGACGCTTTGTATTCTTAATCCGTCCATCGATTGAACGATAAAATTCCAGCCTTCAAAATTTACTTTGTCGCGCGGCTCGGCGATGCGTCCAAGCCTTTCCATGATCCAGCCGCCGATGCTTTCATTTATTTTGGAAGTTAGATTCGTTCTGAGCGCTTCGTTGATGTCCGAAAGGCGCGTGCTTCCTTCGAGCGTAAATTCATCGGCGTCTGTTGGGATGGAAGAAGAATGGTTGGCGGACTTTGAGAATTCTGAAATGCCCGCGCCAAACATTTCGGCGGCGATGTCTTCCTTTGTCAAAATTCCTTCTGTGCCGGAATATTCGTCAACAACAATCGCCATCGTCTGCCGGTTTTCGCGCAAGATTTGTTGGGTGGACGACATGTTTTTTGTTCCAAGAATGAACAGCGGCGGGCGCATCACGCTGCGCAATGAGAATGAGCTTTTGTCGCCGGAATAAAAAAGAAGGTCCTTTATGTAAACAGTTCCAACAATGTCGTCTATGTCGCGCTGGTAAACTGGAAAGCGCGAAAACAAAGTTCGCCTGCTCATTTCCAAAACCTTGTCATAGCTGTCGTCGATATGGGCGAATTGAATTTTTTTTCGGGGAATCATTATGTCTTGCGCTTCAAGGTCGGTGAATTTAAAAACGCGGTTCATAAGCGTCTTTTCGCCAGGAACAATTATTCCGCTTTCGGCGCTGACATCCAAAAATGTCTTTATGTCTTCAACTGTGAATGCTTGCGATTCGCTTTTGATTTTAATTCCGCGAAAAAAAAGAAAAAAACGCGACGCCGCCGTAAAAACAAAAACAATCGGGGTCATGGCGAAAACGACAAATTCAACAAAGCCGCCCAGCGCGTATGCTATTGGATCCGGGTGGCGCGTGCAAACGGCTTTAGGCGTAATTTCGCCAAAAATCAAAAGCAATAAAGTTGTGATGAATGTTGTGATTGCGATCGCCTTGCTTCCAAAAACCTTTAACGCGAAAGCGGTCAATATTGCGCTAAGCAACACGTTCACCAAGTCGTTTGAAACAAGCAGCGTGTTTATCATCCGTTCCTTGTTCTTGAGCAGCTTGGCGACGCGCAAGGCCTTTTTGTCTCCAGAACGGCAGCGAACTCTAAGACGAAGTTTGTTGACGGACAAAAAAGCGCTTTCGCTGATTGAAAACAACATCGAAAGCGTTATCAGAGTCGCGGCCGATATTATTAGCGCGGGAATTGAAATGTCGGAGACAGATGGAGGTTCGCTCATTCTTGGGCGTTGTTCTCCGCGTCTGGCTCGGCTTCTTCGGCCGCTTTTTTAGCCGCCGTTTCTTCTTGTCCGGCCAAGATGCGTTCTTGGCGCTCAAGCAAAAATTTGCAGCGCTCGGCGAGCGGCGATTTTTCGTCCAATTCTATCGCGGACTTTAGGTAGCCGATGATTTTCTTTGAATTTTCAACGCTTTGGCCGTTGTTGCCGGTGATGTAGGCGGCGGCGAAGTAACTGCGCTGTTTTTCTTCAACAGAAAGAAAGCTGGATTTGAGCGGCTCAAGGTAGGCTTCCACAGCTTTTTCCGGCTCGCGGCGAAGGTAGCAGTCCATTGCCTTTGTGGAGGCCCGGGCGAGCAAATACTTTCCGACCAAACCGCTGTTGTTCTTTTTGTCAAGCTTTATTACTTGGTCGCACAAAGCGCGCAATTGATAGCGGTAGTTTGTTGAAGTTTTTTCATACAGCTCGTCGATTTTTTTGACGCGCTCAAGCCCCTTGGCCGATTCAATTTCTGACAGCAATGTTTCCATCGCGTTTATGTTTTCGCGGTCGCCTTGAATCACTTCAAAAAATTCCTTGGGGTTTTTGACAGGAAGATAAGTTATGTTCATAAGCACATAGCCTTCTTTTGTCAAAACATAAACGGCCGGCGTGGTTTCCGCGCCGTAAATGACGGCGGTCCTCATGTCGCGGTCGTTTTGAGCTTCGTTGAAGCTTTCAGATTTTCTTGAAAAGCGCTCGCGGCTGTAGTCGATTCGGCAGCTTTCAAATTCTTGTCCAAGAATTTCTTTGTAGTCCGCCGCTCCAAGGACATCGGTCGCAATCGTTTGGTTAAAGCCGCCGTCTTCAAGCTTGGTAAAAAAGAGCAACAATTTTTTGCCGCTTTTTTTGGCCGCGCTTAGGGCGCTGTCAAAATCGGAATACACTCCGTTGGCGTCGGGCAAGCTTTTTTTTGAGCAGGAACAAAGCGCGGCCGCGGCCAAAAGCGCAAGCGCGGCGACAAAAAGCGCGGCGGCTTTGTTGGCCATGCGATTTTTGTCCGCGAGCTTTTCAAAACAATTTTTTTTCATCATAACATTCCTTACTTAAAGTAGCTCACGCCGGCGGCAAAAAGGTTCTGGCAAGAATTTTCAAAATTGTTTGTCAGAGGATTTCCCGCAACGTTTTTAATCAAGTCGGCGCTGGCTCCGTTCAAGTCGTTGCCGATTGTTCGCTCGCTGTGGCCCATCTTTCCAAGCACGCGGCCGTCGGGGCTGGTCATTCCTTCGATCGCGTACATAGAGCCGTTGGGATTGTCTGGTTCCACAATCGCGGGGTTTCCTTTTTCGTCAACGTATTGGCTGAAGATTTGTCCCTTGTTGAACAATTCCTTGGCCAGTCGCGGGCTGATGATAACGCGGCCTTCTCCGTGGCTGATTGGAACAAGGTGAATTCTTTGGTCGATGACGGAGGCGTTCTTGGCCCAGGGGCTCATCGCGCTTGTCATTCTTGTGCGGACTATGCGCGAAATGTGACGGCCGATTTGGTTAAAGGTTAGCGTAGGCATTTCGGCGCTGGGCTCGCGGATTTCTCCGTAAGGAACAAGGCCGGTCTTTATCAAGGCTTGGAAGCCGTTGCAAATTCCAAGAACAAGGCCGTCGCGCTTTTTAAGAAGGTTCATTATTTGCTCGGCGACGCGGCCTTCGCGCAAAACGTTGGCGATGTACTTGCCCGAACCGTCCGGCTCGTCGCCCGCGCTAAAGCCTCCGCTAAGCGCCAAGATTTGCGCCTTCTTAAGCGCCCTGGCCAACTCGTCAAGCGAATCGCTAAGCGCTTGCGGAGTGTTGTTCCTAAAGACCAAAATCTTTGTGTCGGCTCCGGCCAAATTAAAGGCGCGGGCCATGTCGTACTCGCAGTTTGTGCCGGGGAAAACCGGAATCAAAACGCGCGGATGCTTTTTGCAAATGTTAAAGCTGGGATTTGCGCGGGCGTCGCTCAACGACGAGTGAACGTCCTTGGCAAAGTCGGGAAGCTCTTCCTGCTTTTCCGCGCCGCTTGTTTGCGGGAACACTTCCGACAAAGTGTTTTCCCAAGCCTTTTGCGCGTCCGAAAGCTTTATGGCCGTAGTCGTGGCCTTTGTCTTTCCGACCACGATGATTTTCTCTTCGGCGATTGTCTTTCCCAAAAGGCTCAATGTTCCTTGCGCGAAATTCTCTTCGCCAAAATTTTCTTCCGTCTCAACGACAATCGAGCCGTAAAGGGGAACGAACAAATCCTTGGCCTTCGCGGGACGAATTATTTCCGCTCCGATTCTGTTTCCCATCGCCATCTTGGTGACGGCCTCGGCGATTCCGCCGGCGCGGACAGGATAGAGCGCTCGGATTTTTCCGGCCTTGTTCAAGGCTAAAATCGTTTGGCAGTTTTTCTTAAAGGCTTCGTAGTCGGGAGCCAGCAATTCTGAATAAGGAAGCTTTACAAGGTAAATGTTGGAGCCGGCTTTTTTGAAGGAGCCGCTTTGCGCGTCTTGGACTTCTCCGTGGCCGACGGCAAAGCTTACCAATGTGTGCGGAACGTTGAGCTTTTCAAAAGTTCCGCTCATGCTGTCCTTGCCTCCGATGCTGGCGGTTCCCATCGCGTTTTGCGCGGTGATGGAACCAAGCAAGGCGGCGGCCGGGTAGCCCCAAGTTTTTGGGTCTACGGCTCGGCCAAAGAATTCCTGGAACGAAAGCCGCGCTTTTAGCGGATCCGCGCCCAAGCACAAAAGGTTGGCCAAGCTTGAAATGACAGAGACTTGCGCGCCGTGCCAAGGGCTCCATTCGCATACGCGCGGGTCAAAGCCGTATGCCATAAAGCTTACGGTGCTAGTTTCGCGCGGCGACATTACCGGAATCTTTGCCGTCATGCCCGCTTCGGGAGTGGACTGCCAGCGGCCGCCGTAGGGGAACAATACCGAGCTGGATCCGATTGAGCCGTCAAAGCGCTCGCCCAAGCCGCGCTGGGAGCAGCAGGCCAAGTCGGCCATGTTTTGAATCCAAGCCTTTTGCAAGGCGGCTGAAGTCGCGCCAGTTCCCAATTTTTTGGCGGTGGAAGAAAGCGGCTTTAAAAGCGGAGAAGACGCCGGCGCGGCGGGGCTTTCTATCAAAGCCTTGGCCTCGTGGCGCGCTCCGGCCGCGTCCAAGAATTCGCGGGCTATGTTTACGATTACAGAGCCGCGCCAGGTCATCACCAAACGGTTTGTGTCGGTGACTGTCGCGACTACAACAGCGTTAAGGTTTTCGGCGGCCGCGGCCTTGATGAATTTCTTTACATCCTTGGGACGGACGACAACGGCCATTCGCTCCTGGCTTTCGGAAATGGCAAGCTCGGTTCCGTTAAGGCCTTCGTACTTTTTGGGAACGGCGTCAAGGTTGATGTCCAAGCCTGGCGCCAACTCTCCGACGGCGACGCTCACTCCGCCCGCTCCAAAGTCGTTGCAGCGGACAATCATAAGGCTCACGTCTTCGTTTCGGAACAAGCGCTGAATCTTTCGCTCTTCGACGGCGTTTCCCTTTTGGACTTCGGCGGCGGCGGTTGTTACGGATTTTTCCGTGTGGACTTTAGAAGAGCCGGTCGCTCCTCCGATTCCGTCTCGGCCAGTTCCGCCTCCAAGCAAAATCACTATGTCGCCGGCCTGCGGCGTTCCGCGGACAACGTTTTTGGCCGGCGCGGCCGCGATCACCGCGCCAAGCTCCATGCGCTTTGCCGCGTATCCGGGATGGTATATTTCGTGGACTTGGCCTGTGGTCAAGCCGATTTGGTTTCCGTAGCTCGAAAAGCCTTGGGCGGATTCGCGGCAAAGCTTTAGTTGCGGGAGTTTTCCCTTTATCGTTTTGTTCAACGGAACTGTCGGGTCGGCCGCTCCGGTGACGCGCATTGACTGGTAAACCCAAGAGCGTCCCGAAAGCGGGTCGCGAATGGCGCCGCCAATGCAAGTGGCCGCGCCGCCGAAGGGTTCGATTTCGGTCGGGTGGTTGTGCGTTTCGTTCTTGAACATCAAGAGCCAGCGCTCGGTGGCTTTCTTTGAAGAGGGGTCTATTTTCCTTCCCTTTTCGTCGGTTGTGTAGTGGACGTCGATGTAAACCGAGCAGGCGTTGATTTCCTCGCTTTGCTCAAGGTCGGCGAGTTTTCCGGCTTTTTTAAGATGCTTGATTCCGATGACGGCCATGTCCATCAAGGTGACGGGCTTGTCGCTGCGTCCGGCGTAAAGGTCGGCGCGCATGTCGGTGTATTCTTTGAGCGAGGCCTTAATCAACTTTTCGTAAGGGCCCTTCTCTATCTTTATGTCCTTTAGTTCCGTCAAGAAAGTCGTGTGGCGGCAGTGGTCGCTCCAATATGTGTCAAGGACGCGGATTTCCGTTTCGGTCGGGTCGCGGCCTTCCTTGGCAAAATAGTCCTGCAGGAATTTTATGTCGGCGTAGTCCATCGCCAAGCCCATCTTTTGCAAGTAGGACTCAAGTTCCGCCTTCTTGAATTTTATGAAGCCGTCAACAACGGGAATGTCGCCGGGCTGTTCTGTTTTCATTTTTAAGGTTGAAGGAAGTTCCTCCGAAGCCAAGCGGGAATCTACGGGGTTCACCAAATAGCTTTGGATTTTTTGGACGTCCTTGGCCGAAATTTTTCCTGTAAGGATTACGATTTTGGCGCAGCGGACGCGGGGCGGCTCTTTGCCTGTCTCGACGGATTTTTCCAAGCTCTTTCGCAAAAGGCTAAGGCACTGCTCGGCGCTGTCGGCCCGCTGGTCGTACTGGCCAGGAAGGTATTCCCAAATGATTTGGGTTTCGCCGGCCTTTACGCTCAACTGGTTGTAGATTACGCTGTCGGATTGCGGTTCGGAAAAGATTCGCTGAACGGCGGTCTTGGCCACGGCCGGCATGACATTTTCAATGTCATAGCGGTTTAGATAACGCGCGCTCTTTACAGAGCTTACGCCCAAAAAATTTTTGACGTCGGAAAGAATGCGTCGGGCTTCGTTTTCAAAGCCTTTTTGACGCTCAACATAAATACGGAACATTGTTCCATTATATAGAAAAATAGCGCGCCGTTCAAGACTTGCAAAGTTGCGTCCGCAAAGTTCCGGGCAAGGCCGCAAAGTTTGCGGGCAAGGCCGCGCGGCCTTTTATTTTATTTCTATCACGTCGCGCAAAACGTAGCAAAAACTTGGCGCGCTGCGGCTTTTGTTTTCTGGGAATGGAGTTCTTAAATCCCAAATGTCGTTCTTGTCAAAAGGGTTTTCTCCGATATAGTTTCCTTTGAACACTTCTATTGAGTTGGATTTAAATTGCTTGATGATTTTTTCCATTTCTTCGCTGCTGCCGGGAGCCGCGATTAATGTGTTCAGTCCAATCATTTCTATCCAGTTTTTTTCAAAACCGGCCGTCGCGTCGCAGCCTTTAATTTGTGTTTTCGCCACGCTTTCAATTGCTTTGTTTTGGAGAACGGCTTTGCAAGCGTCTATGATGTATGGAGCCCAGTTGACTCTGCAAGAGACAAGCGAGGTTTTGGGGGCGACGTCAATCATGCTTTGGTTGTAGCCAACATGAAAAACTGTTTTGCCGCGCTTTGAGCTGGCTTCTTCGCAAGCTATCGCAGGACCTGTCGTGTCGGAATGTTGGGAAACTATGACGCAGCCGTCTTGGTAAATCAGCTTTTCGGCGCATTTTTTTTCGGTGACGTAATTGCTCCATGTGTCTGTGTATCGGACTACCATTGTGGCTTCTGGAATCACGCTGCGCGCTCCCATGAAAAATGCCGTGTAGCCGGAAATGACTTCCGCGTAGGGGAAGGCGGCGACATAACCGATTTTGGCTCGATTCCGCGCAATTTGCCCTTTTGAAATCAAGTCAAGCAGTTTCATTCCTGCGACAACGCCGGCAGTGTAGCGGCCTTGGTAAATCGTTCCCATAAAGTTATGGAAGTTGGGAAGAATTGGAGCCACGTTCGCTTGGTCGCCTGTGGCTTGGCAAAATTGGATTTCTGGATGCTCGGCGGCGATTCTTTTGGCGCTTTGGCTGTATCCGTAGCTTGTCGTAAAAATCAAGTCGCATTTTTTCTCTATCAAATCATAGATGGCGTTGTCGCAATCGCTTTCAAGGATGTTGTATTTTGCGACTGTTTGAATTTTTTCCTTTAGCGCTTCTTCCAGTTCTATTTGCGCGCGAATGAAATTATTGGTGTAGGCGTTTCCCGCGTCGCCGATGTAGACAAAGCCGACTTTTATTGTTTTGTAGGAATAATCCTTGAGCAAAAATTTTTTTCCAAAAAACATCGCGGCCACGCAAAGAAGCGCGGTGACGGAGGCGGTTATGTACTTGTTTTTCATTTACTCTCCTTGTCCTGATGTTTCCAGTGTCGTCAAAACGTTAAGGCTTCCGTTTTCTATCAGCTCAAGCATAATGTCCACCAATCCGGGGTCAAATTGCGTTCCAGAGCAGCGCTTCAGTTCCGCAATGACATAATCTTTGTCCATGGCTTTGCGGTAAACGCGGTTGGCTGTCATCGCGTCAAAAGCGTCGGCGATTCCGATTATGCGCGCGTTTAGCGGAATTTCTTCGCCTTTGAGGCCGTTTGGATAGCCCGTTCCGTCATAACGCTCGTGGTGGAACTTAGCTCCTTCGGCGACGCGTTCCACCAAAGAGAAGTCTTTTAGAATTTCGCCGCCGATGTCCACATGCGTTTTCATCACAGCGTATTCTTCGGGCGTAAGACGGTCTGGCTTGTTCAAGATGGAATCTGGAACGCCAATTTTTCCAATGTCATGCAAGAGGCCGGTTTTGTGAAGCGAGTCCAATTCCTTTTCGCTAAAGCCCAGCTCGCGCGCTATAAGCACGGAATATTCGGCCACTCGGAAAGAATGTTTTCCGGTGCTTTTGTCGCGCGCTTCGACCGCGTTTGCGATTGAGAAAATCGTTTCGTTTCCTATTCGCACTTGGCGTTGAATTTCTTTCATTTCGCGCGCTTGGTTTTCCATGCGCCGGCGCAAGAGCGACGAGCTCAAGAACCATGTGAACCAAGCGATCGCAAGCGCAAACACGCTGATGGTGTAGAGCTTGAACCACCAGTTGTTGTAAATTTGAAACGCCTTTATGATTTTGTAAACAGATTCTTCGGTTACGTTCAAGCCCTTGGAGTCTAGAACGGCGATGCGCAAATTGTATGTTCCGGCTTTTAGGTTTGTGTAGATTAGGCTTGAAAGCTCGCTTTGGAGCATTATGTTTGGCCGCTCGTCAATGCCTTCCATGTAGAGGCTTAGATACGGATTGTTTACGGAATAGTTTATTATTTCTGGAAGTATTTCAACTTTGTCGCTGTCCACTGGAATCACAAACGGCGTGTCTTTTTGCACTATATGGCGCTTGCCGTCAACAAGAATGGACTTTAGTTGGATGCGGTACGAGCGTTCGCTTTTGTTGTAGCTGTTTAAATTGATTTTGCTTGCGCCGATGTCGCAAGAAAGGTAAAGGTTGCCTTTGCTGTCAAGATAGTTCCACGAGTTGGAAGTGAGCGAGCCGCGAAGGCCTTTTTTTAAGTCCAAAAGCTCGTAGTCCAGTTTTCCGCCGTTAAGCAAATCGTCGCGGTTCACTACAAAAATGCCGGCGCTGCTCAAAACAAAAACGTCTTTGTTTGGCCGGATCACCATGTCGTAGTTGTTTGAAAAAGGAAAGTTTGAAAGGATGCGGCCTTTCCATGAGTCGCCGTTCTTCTTAAGGTAGCATAGCCCGTTGCTTGTGACTACAAAGACGCCGCCGGTTGGAACGCCTCTGTCATAGTCGTTGACGGTTCTAAGGATTACGTTGGAACACAGTCCGTCCGCGTCGCGCTTTAGAATTTTTTTCAAGCGCCAGCTTTCTTTCCCGCCGCCGCCTTGGGCCTTTTGGCCTTCCTCCAAAACTTTTTCAATGACCGCGATTCCGCCGCCGTCGGTTCCGGCAAAAACGCTGCCGTCAATGTTTTCGTTGATGGTTAAAACCACCGAGTTTTCAAAGCCGTCGTTTACGCCCAGCCAAGAAACAATCTTTGAGTCCTTTATAAAAATGATTCCGTCATTTCCGCCGGCGGCTATCGTTCCGTCAGAAAGCTCCGTTGACATTCGCCAAACGTGGCCTTCGCCGTAACTCGCCACGCTTCCGTCCAGGCCGGCAAAAACCAAGCCTTTTGTCTTTGTGCTTATCCACATGTCGCCGGCCTTTGTGGTTGAAAGGCAGCGGATTCTTGTGTCTGAAAGCTTTTTTGTGAGCGCGTTTTCTATCGCCTTGACTGAGTTTGGGTCGATGGCCGTAAGCCCTTCGTCGGTGGCAAAGTAAAAGATGTCGTTAAAACGCGCGACGGAATTTACAACCGCTTCCGGCAGTCCGGCGGAGGAATAGATTTCCGAAAAGGAAGTGCCGCATAATTTTAAAAGGCCCAGGCGCGAGGAGGTGAACCACAAGTTTCCTTGGTAGTCTTCTGTCATGTTGTCGATGGAATTGTTGAAGGCGCCGGTTTCTATTTCGCTAAAGCTTCCGTATTCTATAAAGCCCGCGCCGTTGTCCGCGCTTAAAAACGCCACTTCGTCAAAAAAGTCGATGGAATTGACATGGCGCAAGTGTCCGCAAGAAAGAATTTTTGTTTTGGCGAGCGAAAAAACGTCGCCGTCGTTTTCGCCTTCGACAGAAAAGACCATTACCTTGTCGCTTTCCGTGGCGGTGTACAAAAGTCCGTCCGGCGCGAATGTCGCGGCCGTAAATTTTTCCTTGAGGCCTTTTGACGACCAAACGACTTCAGTTCCGTGAATCAAGAACATTTCGCCGCCAACAGTCACGGCGCAAATGTTTTCGCGGCCGTCCGCGGTGATTCTAATGGCGCCTTCGATTTGCGGCAGTGTCTTGCAAATGCTAAGGCCGTCGGCGATGGAAAGAATTGCGGTTTCTTCCGCAGTTCCGACATAATACAGGCCGTTTGACGCGCGAATCACGGAGCGGACTGAATCGCTGGGAAGGCCGTCCTTTTCTTCAAGGGTGTTGCAAACCGTTTCGTTGATTACGATTGAAAGGCCGTTGTCGTTTGTTCCTACAAAGAGGCGGCCTTCGTCGTCTACATAAAGGCATCGCACGGCTTTGACGGAATCAAATTCATTCATCAAGCGGAACTCGTGGCCGTTGTGGCGATACAAGCCTTCATAGGTTCCTATCCACAAAATTCCGTCGTTGGTGGAAGCGATGTCGTTTGCCTTGCCGCCGGGCAATCCGTTTTCTTTGTTGTAGATTACATGGACAAATGAATTGTAGTCCCTGCTTTGCGCGCTTGCCGTTTGCGAAGCGGCAAGGCTTAGGGCCGCGACAAAGAGAAGTGCCGCCGCGCCTTTTTGCCGTTTAAGGCAATTGGGCAGCCAGCCTTTGACAAGCCTGTAAACGCGAATGAAAAAAAAGACGGAGCAAAGCGTGACAACCTTGTCCAAAAAGTCAACATAAAATTGTCCCGCAATGACTCTAAGGACAAGAGGAACGCCCCAGCTTTCCATCATGTCGCAAATTCCCTGGCCCCAAATGTTCCCGATTTTTCCGTTCCAAAAAACAAAGTCCAAGGCGCATGATATGACTACGCAAGCGAGTGCGACCAAGATGCTTAGAGACATTGTTTGCAGGAGAGAATTCATCCAGCCTTTTTTTGAAAGGAATCCGACCATAAGAGAAATGCAAATCGAATTTACGGCCAAAGCGAAAAGCGTTGGGTCAAAGAGGCCGTGAAAAACATTCACCGAAACGCCGACGATAATTCCGCACCAAGGTCCAAGGCAGTAGGCTGTAAAAATTGTTCCAAAAGAATCCAACAACAAGGGAAGCGAAAAGGTGTCGGTGAAAAAACGGCCCAAGATATTTGCCGCTATGCTGAAGACGACTATGATTGAAATTTGCTGCCGCGTGTATGAGTTCATTTTAATTCCTCTGGAATTTGAAAGTTGACTGTCATGATGAGGCAAAAGGCTTCGCCAGTGTAGTCGATTTTTACAAAGAAGGACACGGCGCGTTTTTTTCCGGTGGCTTTTATCGTTGTGTCAAAGCGTCCGTTTTCGGCGCGGTTCGCTTTTGCCAAAATACGCAAGGCTTCAACGTCGGTCAAGTTGAACAAGTCTCGCAATGTGTTTTTTTTGTTTCCATCAATTTTTAGTTCCCAATCCGCGGCGGAATTGTAAAGGTCAAGATTTCCGTTCATGTCAAAAATCAATACAGGAATGTCAATCATTTTGAAAACTTCTTTGCTGACATTTTGCACGGAAGGAACGAAAGAAGAATATTTTTTCACTTGAACATACCAAATGAAAAATACAACTGTGATGGCGGCGCAATAGGCAAAGTTAGGGCTTTGTTCAATAAGCGACATGTTGCTGGCAATGCTGAGCGCGTCAAAGAACAAAATCAACAAGTTGGCTAAAATTACATGCAAGCCGAACCTTTTTTCGCGCTTGATCGTTTTTTCCTTGTACCAGCGGACGGAGAAAATCAGGAGAAAAATTGCAATCGCGAAGATGTAGCAGTAATGAAAAATGTATGAAAAAAGGTTCTTAAGCTCATAGCTTGTGTAGAATTGGCGGTTTATGTAAATGAAGCAATTTTTTCCAATGTGGAACAAAATGTCCAGGAATTCAAAAATTGCGAACGCGGCTATTGGGATTGTGGCAACAATGCGCTTTACATTCATGTCATAGAATAGAAAAGCCAACTCAAAAAGCAAAAAGCTGTCTATTCCAATCAATCCAATGGCATGAAGAATTGGCGCGTACCTTAAGTCCGCGGTCAACGCCAATACTGAGTGGCCCGCGCAACTTAAGAAAACGGCGCACCCAAATAAAATAGTGAATATGCGCGTGTATAGGTATCCGTTTTTTTGAAAGAAAAAAGCAAGGGCGAACGCGATGGAAATTATTCCGAGAGAAAACAGCGTTATGTTCAAGAAACCGCCGAGCATGAAACTCCTTGTTGACTAAAAAAACCGCGTTTGAAACAACAAAAAAATCCTTTTATATTATACCACAGTTTTTGAATTTGCGCTACAATTGCATTTATGGAAGAAGACGGCAAAAAAGAAAACTATCAAGCCATCTGCGACGACATATTGAACAAAATCTCAGGCGCTGGCTGTTTGCAAGCCCAAAACGCGGCGGCAGCAAGCTGTAATGGCGGAAATTCAAAAAAAACGCGCCTTTTGCTTCATGCTTGTTGCGCGCCATGCTCAAGCTACACGCTGGAATATTTGCTGAAATTTTTTGACATCACAATCTACTATTATAATCCCAACATTCACCCGGCGGAGGAGTACCATCGCCGCCTTGGCGAGCTTAAAAATTTTTTGCCGCGCTTTTTGGAAAAACAAGAAGGCGCGCGGGCGGTCTTGCAAGAAGCAGCTTATGAGCCGCGGGAATTTTTTGACGCGGTTCAGGCGGAGCGCGACAATTTGCAGTCCGAGCCGGAACGAGGCGAGCGCTGCCGCCGCTGCTACCAATTGCGAATGGAAAAGGCCTACGAATACGCGCGGCAAAACGGCTTTGACTGGTTCACCACCACTCTTAGCATAAGCCCCCACAAGGACGCGCGGAAGATAAACGAGATTGGCCGCGCATTGGAAGAGCGCGCCAAAAACGCCGCGCAAGCCCAAGACTCCGACGCCTCAATCGCGCTGTCCGCACCGCGTTGGCTTACAAGCGACTTTAAAAAAAAGAACGGCTACAAGCGCAGCCTGGAGCTTTCCAAGGAATACGGCCTTTACCGTCAAGACTACTGTGGTTGCGTTTACTCCAAAGAAAACATCGAGCGGTCGCGCGCGGGCGGCTGCCTTTAATTTCCGCTAAAAAGGGAAGTTGAAAGGTACCTGTCGCCAGAATCCGGCAAAAGGACTACGATTGTCTTTCCTTTGTTTTCGGGGCGGTTGGCCAAAATCGTCGCGGCCTTAAGCGCGGCTCCGCTAGAAATGCCGACCAAGATTCCTTCGCTTTGGGCAAAGGCGCGTCCTTCGGCAAAGGCGTCGTCGTTTTCAATCGGAATGATTTCGTCGTAAACCTTTGTGTTAAGGACGGAGGGAACGAATCCCGCGCCGATTCCCTGGATTTTGTGCACGCCGGCCGTTCCCTTGGAAAGAACCGGGCTTGTGGCAGGCTCAACGGCCACGACTTTTATGTTGGGATTTTTTTCCTTAAGGTATTCGCCAACGCCTGTCAAAGTTCCGCCCGTTCCTACGCCAGCGACAAAGAAGTCAATCTTTCCGTCGGTCTGCTCCCAGATTTCGGGGCCGGTGGTCTTTTTGTGGGCCGCGGGGTTGGCCGGGTTGTCAAACTGGCTTGGAATGATTGAGCCGGGCGTTGCCTCGTGAAGCTCGTTGGCCTTTTCAATGGCGCCCTTCATTCCCTTGGCGCCTTCAGTCAGAACGATTTCGGCGCCGTAAGCTTTGAGCAAGTTGCGGCGCTCGACGCTCATCGTGTCGGGCAAGGTCAAAATGGCGTGGTAGCCCTTGGCGGCGGCTACGGCGGCAAGTCCGATTCCGGTGTTTCCGCTGGTGGGCTCTATGATTGTGGCGCCGGGCTTTAAGAGGCCCTTGGCTTCCGCATCTTCTATCATCGCGAGGGCGATTCTGTCTTTTACGCTTCCCGCCGGATTCAAGTATTCAAGCTTTGCGAGAATTGTAGCGTTTGCGACTCCCGCCTTTTTTGAGTATCCGTTCAATTGCAATAGCGGAGTTTTTCCAATAAGTTCCAACGCGCTCTGTTTAATGTCTGCCATAATCGTCTCCTTGTCAAATAATAACCTAGTATTACGCTAGGAATATAGGATAATTTATTTATACAGCGCGCAAACGTTTTTGACAATATGTTTTTTAAAAGAATTTCAAAAATTCTTTGACCAAGGGCAAACGAAGCATAAGGAAAACAAAACGCGGACAAAGAGGGGCGGTGTTGGCGCTTTGGCGATTCTCTCTATCGTAGAAAGTTTTGGAACATTCTTGTAAATTTCCATCAAGCCAATATAACTTGTGGCCGTGTCGCAGGCTTCCGCCAATTGCTCTTGCGTCATCCCTTTTTCTTTGCGAATTCGTTTTATATTGTCAATCACAGTTTTTTCCAAGCTCATATCATGTATCATTTTAGATATATTCATATATTTTTTTATTGACAAAAATAGGTATAGCATTATATCATTTTTATTATATTGTTTTTGGCATTTGGAGGCATTTATGGAAATGAAAACAAGAGCGTCTTTTTTATTGTCCGCGGTTATTTTTATTTGCGCGATGGTTTCTTGCTCCGGCGGTGGCGACGATTTGCCCTTTATTCCGCCATCGAATCCCTTTGCCGGAAAAAGTTTTGTCGATGTAACTGTGTATGATTATTTAGAAGTAGATATGATGGAAGCGTATAAAGACGGCGGTTTTTTGCCTGTCATTGTTTTTGACGAAAACGAAGCGACATTTAGCGCGGTAAGAGAAGGGAAAAAAATAAAACTAGGCAAGTTTTTTTACAATTATAATCCTGTCATAAGAGAAGTCTATCTTACATTCAAAGGCGTATATAAAATCAGTGAATCGGCAGAACCTGAATTGCTGACCTCAACTCAAGACATTGCAAACTATTGGCTTTATGATTGGTTTGTTGATTTTGCGAAAGTGTCTGATTCTAACCTGGCTGAAGACATTGCAACAGAGGAAGACGCTATAAACGAATGGGCAACCTCTTTGTCTGCCACTGGCAGCGAGGCCACGGAAGAAGCGGTGACTCAGCTTCTTGCCGCCTATGCTAAGCTTTCATTGGGGCAAACTTGTTCGACGCAATATGAAATTGGAAGCGTTCTTTCTAGCGGCTTTATTCAATTAAAAACAAAGTGTTTGTATGATGAAGGAAAGGCTTGGACTGAACAGCCTGGCGGCATATTTTTTGACAAAGAATCAGAATGGGGCTTTTTTTCCGTATATCCTATGGATGCCGCTTTTGGATATGTGGCGCGAATAAATGGCGAAAATTATTATGCCAAAACGATAAATCTTAATTCTGGAAATGTTTTTAAGGATCCCGAAGATGAAACAGACACAGTAAAAATCGCTTTTTCCCAGCCGACGCTTAACGAGCAGGGCGAGAGATGCTTGACTATAACGGCAACGCCTGGAGGAGCAAAAGAATTTGTTTTTAGGCCATGGTCCGCTTTCTTTTTTGCCGCGCTTTGCATGTATCCATTTTATTAATCTAGCAATATATTCCTTTTGCCCTAGAAACATAGCGCGCAATGCGCTACAATAAAAAGCGATGGAAAATTTATCGGAAAGCGCCAAGCAGATTCGCGACGTGATAAACTACATAAAGATTTTCAAGGACGCCTTGGCGGTCATACACATCGACGACCAAATAATCGACTCGGGCCTTTTGCCCAGCCTTATTCACGACATAGCGCTGATTCACCAAGCCGGCCTAAAAGTCATCGTGGCCCCGGGCGCGCGAAAGCAAATCAGCGAAATTTTGGACGGCGCCAAAATCGAATGGAAAATCCAAAACGGCTCGCGCGTCGCGCCCGAATCAGCCATGCCGCTAATCAAGACCGCAGCCTTTGACGTGGCCAACACAATCATGAACCACTTGGCCGGCGAAAACCGCACCGCCGTCATCGGCAACTGGGTCAAGGCCCGCGCCAAGGGCGTTCTTGACGGAACCGATTACGGAACGGCCGGCGAAATCGACAAGCTCAAAATCGACGTCATAAAGCAAACATTGGACGACGGCTTCATTCCGATTTTTCCCTGCATTGGCTGGAACGATTTGGGAAAGCCCTACAATATTTCAAGCGCGGAACTGGCCCAGCAAATCGCTTGCGGCCTAAAGGCGCAAAAACTTTTTTACATCCTTCCAGACCCAAAAATTTCCAAGAATGAATTTTCGCTTCCTGACAGCGTTCACCTTAGCGACGGCGGAAACATTCCGGCGATGAATCTTGCGGAGGCGGAGGAAATCTTGCGCATGAACGGCGATTGCAAAACGGAGGCAAACGAACATCGCGCGCAAATACTTTCGCTCTTGCGTTTGGCAAAGGACGCGTGCAAAAAAGGCGTTGACCGCGTTCACATTCTAAACGGAAATGTTGACGGAATTTTGCCTTGCGAAATTTTCAGCGGCATCGGAAGCGGAACGATGGTCTACAACAACGGCTACGGCGACTTGCGCGCGATGCAGCCGCAGGACATACCGAGCGTTTTGTCGTTGATGAATCCTTTTGTCCAAAAAGGAATTTTGTTGGAGCGCACGGCAAAGCAGCTTAAGGCCGACTTGGACAGCTACATCGTCTACAACGTTGACGAAGGAATCCACGCCTGCGCCGCGCTAAAGGTTTACCAAGAATCGGGCGCTTCCAGTGAGGCGACGCAAGCGGAGATTTGCGCTGTCGCCGTCGATCCCGCTTACGGAAACATGGGCGTCGGCCCCAAGATTGTAAACTATTTGTTGGACAAGGCCCGCGCTCAAAAAATAAAATCTGTTTTTGTTATGACCACGCAAACGGCCGACTTTTTTGAAAAACTGGGATTCGCGCCCGACTCAATCGACTCGATTCCGCCTGAGCGCAAAAAGCTTTGGAACCCCGAGCGAGGTTCCAAGGTTTACCGAATGAAGTTTTAAAAAAGATTGCCGGGTCAAGCCCGGCAATGACGCGCAAATTGTCATTCCCGCGCTTGATTGTCCGCGCTCTGTCAAGAGCGCAGTTGAATCGCTTCCTATATCAAAATGGAGCGGAGCGACATACGCAGGAATCTTTTACTCAAACAAAATTAGGAAGGGGCCGTCGTTGTCGCCCTTGTAGGCGTCAAACTCAAGCCTAATATTTGAAACGTTTTTGCTCAAAACAAATTCCACGGGCACATCGATGGCGCCGGCCGGAATATCTCCTATTTGGACTGACTGCGACACGGGCCTATACGCGTATCCGCCTTTAACTTCCTCCGTAATATTCGATTGAAGAGTGTTTACGCCATAGACATTGTTTCCCTTAAGCGTAAACTGAATAACGTCGCCTTTTTGCGGCTTGGCGCTCAAAATGTCGCTGAGGGGAATGTGGCAATAGTAGGAATTGTCCCCGTCGTTGGCCGCGGCAAAGCGAACCTTTGTCAAGTCAACGGTGACGACCTTTCCAAGCGGCTCGTTGGTGGCGGTGACTTTCTTGATGTAAATCTTGATTCCAGGAAGCCAGTTCCAGTCCTTGTCGGCGACGGCGACACCTAAGCGCTCGCAAATCGTTTTGTCGGCGGGGCGAATGTCGCACTTTCCGTCAACATATCCGTAGTCATAACATTTGTTTACAGCGCCGTAAACAAATGTTTGATAGGCGGAGATTTTTTTAGAAATGTCGCCGATGCAAACCGTGCTGCTTTTTGGAGCGTTGTGGTTTTCGTTTTCTTCGCCGTAGTAGGTGTTGATGTAAAGATTTGCGATTTTGGCGCCATCGGGGCTGGAGCATTCATAGGTGACGTACTTGTAGCCTGTAAAGTCAACGGGCTTGTCCAAATCCAACGAGGCAAGGCCTTCGCCGTCGGTGGTCAAAAGAGTTCCGTTGGCTTCGGGCGAAACATAAATGTCTTTTGTTTTGGGAGCGGCGTAAAGGCTGGCCGCGGCAAAGGCCAAGCAAAGCGCGCCCAAGAATATTTTATTGTTCTTTTTCATAATTTTCTCCTTAAGCTTTTTCTCTTACTTTGAATAAATCAAGTAGGGGCCTTTGAACTCGCTTTCGTCTTCAAAGGTGATGATTTCGAGCGTCATCTTTGAACCGTTTTTTAGAATCGGCAAGTCAATAGTGTCGTTGACTTTTTGTCCTTTCGCGAATCCGCGTCCATTCCATTCAACTGAAACTTGCTGCCATTCGCCTGAATCGTCAAAAACATTCGCGCGGAAATTGCCCAGGTCATAGGCGTTTGTTCCCTTTAGTTTAAACTGAACGATGTCGCCGGCTTTGGGAGTCGTTCCCAATGTGTTTTGAAGGTCCGCCCAATAAGCGTAGTGCTTGCTGCCGTCGTCCCATGTGACTGAATTGTTGATTGCAAAGAAACGAGTCTTGCTATAGTCAATCACATGCAATTGGCCAATCGCGTTGTTTGTGGCGGTCACTTTCTTTACGAAAATTTTTATGTTCGGAATGTTCTTCCAGTTTGCGTCATAAACGCCTATGTTAAAATGGTCGGCGGCAGCCTTTTCCGGGTTTCTGTAAATTTTCTTTCCATTTTCCCAATGCTCGTAGCACATTATGGAACTGTAAATCACGCCTTGATAAAGAGCGGTTTTTTTTTGGATGTCGTAAATTCTAATTTTTGCCGACTCATCCCAATCATAGTCTTCGTTTTCTTCTGGAACAAAGCCAAAGTATAATTCAATGTGCGAGAATTTTTTTCCGTCGGGGCTGGAACATTCAACTTGCAAATACTTGTAGCCGGAAAGATCAACTTCCTCTCCAAAGTCCACTTGGGCCCAGCCGTTTGCGTCTGTTGTCACCAACATTCCGTTTTTTTCTTTGGCAACCCAAATGTCTTTTGGCGCCTTTGCTTTTGGGGCGGCGTAAAGGCTGGCCGCCAAGAGCGACAAGCAAGCCGCGCAAAAAAGGGCGCGTCCAATTTTTTTCATAAATTCCTCCATAGTTAATTATATATAAAAAATGATATATGCTTATATCTGAAAAGTCAATAAAAATATTTTTATATATGAAATATAATATATTGTTATATATAATTTAGATAATATAGTTATGCAAGAATTATGACTTTGGAAAAGACTGTAATAGACAACATCAAGAGAATCCGCAAAGAAAAGGGCATCACGCAGGAACAGCTGGCGGAAGCGTGCAACACGGCTACCAGTTACATAGGGCTTATGGAAATTTACAGAAATGTTCCAAAACTTTCCACAATTGAGAGAATCGCCGCGGCGCTTGGCGTTGAACCGCAGGTCCTTTTTCAAAAACGGGAAAAGGATTCGCCGACAGAACGAAAGATAAAGGCTATAAAGAACACCGTCATGCATTCGGTCGAAAAGGAATTGATGCGAGCCTTGCGCGAGGAGCTTTATTAAGAGCTCCGTTCGTTTATAGTTAAAATAATATAATTTTATATCAAAATTTATTTTTTTTCTCTTGCGCGTTTTGCTCTTGCCGAGTTATAATTAAGGCGGAGAAAAACGTGGATCAAAAAATTAAATTTCCAATTGCGTTAAAGCATATTTTACTGTTTTCATTCCTTATCATTCTTGTCTTGGGTTTGACGACCTTTCTTGTTTCCACGCTTGTTCGCGGCGACGACAGGCGCAAGGCCGAAGAAAACAACCACACGATTAACGCCAGGACCGCGCAAACTATTCAGCAGACTTTTACAAACGCTCAAAAGAATTCCTACATACTGTTTGACGCTTTTTCAAAAATTAAGGAACCGGCCAAAAAAGGAGGCCAAGCAAGCCAAGAGGTCCGAGCTTCATTGATTGCGGATTTTTTTAGGGTCAACGACGACATAATTTTTGTTTCCAGCCCTGACACAAACTTAAAAGTGAACCCATCGTTCAAAGAAAAAATCGGAGGAGCGGCCGGCGGAAAAAAACTTTCGGATTTTTTAATCGCCAACAAAAGCGCGGCCAGCGGAAAAGTCCGCTACTTTAACGCCAGGGAAACGCTTGACATTGATTCGATTATTTTTACTTTTCAATACGGGCCGCTGAACGCCGTCAAGAACGCGGCGGTTGGCGTTGACACAAAAGCCTTGGCCGCGCTTATGAGTTCCGGCGCCAACAACGCGACGATTTTGGTTGACCAAAATTCCGCCGTCCTTATAAATCCTGACTACGAAAGCGAGCAAAAAACTTACGTTGCCGCGCAAAGCCTTATCGACAGCATTAAGGACAAAGAAGGCGTTGACAACACTCAAAGCCTTGCGGAGACGGAAGACGGAAGGAAATTCATTTCGGTCCACAAGACAAAGGACAACCTTTACGTCATAACGAGCGTTTCAGAAAATTCCGTTTTTGCCGTAATCAATCGCACCACTTACAGAATCATCTTGTTTTCGCTCGCTATTTTGTTCATCGCGATTATGGCGATTCGTTTGTTCAGCAAAAACATTACCAATCCAATCGCCGACTTGGTTGACGCTTCCGCAAAAATAGAGCGGGGCGAATTTGAATTGGACATCAAGCCTCGCACGCATGACGAAATCGGATTGCTTACTTCCTCATTCATTCAAATGGGAAAGGGTCTTGCCGAGCGGGAAAAATTGATGGTGTCGTTCAGCAAATTTACCAATAAGACAATCGCGCAAAAGGCCGCCAGCGGAGAGCTTGCGCTTGGAGGCGAAAACCGCAACGCGACGATTTTCTTTAGCGACATCCGTTCCTTTACAGCGATGAGCGAAACGATGCAACCAAAAGAAGTCGTAGAATTTTTGAACGCCTACATGACGCGAATGGTCGAGTGCGTCAACAAGACAAACGGCGTCGTTGACAAATACATCGGCGACGCGATTATGGCGGTTTGGGGAGCGCCTGAGTCTGCGGGCAGTCCCGCCCTTGACGCGCTCAACGCCGTCACCGCCGCCCTTATGATGCGCGTTTCGCTTTTTCACTTTAACCAGTCGCGCAAGGAACGGGGATTGGCGCCGGTAAGAATCGGCTGCGGAATAAATTCGGGCCCGGTCGTCGCCGGGCAAATCGGCTCCAACGAAAGAATGGAATACACGGTTATCGGCGACGCGGTGAACCTGGCGAGCCGCACCGAGGCTTTGAACAAGCCCTTTGCCACCGACATTTTGATTACCGAAAACACATACAATCTTATCAAGGACAAAGTTATTGTCGAGGAAATGCCCGGCGTTCACGTAAAGGGAAAGACTGACGCGATAAAAATGTTCGCGGTCATTAACCTTGCGGGAAAAGAAAGGCCAAGCTCAATTGAAGAAGTGCGAAAGATTATCGGAACTACCGCGCCTGATTTGGCAAAGGTGAACACTGATGACGAAGAAAAGAAATACAAGATTGAAGGCTAACATTGCAGATATTTTGATTTTTGTTTTGTGTTCTCTTGGAGCGGCGACGGCGCTTGGCCTTTATTACAAGGACATAAATTTTTGGTCGTTAAAGAACAACGAAGTCGCGGTGGCGAAAATTTATTTTAAGAAGAACGTAGTCCAGCGCAAATTTATTGACAACGACATTTGGGAGCGCGTGAATCAAGAAAGCCCGATTTACAACGGCGACAAAATTCGCACGGCGCAAGACTCTGAAATCCACGCCCAGTTTGAAAAGACAGGAACGAAAATCCAGCTAAAAGAAAATTCATTGATTCAAATTTTCAGCAATAAAAAAGAAAAGGCCATTGACTTTTTAAGCGGAGAAATTTTGCTGGCCAGCGCGCAAGACGGAGAGGAAGCGGTCGTCATGGCTGTAAAGAAAAAAATTTCCGCCGCGCCAAATTCAAAAGTAAAGATTACGATTTCAAAAGCAGAGAAAAACGAAAAAAAAGAAAGCCAGCCCAAAGAGGCCGTCGTTGAAGTCATCGAAGGCGAGGCCGTGGTGACGAGCGTTCCAAAGGCGGCGCTTTTCCAAAAGCCGGTTGAGGAAGCGCAAACGATAACGGCGGGCGAAGAATTCATTGTCACCGAAGAGCCGATTGTCGAAGCCGAGCCGGTCGAAGACAACCCCGCGCCGGAGCCTGTTGTGGAAGAAATTGTCGCGGAGGAAGAAGCTCCGGTAGAGCCCGCGCAAGAAAAGGAAGTCGCCGCCGCGCCGGACAAAGCAACCGCCGAAATTTCAAAGGAGCAAGAAACCGCCGTTCCAGCGCAAAGCGCGGAAACGGAAGAAGAAGAAAGCGCGCAAGAGACGGCCGCGGCGCAAAAAGCGGAGCCAGCCGAGCCTGTAGAGATAGAAGAAAGCGCGGCCGGCGCTACCGAAAGTCCTTCGGTAAAATTCGCCAAAAGCGTTTACAACCAAAAGACCGGCGAATACAATTACAGTTTTGGAATTCCTTTGCGCAGGCTTTTTAGCACAAAGAGAATAATTCCCGCCGGGTCGGTTGTGGAATTGAAAATCAGCGGCGTCTCAGACAAGAGGGCTCCGTATTTTGGAATGGCGTTCAGAAGCGGCAAAGGCGAGCAGTTTGACGCAAGTCCGTATTGCTATGCGGTTCCTAACGCCGGAAAAGGATTTTTCGCGGGCGCTTCGTTCAACCAAAGAATTCGCGCGTTCATTGAAAAGGAAATCGAAAACACAAGTTACGCGACGCTTTCTTTTTCTTACGACTCGAACAAGTTTGACGAAGAGCTTTCGATAAGCGGCTTTAAGGTTGAGGCGAAAATTGTTTCGCTTGGCGCGGAAGAAATTTTGGAGCCGGTGGCTGTCGGAAGAAAATCTGCGGCCGTGATTGAACAGATTTCGATAAACAAGGTCCAGTGGAACAGAAACAACGGCGGTTTTAGCCTCTTTCTTCCGCCAGAAAGAATTTTAGGCTTTACAAAATCGCTTCCAAAAGGCGCCAAGATAAAAGTGTCGTTTATCGGCCAGTCGTCTTTGCCGCTTGACTATGTTGATTTAAATTTAAACAATTGTTCCACCGAAAAATGGGATAAATTCCAAACGATAAAACTTGACGACGGAGGAAAAGCCTTCCAAGAATTTGCGTTTGAAAAAACCGCTGTCCTTACTGGAGAGTTGATAAACTCCGACGCGTGCATTTTGGAAATAACTTTTGAAAGCGCAAGCCGCGAAAAAGTTTGCGAACTGACAAACGTTAAGTTTACTTTTGAGCGCGTGGAATAGCGGCGCGTTTGCGCAAGCCTGTTCGAACGCCCAAGACTGCGCCTCGCCTTGAAAGTTTCCGCCAAATGCGATAATTTGTTGTTACTATGACAATCATCGACGGAAATTCTCTCACAATCGAAGACGTGAACGACGTCGCGATCAACGGCCAAAAAGCCGCCCTTCCCACCGACAAAAAATTCTGGGAGCGCTTAGAAAAGTCCCGCAAATTTTTGCTGGACTACATTTCCACCGGCGTTCCGACATACGGAGTCACCACAGACTTTGGCGACAGCTGCTACAAGCAAATCAGCGTTGACAAGGCGGGCGAATTGCAGCGCACAATCGTGGCCTACCACGGAATCGGCTTGGGCCCATACTTTGACCATGACACAGGCCGCGCCGTGATTCTTTGCCGCTTGAACGGAAATGTTAAAGGCGGCCACTCGGCCATCAGGCCCCAACTCGCGCGCAAAATGCTTGAGCTTTTGAACAAGGACGTCATTCCATGCATTCCGCAGCTTGGCTCGGTTGGCGCAAGCGGCGACCTTACGCCTTTGAGCTACCTTGCGGCCGTAATCATGGGTCAGCGAAAAGTTTACTACAAAGGAAAAATCGTTCCGACGATGAAGGCCTTTAAGGCGGAAAAGATTGAGCCGCTTTTGATTGAAGCAAAAGAAGGCCTTGCGATTATGAACGGAACGAGCGTTATGACAGCCGTCGCCGCGCTCGCTATAAAAAAAGCGGAGCGGCTTGCGAACATCTCGGACTTCCTTTCCGCCGTTACAAGCGAAATCACGCGTGGAAAGGACACGCCCTTTGTCGCAAAAGTCAGCCAGATAAAAAACCACAAGGGCCAGTCCGAAAGCGCGGCTTACATTTACAAGATCATAAAAAATTCAAAGCGTGTTTACAAGTATGAGGAATTCTTAAAGACGCAAATCGAAAAGCTTGACGGAAGAACATTCGTCAAGCAGGCGAATAAAATTCAAGACCGCTACTCAATCCGCTGCTCGCCGCAAATCAACGGCGTTTACCGCGATACACTCGCGCTTGCCCGCCAGTGGATTACCGAAGAAATAAATTCCGCCAACGACAACCCGCTTGTTGACATCGACGCTGGCCGCATTTACAACACCGGAAACTTTTACGGCGGCCACATTTGCGCGGCCTGCGACTACATGCGGACGGCGCTCGCAAACATCTCGGACCTTTCGGACAAGCAGGCCGAAGTCATTATCGACGGAAAGTTCAGCGGACTTCCTGACAACTTGACTCCGCGCATAAAGGACACCGATCCGCGCGCAGGCTTGCGGCTTGGCTTTAAGGCCGCGCAAATCACAATCAGCGCGATTCGCGGCGAAGTTCAAAGCTACTGCTACCCAATCAGCGTGACAAGCGCTCCCACCGAGGCGATCAACCAAGACAAGGTGAGCATGGGAACAATCAGCGCGCGAAAATTCGCTGAGCAAATCGATTTGGTTTTCTTGCAGTTCGCCACCCATTTGCTTGCCGCCATGCAAGCGGTTGACCTTGCAGGCTACGACGACTTTAGCCCCTTCACCAAAAAAGTCCACGACCAAGTCCGCGCGATGAGCAAGTTCGTAAAGGACGACCGCCCTCTGGACGCGGACGCGACAAAGGTTGCCGAGTGGCTTAAGACGACGGAGATTTTTGGGTAAGACAAAGGCAGCGTTTGAAAGACGCGGTTAAACCGCTCGAACTAGTAATTATTTTCTTGCCACAAATAACGCGAGCGGCCTATTCCCGTTCCGCCACGCGATAGTCCCAGTTGTGCTTGGGGTAGCGGCCCTTCATCTCTTTGCAAATCTCCGGCCAAGTGTTTTGCCAAAAGTTTTCCAGGTCGCTTGTGATTTGCAGGGGTCGGCGCGCGGGCGAAAGCAATTTTAGCAATACGGGAACGCCCATCACTTTTGGCGTTTCAAAGCAGCCGAATATTTGTTGGATTATTATTTCTATCGTCGGAACGACTTTCTCGCCGTCAACGTAAACGACTTTTACCGAGCGGCCCGTTTGCAATTCCAGTTTTGACGGAACCTTTCGCTCCACCTCGGAACCGTCGTAAAGATAGTAAAGCGCGTCGTAAACATTTTGCGCGCTGATTTTGTTCCCGGTCAAAAATGGGGCCAGCCATTCGTCCGCGTTTTGCGTAAGCCAGTTTTTGTCAAAGCGTTTTGGCGGAACTGTGTCCTGGCCAAGACTGCCGGCGGCGGAACTAGAATCGTTGGCAAGACTAAGATTGCCGCCACCCGCGCCGCCCGCCGCGGAAGCCTGCTCGTAAAATTTTCGTTTTACCAAAAAGGCTTTTGTCTTTTCGTCCAGGGGAAGCGAGTCAAAGCCGTTTTTTTGAACCGAAAAGCAAAGCGTGCTTTTTATGTCTTCGTCTCCGGCCTTGAGCGCCTTTTGGCTAAGAACAATTTTTCCGTATTGGGTAAATTCCGTCTTTACGACTTTTCCGTTTTCAAAATCGCAAACGACTTTTTTTTGCGCGCGGCTTAAAATCCATTCTTCAAGTTGAACGGAATCCAGCGCCTTGTATGAGTAAATCGCGCCTTGCGAGCTTCCCGCGTCCGCTTCCACGGCCACAATCCATTCCGGGCCAAGGCCCCCCTTGTAGTCCTTTAGCGCGGCAAGGCGGCCCGACGGAAACTGGTAGACGCCCGCGTCCGCCGTCCTATGCGCGAGCCTGTCGGGAAAGCCCGCCAAGAGCGGGTCTGGAATTTTTTGCAAGCCCAAGAAGCGGCCCCCATTTTCGGGATTGCCTGCAATTGGCGCGCTTCCATCCGAGCCGACGGTGTCTTGCAGGCGCCGCTCTAAATTTAGAACAAACTTTTTTTTCAAGGCCGGCGCTGAATCCTTGTATTGCGAGTATGGAAGGACAAAGGCGGCGCCGCCGTAAATCGCCGCGCATCCCAAGCGGGGACCGATTCCAAGCCTAAGAGCCGCCCGCCCCAATTGTGTAATCTGGCCGTTTTTGTCCAAGCAGTTAAGCAGCCGCAAAAGCTCGCGCGCGGTCTCCCACGAAGACGGGGCGGGCGGGTCCAGCCATTCAAGCGCGGCGGGGTCCTGGCTTCCCCATTCGGCGCATTCCAAAAGCAGCTCGCTTAAGTCGCTGCGCAAGATTTCCGGCAGCGGGTTTTTCGACCGCGGCTCGTTCTGGCTCCACAAGCGAACGCAAACGCCTTCTTGGGTTCGGCCGGCGCGGCCTGACCGCTGCGCGGCGGAAAACTCCGATTCGGGCATTGTAACCAAGCGCGTCGCTCCAACGTTGTTGTCCATCACGCTCACGCGCGAAAGGCCAGAGTCGATTACGCAAACAACGTCGGGAATCGTAAGCGACGTTTCGGCGATGGAAGAAGAAAGGATTACGCGCGTTATGCCTTGAGCGGCGGGCGACAAAATCTTTTTTTGCTCGTCAAAGGACACGGAGGAGTGAAGCCGCTCGATTTGAACGGCGGGCGAAATTTCGCCGTTTAGCTCGGAAAAAGTTTTGTTTATTTCGTAAATGCCCGGCAAAAATACGAGAATCGAGCGGCCCGCAGTTTTAGGCGTGGAACAAGTTCCGGTCGTGCCGGCAGTCTTGGTCTTGCTAGCAGTCTCGGTGTCGCCGGCAGTTTT
>ONET01000086.1 GCA_900316905.1 uncultured Treponema sp.
TTATCGTTATATTCATTCTTGCCTTTGGACTTGTTGGAGTGCAGGGCGCGGCGGCTGTAAACCGCGCCGAAGCGCTCGACGCGTTCAACCGAGTCACGGGAAAGGGCGGGGCGGCCAACGTTCCGGTGGAAGAGCGGCCAAAAGTTCTCATACTTACGGAAGAAGTTTCCATGTTGCTTGAAGATGAAGTCATTGAATGGCAAAAGGGAGCGCGCTATCCGTTGATTGTTGAAATTCCGGGAATCAACGGACACTTAAGCGGGCGCAAAACCCTTACGGACGCGATTCGCGAGGCTGTAGGAATTCAAGTTTAAAAGGAAAAGCTCAGGAAGATTTTTTATGGAAGAGTTACGTTCAACAGACATCCTTGACAAGGAAATCCAAAACGACGCGCGCAAAAAAGCCCAAGCCATTGTGGAGCAAGGGAAAAAGCGCGCCGAAGAAATTTTGAACGGAGTTCAAAAGCAAATTTTGGAAGCCAAGTCTCAAAAGGAAAAATTCTACGGCGAAAAAATCGCGAAAAAGCAAAAAGACTCGGACGCGGCGCTTCCGTTGGAAAAAGAGCGCTTCTTGGTTTCGTTCATCGGAAACTCAATAGACCAAGCGATAGAAGAATATTTAAGAAAACTTTCGGAAGAAAAGCAAATAGAGCTCGCTCTTAAAGTCCTTGACGGAAAGAAAGAGCTTGTGGCTGGAAGAAAATTTCACGCCAAGGTTTGCGGCTTTGACAACAAAAAGGCCAAGGACCTTGTTGAAAAAAAACTTGGAAGCGCCTTGCTTTCGTGCGAAGCGTTCCAAGATTCTCGCGGCGTGTCGGGAATAATTTTGGAATCAGAAGACAGGAGCCTAAAAATCAGGCTTACGATAGAAGAAATAATCGGCGCGGCCAAGGACAAGCATTACAAGGAAATGTGCGTCGCGCTTTTTGGCGGGAGGCTCTAAATGACGCAGGGCATTATCGAGCGTGTTTCCGGACCGATAGTTTTTGCCAAGGGACTTGAAGGCAGCGGCCTTTACGATGTGGTGAACGTCGGCCAAAAAAAATTGATGGGCGAAATAATCCGCCAAAAAGAGGGCTTGGCCACGATTCAGGTTTACGAGGACGTGACCGGCCTTAAGGTGGGCGACGTTGTCGAAAGTTCCGACATGCCGCTTTCATTGCGCTTGGGGCCGGGCTTGGTCGGAACGATTTACGACGGAGTCCAGAGGCCGCTAAAGACAATGTACGACGAGACCGGCGCCTTTTTGCTTGCCGGCCAAAGAGCCGCTCCTCTTGACGTTGAAAAAAAATGGGACTTTAAGGCGTCTCTAAAAGAAGGAGACCCAATCGCGCCCGGCATGGATTTGGGAACGGTTCAGGAAACGTCTTCCATTTTGCACACGATAATGGTTCCGCCGCAAACGCGCGGCCGCGTATTGAAAGAGTTCAAGGGAAGCGGCTCTTACACGGTTGACGACGTGATAGGCGTGACCGAGCTTGGCGAAGAGCTTAAGCTTAGCCAGTACTGGCCTGTTAGAAAGCCGCGCCCCTATAACGAAAAACTTGGTGTGACCGAGCCGCTGATCACGGGCTTGCGCGTAATCGACGTTTTCTTTCCGCTTTCAAAGGGCGGAACGGCGGCGATTCCAGGCGGCTTTGGAACCGGAAAGACGATGACCCAACATTCCATCGCAAAATGGTGCGACGCGGATCTTATCATTTACATTGGCTGCGGCGAGCGCGGAAACGAAATGACCGACGTTCTTACCGAGTTCCCCGAAATCATAGACCCAAGAACCGGCCGCTCGCTGATGGAGCGAACGATATTGATAGCCAACACTTCCAACATGCCGGTGGCCGCGCGCGAGGTCAGCCTTTATTCAGGCATCACGCTGGCCGAATACTACCGCGACATGGGCCTTGCCGTGGCGATTATGGCCGACTCCACAAGCCGCTGGGCGGAAGCCTTGCGCGAGCTTAGCGGCCGCATGGAAGAAATGCCGGCTGAGGAAGGTTTCCCGGCCTATCTTCCGACTCGCCTTGCCGAATTTTACGAGCGCGCCGGCCGCGTGATTTCTTTGGACAACAAAGAAGGCAGCGTAAGCGTCATCGGCGCGGTAAGCCCGCCCGGCGGCGATTTTAGCGAGCCGGTAACCCAGCACACAAAGCGCTTTATCAGATGCTTTTGGGCGCTTGACCGCGACTTGGCCAACGCGCGCCACTATCCGGCCATCGGCTGGATAGATTCCTACAGCGAATACGCCGACGAAGTAAAGGATTGGTGGGAGCGGCAAAATCCCAAGTGGCTTTCGATTCGCCAAGAGGCTCTTGACCTTTTAAAGACCGAACAGCGCTTGGAGCAAATCGTGCGCTTGATCGGCCCGGACGCTTTGCCGGATTCGGAGCGCCTTGTTTTGATCGCCGCCGAAATGATAAAGAACGGATTTTTGCAGCAAAACTCTTTTGACAAGGTTGACATGTATTGCGCGGCCAACAAGCAAATCGCGATTTTGTCTTTAATAATGGAATTTTACCAAAAGACTTTGGCGCTTGTCAAAGACGGCGCTCCTTTGGGGCAAATCGCTTCGCTTAAATGCCGCGAGGAAATTGTCCGCATCAAGAGCGAAGTTGAAAACGACAAGCTTTCCGACCTAAGAAATGTCGAAAGCCTTATGGAAGCGGAAATCGGAGACTTGGAGCGGACTTACCGCAAGGTGGAATTGCAATGAAAGGAATTGAATACAGAGGAATAAATTCTGTCGATGGGCCGATTGTCGCCGTTCGCCGTTCCGAAAACGTTTCCTACAACGAAGTCGTTTACGTCCGCGACAAAAGCGGCGAAAAGAAGACCGGCCGCGTCATAGACCTTAACCAAGACGCTTGCGTTGTCCAAATATTCGGAAGCACCACCGGCATTGACTTAAAGGAGTCTACGGTGGAATTTTTGGGCGAGCCGCTGGAACTTCGCGTTGGCGAAGGCTTGATGGGCCGCATCTTCAACGGACTTGGCGAGCCGATTGACGGCTACGGACAAATCGTTTCTTCCGAAAAGCTTGACGTAAACGGAAGCCCCATAAACCCCTTTGCGCGCGTTTATCCCCGCGACTTCATTCAAACCGGCATCTCCGCCATTGACGGAATGAACACCTTGATTCGCGGCCAAAAGCTTCCGATTTTTAGCGGAAACGGACTTCCTCACAACAAGCTCGCCGCGCAAATCATTCGCCAAGCCAAATTGAAAAATTCCGACGATCAGTTTGTCATGGTTTTTGCCGGAATGGGAATCAAGTACGACGTGGCGCGTTTCTTTGTCCGAGCCTTTGAGGAAAGCGGCGTTCTTTCAAAAGTAGTCATGTTCCAGTCCTTGGCCGACGCTCCCAGCATTGAGCGCATAATCACGCCGCGCTGCGCTCTTACCGCCGCGGAGTATTTGGCTTACAAAAAGGGAATGCACGTCTTGGTCGTTATGACCGACATGACAAACTATTGCGAAGCCTTGCGCGAAATTTCCACGACGCGCGGCGAGGTTCCCGGCCGAAAAGGCTATCCGGGCTACCTTTATTCCGACCTTGCCGAATTGTACGAAAGGGCCGGCCGCATAAAGGGAAGCGAAGGAAGCATCACGCAAATTCCGATTTTGACGATGCCCAACGACGACATCTCTAACCCGATTCCAGACCTTACAGGCTACATCACCGAAGGCCAAATTGTTCTTGACCGCGAGCTTTACCAAAAGGACATGTATCCGCCTGTGGCCGGCCTTCCAAGCCTTTCGCGCTTGATGAAAGACGGAATCGGCGTGGCTTCCGACGGCCGCGTAATGACCCGCGAAGACCACGCGGGCCTTTCAAGCCAGCTATTCGCTTCCTACTCAAAGGTCAAGTCAATCAGAAACCTCGCGGCCATTATTGGCGAGGAAGAGTTGGGCGAGCTTGACAAAATGTACTTGAACTTTGGAAATCATTTTGAAAAGGAATTCCTTACGCAAGGCGAATATGAGGACCGTTCCATCGAGGAAACCTTGGACATTGGCTGGAAGACCTTGAAGCGCCTGCCGCGCGACGAGCTTTTGCGCGTCAAGGCCGAATACATCGAAAAATATCTTCCAAAGGATCAAGACTAGCGGCGGATTTTAGCGATGGCAAAATTGAACATAGCGCCTACAAAGTCAAATCTTCTCGCCATGAAAGAGCAGCTGGCCTCCGCCGAAAATGGATACGAGCTGCTTGAGCAAAAGCGCGAGATTCTTGTGATGGAACTTATGCGCATGGTTGACAAGGTCAAGCTTTTGGAGCGCGACATTGACAAGCTTATCTCCCGCGCCTATCCGGCCCTAAAGCGAATGCTTATGAGCGTGGGCGGCGACCGCGTTGAGCAAATCGCGCGCGCCGTTCGCTACGACTTTAAAATCAAGGAAAAGCCGGTCACAATCGGAGGAATGAATTTTTCTTCAATCGAAGTGGCGCTTCCGGAGCGCGAGCTTTTCTATTCTTTTTTGGGAACTTTTTCCAGCGCCGACGAAGTGATGGCGGATTTTTTCAACCTTTTGCGGCTCTTGACCGACATGGCCAGCATTCGCACGATTGTTTGGCGCCTTGCGGGCGAGGTCAAGAAAACCCAGCGCCGCGTGAACGCGCTGGACAAGATGGTGATTCCGCAGGCGAGAGAAACAAAAAAATACATAGAAAGCCAGTTGGAAGAGCGCGAGCGCGACAACACCTTTGTCCTTAAGGCGCTCAAAAACAAGGTTAAGTCATAAAAAAAGGAGACGGAATGATAAAGCCATTGATTAAAAAAGTTTTGGTCGCCGTGAACGGATCGCAGTCTTCAATCCGCGCGGCAATGTACGGAATCATTCTTGCCAAGCAAAATCATTGCGCCGTCAAATTTGTTTATGTTGTTGACACCGCCACGCTCAAGCGCCTTACGATTGGAAAGTTTTTAGTGCAGGACGAAAGCGACGGCTTTGAAGGCGCCTTGCGCAGCGACGGCGAAAAATATTTGGATTACGTCACCGAGTTGGCAAAAAGAAAGGGAATCAAAGCCGAAGCGGAGTTGAGGGAAGGAAGCGTTTGGGTTGAGGTCGTTCAGGCCGCGGACGCGTTTGGAGCAAACTTGATTTTGCTTGGAGGCCATCCTTCGCGCTACGCGGTCACCGGAAAGGTGTCTGACGACTCCAGCGTTTTTTCCAGGACGGACAAAGACATTATCTTGAACGCCAACTGTTCCACCTTGGTTGTGTACGAGCCAAAAGTTGAAGAGCTGTACAAAATGCTTTAGGGACGCTTGTGGAAAACTGTTACGAACTGCTTGGCCTTAAGCCCGGCGCGACGCTTTCAGAAATACGCCGCGCTTATCGTGAAAAAGTAAAGATATACCACCCGGACGTTTCGGGCGACGCGGCTTCCGCCGAGCATTTTAAGAAAATTGTCCGCGCATACGAAATCCTTACCGACCAAAAATCGCGCGCCATTTTTGACTCTTCCTTTGCCTTTCATTTTAGGCGGCGCAAGGTAAAGTCTTGGGATTACCGCGAATGGCTTTTGGCGCGCGACGACGACGAAAGCCGCGCCAAGCTTATTTTCTTTGACCTTACGCGCGGCCGCGAGGAAGAGGCCGTGAAGGAATTTAAGCGCATGAAAACCGAGCGGTCAAAATTTTCGCTCAAGCATTGGTTCACGCGCGAAAACTTCATGGACTACGGCTTTATTCTTAGCGAGGAACTGCACTTGCGCGGCGAGTATTACGACGCCTTTTGCTTGCTTGAAGAGATAATCAAGATGGAACACACCTTTGATTACTTTCGCTTGTTCTTTCCTGAAGTGCTTTCTTTCGCGAAGAACATTTTGCAAAACCACATAGAGGGCGTAATAAGCGACGAGCTTGCGCTTGACGCTTACGAACGCGCCTTGGAGCTTGAGCTTGGCGACGCGACGGACGCTTTTGTCTTGCGGAAAATGGGAATAATCTACAAGCGCATTGGCGACGCGCGGACGGCGGACATTTGCTTTGAGGAAGCGGACAGAATCGGAATAGCGGCAAAAAAAAATTGAGGCAAGCCAAAAAACGATGGCTAGCCGCATAAGCCGCAACATTCGCGCTTGCAACCAAGCTCGCGCGAACAGCGGTATTGGAGATATATATGATACGATTAAAGAACGACAAACAAATTGAAGGCATCAGAAAATCTTGTCACTTGCTTGCGGACATGTTCAACTTTGTGATTCCTAAAGTCAAGGCAGGAATGTCAACAAAAGAGCTTGACGATTTGTGCAAGCATTTTATCGTGAGCCACGGCGGAAAGCCCGCTTGGTACAAGGAAGACTTTCCAGGCGCTGCTTGCATTTCGGTTAACGAAGAGGTCATTCATGGAATTCCTTCCAAAAAGAAAATAATCCAGGACGGCGACTTGGTGAGCCTTGACGTTGGCATTGACCTTGGCGGCTACATAAGCGACTCAAGCCACACGGTTTTGGTGGGGAACGTAAAGCCGGAACTTAAAAAGCTTGACGACGTGACCTTGCAATGCCTGCAGGCCGGAATCGCCGCTTGCAAGCCCGGAAACAGAATCGGCGACATCGCGCGCGCCGTCCAGGACATCGCCGAAAAGCACGGCTACGGAATCGTTTACGAATACTGCGGCCACGGCGTAGGATTGGACGTTCACGAAGACCCCAGCATTCCAAACACGCTTGACGCGCTGGACTCCAACCCCCGCATTCAAGCCGGAATGGTTTTGGCGATTGAGCCGATGATCAACCTTGGAACGGCCGACGTAAAGGTGCTTAAGGACGGCTGGACGGTCGTGACCGCCGACGGAAAGCCCAGCGCGCACGAGGAGCACACCGTGGCCGTTTTCCGCGACCACACCGAAATATTGACGGCGCTTGACTACTAGTTAGCGGCGAAAGTATTTAACGCAAGACCAAAATTGTAAGGCGCCGCATAAGCCGCAACATTCGCGCTCACAACCAAGTTCGCGCGAATAGCGGTATTGTTGAAATTCTAAAACTGTGATACAATTGCCGCATGAGCTCATATTTTTTAATCGCCTTGTGCGTGATCGTTTTTTTGTTGGTTGTAGTGAACATCAGGATTGTTCCACAGTCCCGCGCCTTTATCATCGAGCGGCTTGGAACTTACTGTTCGACTTGGCAGGCTGGCCTTCACGTGAAGATTCCATTTATCGACAGAATCGCCAACACCGTGACGCTTAAAGAGCAAGTGTTGGACTTTCCGCCCCAGCCTGTAATAACAAAGGACAACGTCACGATGAAAATCGACAGCGTTGTCTACATGCAAATCACCGAGCCCAAGCTTTACACTTACGGCGTTGAGGCTCCGATGATGGCCATAGAAAACCTTAGCGCGACGACGCTGAGAAACATCATCGGAGAGCTGGACTTGGACACAACGCTTACAAGCCGCGACATCATAAACACAAAAATGCGCGCGATCATCGACGAAGCCACAGACCCTTGGGGCATCAAGGTGAACCGCGTCGAAGTCAAGAACATCATGCCGCCCGAGGCGATTCGCGAAGCGATGGAAAAGCAAATGCGAGCCGAACGCGAAAGGCGCGAAAAAATCCTTATCGCCGAAGGACAAAAGCAAAGCGAAATTCTTGTCGCGGAAGGTCAAAAGCAGGCGATGATTTTGCAGGCCGAGGCCGAAAAGGAAGCCAAGATTAGAAAGGCAGAAGGCGAGGCCGCCGCGATTCGCGAAGTCCAGTCCGCCACCGCCGAAGGCTTGCGCATAATAAAAGAAGCCAAAATCGACGAAGCCGTCATAAAGCTCCGCAGCCTTGAGGCGCTTGAAAAAGTCGCGCAAGGACAGGCCACAAA
Source organism: uncultured Treponema sp. (assembly GCA_900316905.1). Classification (GTDB taxonomy): domain Bacteria; phylum Spirochaetota; class Spirochaetia; order Treponematales; family Treponemataceae; genus Treponema_D. The sequence continues at coordinate 7,825 of ONET01000086.1, forward strand.
GCTTATCATTCCCGCCGACATCCAGAACATGGCCGGCCTTGCCGCAAGCCTTAAGGAATTGGTAAAATAAACCGCTCGTATCTTTGTATGAAAGACCTTAATCTTTTTTTACGTCGCTTCGCTCCGTTTTGCTTATGGAAATTTATTCAACCACGCTCTTTCAGAGCGCTGGCAATCGAGCGGATTTCGCGCAAGCGCGGCATTATGGTGGCCGTTGTCGCGCTCGCCGCCCTCGCGCTCTTCGCGTCTTGCAAAGAAAAGGATTCCCTTTCAAAAGTATTGAAGCGCTATCCCAAAGAAGTTGTCCAGGCCTTTTACGAGCGCGGAATGATAGTTGCCCCGGCCTACGACGAAAGCGCGCTTCCCGGTTCCCGCTCGGAAGCGGAAGCCTTTACGATTAGGCGAGGACGCAAAGGGCTTGGACATCTACGGGCAAATTGAAGAAAAAAATCCCGACGGAACAATCAATCCCAAGCCGCTAAAAAATTTTTGGGACAAAAAGATCGGCTATAAAATGAACGTCTTTAAGGGCGACGCCGCCGCTCTAAAAAGCGCCGTGGGCCATAACATTCCTGTAATCGTTTTGATAAACTGTCCCGGCGGCTGGCACTATGTTCCCGTCGTGGGCTACGACCAGCGCTTTGTCTACATTCAGGATTCCGTTCCGTCCTTCCGCAATTCCAGCGGCGGGGTGTGCAACCGCAAGGAGGCCTGGAAAGACTTTGAGGCCTTGTGGAACGTCGTCCTCCCCAACAGCGACCATTTGATGTTCGTCGCGGTGAAGGAGTAGGACTAAAACTGCCGCTGTTCGCGCGAGCTTGGTTGCCCTACAGCGCTTGGATCAAGTCAAAAATGATTTTTCTTTTTTGGGGCGAGAGCCGCTGGTAGTTTTCCAATAGAATTTCTTGC
>ONET01000038.1 GCA_900316905.1 uncultured Treponema sp.
TGGTCGATGACATCTTTTTCTTTTGTTTTGGCCAACATTGTACTCCTCCTTAAGAGTATCATATTTGTCAGCCATTTACACAGAAAATTTTACAAGGTCGCCTTGGATTTCCAAGGCTTTTATTTTTATATAGACTCTGCTTTATCTGAAAAGAATAATTCTTTATAATTAAAGGAACCTTTTTAATGGGCCACTAAAGTAATTTCCTTCAGAATTGTTTATTTGTTGTTCTTCTTTTCTTTTATGGTCTTTATATGCATTTATATATATTTTATGTAAGCGACATTTTTCAATAAAGCTTAGTTCTTTATAAAAATGGGCTCTTGCTTCTTCATTTGTCAAATTCTTAACTTGACCTTTATGTTTTTTGGAAACACATTTTTCTATGTTTTCCATAGATACATAATCAAAAATGCTTGAAAACGCTATTATACTACCGAGTTTGCTAATAAAACCAACAAATTGATCACGTTTTATTGGATAAAGACGGTAAAGAAGTTTTCTGTTCAACCATAACCATAATACTAAAAGCCATTTTGGAAGTTTATAAATTATTTTCCAAAGACCAGCCCAAATACCAGTAAAGATAAGTGTTTGCCAAGTAACATCTAATTTTTTATAAGCGTTCCAAACATTTAATAAAAATTCTTTCATCCCTTAAAGAATAGCCAGACCTCTATTCATTATTATATCTCAAATTTGTAAGATGCACATACTTTTTAATATCATTTGGAAGATTACAAGCTTCAAGAACTCCATCTATATCTTTATCAGTAAAAATAAATTTTAAGCTATTATTATTACTATAATTATAATTTATTTTTACAGCAGTTTTTTCATAAATAGTATATGAAGCATGTGATGTTTTTGGTATCTCAGTTACTGTAGCATTCCCATAAACTGGAAAATTATTTATATTAAAGTCTTTATATACAGAGCTGCCAGAATCAGTATATAATGTAGCAGATGCTGGTGCTACAGTATTTGGATATGTATATGGCTCTAATTTTTGATATAAATAAAAGCTAGAGTTTTCTGCGGGATTACTATTAAAAGTCATATTTGTAGAGGTTAGAAGTTTAAGCTCATCACCATTTTTTATATACCAATTATTCTGATGAAATGACTCGACAGTATCTAACTTATAAAGAGCTTCAAGATCAGTAAAATCATTTTGGAGTATTCCATCCTCAAAAGTGCAATTAAGCAATTTTACTTTATAAGTGCCATTTGAGGTTTCATCTATAGATAAATACCACCCATTTGTGGCTAAAGTGCCATTAGACGACCAAATATATATAATATTATCATTGTCATCAAAGTCCATATATGCCATATATTTATGACCATTATCACAAAGAACTTGTTGGCCTTCTATATATAAATCATATGATTTTACAGTTTGTTTTACATAATTGTTATTTTTCTTTTCGTAATAGTTGTCGTCAATATAGATTCTTTCCTCTTCTTTCGAAATAGAGTACAGCTCTTTGTCTTTTATGGCGTCGCTGAAACTAAGCTTCGCGTCCCATGACCCTGTGTCAGGAACAGCGTTGTATTTATAGTCGTCGCCTTCTTTCGTATAGTAATGGTCCACGCTTCCGTCAAGGCTGCAGTAGCCATCCCGGACGCAGTAAAAATGGGCCTCGTTCTCAATCGAAAGGTATTTATTCGGGTCCGCCGGCCAATTGGGGTTGAGGTACGCGTATTTCTTGCCCTCGGTATATTCGGCGCCGCTCTCCAGCTCCTTCACCGTGGCCGCTTCGAACAGCTTCTCAAGCTGGAGCTGGGGAAAGCCTATGTCTCCCTTTTGGCTGGAATTGGTCACGCTATGGACGCCTCTTACGCGCGCTACTTCTGGTTTCAAGCTCATAATACATAAATTAGTCCCGCCGGGAAATTACGATTGTTTTTTAAGGAGTTTTCACAAAATCACATCGGTTTGTCTATAATATCTATAAGGATAAAGAAGATATATAGATTTTCTAACAAAAGTTTGTTATTATATAGTTAAATGTATTCTTTTGATGCGAATTACAGGGCTTCACCAAAAAGCGCCAAAAGGGGAGAAGAGAAAAAAAAGTTCCTTGGAGCTTGGAAGACCTTGCCCAATTCTGATTTTAACCGTGTGCAATTTAACACGGTTAAAAATGAGTCTTTGTTGGAAATCATGCATAATTCTGATCTTAAACACCTCGAATTCGAGGAGTTTAACAATAAGTTTATGCTCGTTTCTATACTTTAACAAACGGAGGTATGTTATGGCTCGCGTAAAGGTGTTCCAATTAAGAAGATTGGCTCCACTATCATTCGCTTTCCTCGGAAACTGACTTGGACATTACTTCAGGACTCACTTCCTTTGCTACGGCATAAGAAATCTCTTTAAAAAATCCAAAATTCATGCTATAATATCAATATAACTTGGAGGGCGGCTTGAAGTTTTCATTTTCAGGACATGTTTTTAAGCGTATGGCGGAACGCGGTTTTTCGCCAGACATAATAAAATCTGTTATAGAAAATGGAACTGTCATAAAATCTTATCCAGATGACACGCCATATCCAAGCCGCCTTATCCTTGGATTTGATGGAAAAAGGCCTGTTCATGTTGTTTCTGCATATAATTCAGAAAATGACACTGAATATGTAATTACTGTCTATGAGCCTGATTTGTTAAAATGGTCAGATGATTTTACGGAAAGGAGATGAATATGAAATGCCCCATTTGTAAGTTTGGAGAAATGAAGGCTGGTTTGACTCAAGTGGTTTTAACTCGCGGCAATGCCACTGTGATTTTCCGTAACGTTCCTGCCCAAATTTGTGATGACTGCGGCGAATACTATTTAGACGAAGAAACCGCTCAGGACATTTACAATCGCGCTGAAAATTGCTTTTCTTCCGGTCAGGAAGTAGCGATTATTGAATATAAACAGCTTATTTCAGCGTAATAATTCAATTCCGCCAACTGACCAAAAAAGCCTTTGACATGCGGCTGTAGCCCCACTTGTTGCCCAAACCCCGCGTTTTCGCTACAATAGTTCCATTATGGAAAACACAAAACGCACTGTCACTTGCGGAGAATTGTCCGCTTCCGACGTAGGAAAAACTGTAATATTGAACGGCTGGGTTCACCGCTCGCGTGAGCTTGGCGGACTTACCTTTATTTTGCTGCGCGATCGCTACGGAATCACGCAAGTTGTCGTTGGCGACAAATCCAGCGACGAGGTTAAAAAAATCGCCGCTTCGCTAAAGAGCGAGTACTGCGTGGCCGTCAAGGGAACGGTCGCCGCCCGTTCCGAAAAAGACGTTAACAAAGAAATGGCCACCGGCGCGATCGAGGTCGAAGCCGACGACATAGAAATTTTCACCACAAGCGAAGCGCTCCCCTTTGCGATTGACGAAGTGCGCCAAAAGGACGGAACGCTTGTCCTGCCCAACGAAGACTTGCGCTTGCGCTACCGCTACTTGGACTTGCGCCGCGAGCCGATGAAGCAGAACATAATCTTGCGCTCAAACGTGACATTCGCCACTCGCGAGTATTTGACCAAGCAGGGCTTTTTGGAAATCGAAACGCCGACTTTCATCAAGTCAACTCCCGAAGGCGCGCGCGACTACTTGGTTCCAAGCCGCGTCCACCCCGGAAAATTTTATTCGCTTCCGCAAAGCCCCCAGCTTTACAAGCAGCTTTTGATGGTGTCGGGCTTTGACAAGTATTTCCAAATCGCGCGCTGCTACCGCGACGAAGACGCCCGCGGCGACCGCCAACCTGAGTTCACCCAAATCGATATGGAAATGTCTTTCACCAACCGCGAGGAAGTTCTTTCCACCACCGAAGGAATGATGGGCTACATTTTCAAAAAGACGCTGAATTACGATCTTCCCGCAAAGTTTGACCGCATCTCTTGGGACGACGCTTTCAACCTTTACGGAAGCGACAAGCCCGACTTGCGCTTTGACCTTAAGATTCAGGACGCGGCCTTTATGGCGGGCCTTAGCGACTTTAACGCCTTTAAGGCCGGAGCCGCCAACGCTGGAATGGACATCGAGCGCCACAAGCGAAGCGGACTTAAGGCGCTTGTCGTAAAGAACGTTGCCGACAAGTATTCCCGCAAGATGGTGGAAGAGTTGGAAGCCGTCGCCAAAAAATACAAGGCCAAGGGCTTGGCATGGATGAAAGTCAACGCCGAAGGAAATTTTGAAGGCGGAGTTTCAAAATTCTTTGCCGGAAAAGAAGGCGAGATTTGCCCAAAACTGGGCGCGGAAAAGAACGACCTTTTGCTTTTTGTCAGCGACGAAAAATGGCAAGTGGCCTGCGTCGCGCTTGGAGCGGTTAGAAAGCAGTTGGGAAAAGACCTTAACCTTTACAATCCCGCCGACGAATTCCACTTTGCCTGGATCATCGACTTTCCTTACTTTGCCTGGAACGAAGAAGAGAACCATTGGGAAACAGAGCACCACATGTTCACGCTTCCGCAAAAAAAATATTGGGACACTTTGGAATCGGATCCCGGCAGCGTAAAGGGCGACCTTTACGACTTGGTTCTTAACGGCTACGAGTTGGCCTCAGGCTCAATGCGTATCAACGATCCGGCCTTGCAGCAGCGCATCTTTAAGATTGTCGGCTACTCGCAGGAACGCGCCGAAAAGGCCTTTGGCTTTTTGGTCCAAGCATTTAAGTTTGGCGCTCCGCCGCACGGAGGAATCGCTCCCGGCCTTGACCGCCTTGTAATGCTCATGCGCCACGAGGAAAGCATCCACGAAGTCATTGCCTTCCCCAAGAACAATCTTGCGGCAAGTCCTATGGACGAGTGTCCGTCGCCGGTAGACGAGCAGCAGCTTAAAGATTTGCACATCGTCGTGACAGAGAAAGAAGAGTAGGAAGCGGGGCTCGCAATGCAAGACTACAAAAAAGAATTCATCGACTTTATGCTTGAGTGCCAAGTCCTCAAGTTTGGAAGCTTTACGTTAAAGAGCGGACGCCATTCGCCGTTCTTTATGAACGCCGGCGCTTACGTTACCGGAAGCCAGTTGCGCCGTTTGGGCCAATACTACGCCAAGGCGATACACGAAAACTTTGGCGACGAATTTGACGTTTTGTTCGGCCCGGCCTACAAGGGCATTCCGCTAAGCGTCGCCTGCGCGATTGCCTACAGCGAGCTTTACGGAAAGGAAGTCCGCTACTGCTCCAACCGCAAGGAAGCCAAGGACCACGGCGACGCGGGCATCTTGCTTGGAAGCAATTTGCGCGACGGCGACCGCGTTGTGATAATCGAAGACGTTACGACAAGCGGCGCTTCGATTGAGGAGACCTTTCCCATTATAAAGGCGCAGGGCGACATAAAAATCGTCGGCGAAATCGTTTCCCTTGACCGCATGGAAAAGGCCAAGGACTCCGACAAGCGCGCGCTTGAAATCATAAGCCAAAAGTACGGCTTTAAGACCGCCGCCATCGTCACGATGGACGAAGTTATTGAAGCCTTGTGGAAGGCTGACGGAAGCGGAGCCATTTCCGCTGAAATCAAAAAGGAACTGGACGCTTATTATGCCGAATGGGGCGCCGCGCGCTAAGGCGGAACGCTTGCAAGGCCAAAAGGCGCGGGACGGTGACTGCATAAAAGACCAAAAATGCGGGCGCGACGCAAAGGCTTTGAAAGACCAAAAGGCGGCGGCCCGCCTTGAGCGCTACCAAAAAATTCTTTGCCCCGTCTTTCCCGACTTTCTAAAAAAATATTTGTCGCTAAAAATTTTGGAGCGGCTAAAGGGCATAGGCCTTTTGTGCGGAACGGATTGGACGCCGCTCTTCCATAACCGCTTTTATTATTCGCGCTTTGACCATTCCTTAAACTGCGCTTTGATTGTGTGGAATTGGACCCGCGACAAAAAAAAGACCTTGGCCGCGCTCTTTCACGACGTTTCAACCCCGGCCTTTAGCCATGTGATCGACTTTAAAAACGGCGACGCCCTGACGCAGGAATCAACCGAAGACAAAAACGCCGCGATGATTTTGGCCGACAAGGACTTGGCCGCCGCTCTGGCCCAAGACGGATTGGCCGCCAGCGACATTTGCGACTACCACAAATTTTCGATTTGCGACAACGAGGTTCCCCAGCTAAGCGCCGACCGCCTTGAATATATGTTCCCAAGCGGAGAGGCCTTGGAAGGCTGGTTTAGCCTGCGCGCCGTCAAGCGTTTTTATGGCGACTTGTTTGTGGCCAAGGACGAGCGCGGCCGCGACGAGTTTTCCTTTAAGACAAAAAAAATCGCGTTGGACTATTTTAGGCACATCCTGAAAATCGGATATTTTTTGCAGCACAACAAGGACAAGATTGCGATGGAACTTATGGCGCGCGTAGTGGACGCGGCCATAAAATGCGGCGTCCTTCGCGAAGAGGAACTGTGGCAATTAAGCGAGCGCGAAATTATCGGCCGCTGGGACGCGCTTTTGCGCAAAGCGGACGAGGCGAGGCGCGACTTTTTGCGCTTGTACAAAACATACCGAACAATGAAAAAAGTCCGCGGCTCTTCCGCGCCCCTTGACGGATACTTTTGCGTCCAGCTTGCCGTAAAGCGCCGCTGGATAAACCCGTTGGTCGCGCAAACGGAAGAAATTCCCCGAACGAATGAGGCGGCGCCTCTTAGTCTTGCAAACGATTCTGCCGCCGCGCATCCTAGTCAGGAATCAGTCTCGGACGCAAGCCAAAAAAAAGTCCTCCGTGTTTGCGACGTTTTCCCGCGCGCGGCAAAAGAGCGCGATCGTTTTTTGGCTTACAACGACACGCCTTACGCTTGCGTCAAGCTGGCGAAGTTGTAAAGGCGACGCTGTTAGTAAAATGTGAGGCTATCATAGTACTGAAATTGCAGAAGATAATAGTCATCACGCTTATAATAAGCATACATGCATATATCATTGCTTGAATTTTTACAGAAAGAAATTTTCTCTCCTTGATCGCTAAATTCCGTTCCTTTCACCGTGAAATCAGAAATTGAAATGCAGTCATTGACTATTTCTTTATGCAGTTCAATATTTTTTTTTCCAAAATAGAACTCAACCATAAATCCTTGGAAAGTTCCGCCAGCTTTTGTAAAAGTCATTACTATATCAAAAAGTTCATGCCCTCTAAAACGGCTGTTCGCTTTTTTGAAAACAATGCATTTAAAAGGCACATCATTGGGGCTTTTCGTTTCATATTCCTCAACTTGTTGCCATCCATCCTTTTTCATTCTTGGCAAAACTTTTTCAAGCTTTGCTCCAAAAGGAATGGAACCAAATCCTTCCAGACGAGTTGGAATGCTATCTTGCGCCGTAGGCTTTTCTTCTATGTTCACACAAATAGGCATGTCAAGTTGCAAGAAAAAAAGCGCGGTGAAAGAGACGCCAATTACCGCTATAATAATTATTATAGCGGTTTTTAGAGCCCTTTTTACTTTGACCGCGTTTTTTTCTATGTTTTTTTCCGTTACAATCATATCCGAATCAAGCCTTTTTTATAATTAACGCAACGGTAATCCAGCGGCGTCTGTAAAATTATCAGAAAACATGAGCGTGAATAAATCATACAAGCCCCAAATAACGCCAAAAGTTCCGCATGACAAGAAGCTCACCAACAAAAGCAAACCGCCGGATTTTGTCTTTCCTACATAAAACCTGTGCAAGCCAAAAGCTCCAAAGACAATCAAGCAAAGCAAAATTGCCGTTGATTTCTTTTTTTCGGACAAACCTGTCTGAACTGGGGTTGTCTGAGTCGTCTGACTTCCGTTTGTTTTTTTTAGTCCATCGCCTGTAACAATCATTTATTTTTCCTCCAATTGTTTTTGCTCTGATTTATCGTCACATCCAATTTGCATTGCAAAAGGTATGACTTTTACCAAATAATTTGCCAAGGCTGTAGCACCTTCTGGCAAAATCATATTCGCTGGAAAATCCGTAGTGTTGACAACAATCTTATAATCATTGGCTGGCATGTCTATAAATTTTATTTGCTCAAGCGCTATTTTTGCCTTCAACCTGCCACCCTGTCCAATATAAAGATTTTTGTTGGTTAAAAGAAAGCCATTCTTAAAGTTTTTTGTCCATGTATTGTCAAAAACAAGAAGGGCGTCTTCTCCCACGCAATCTTTTGCGTAAAGATTCACTGCCTTTGACACAAAATACGGGTTTGAATCGGCAAGGCATACCTTGTCTTTGAAATCTTTTCCTGCGGTTCCTGCTTCTTTTAACGCTTCATAATACAATCTTTCTATTTCTTCTCTTGGATTCGCGCAAACATCAGGTTCGCTTGTTTCTTGCGGAGGCTCTTCCTCAACTTCTGGTTCTTCGTCTTCAATCTCATCCTCATCCTCCGCTTCATCTTCTGTGTAAACCAAAGTTGGATTGGCAGCTTCAATTGCTTTTATCGCTTCTTCCGAAGTCATAGATTCGAATAAATCCGCGATATCGTCTATGTCAGCCTCATTCGCTTTCGCAACAGCATCATAGTATTCTGTGAGTTCCTTTCTTGTTAAGGCAAAGAAGTGTTTTATCAATGCCATGTTGTAAATATGCGCCGGTAAAACTTTTTCGGAATTTGCCAACTCCTCATACAGAATCAAAACGCATGTATAAATCGCTACAACTTGCTCTCTGTCAGAATTTATCGCGCGTATTTCAGAAAAAAAATTTCTTGGACCGTCTGCATTTATTTTTTCATAAGCCAAGTCAATTTTATCCTCGATGGAAAAGAGCGAAACGCTTTCTTCACAAACACCAGAAAGGTACTCTGCAATAGTTTTTTTTGCGCTACGTTCAAGAACTGTGTTGTTTCCAAGCATAAAAACAAGAGTTTTTAACAAATCATTCTTATAGGAGTTTGCCTTTTTTGCTTCTTCTCGAGCCGAGTTTTCTGCTGCATTATTTGCAATCGCCTCAGAAAGCGAATCCATTACTTCATTCGCTAGGTTATGGCCTATGGTAGCCTTAAAAAAATCGAATCCAACGCCCATCATTTGCCTCGCTTTATTTTTATATAATCTTCATACAAATATGAATAAATTAAATCAACATCGTCATTCGCTGAGGAAAACCTGTTTCCTCCTAATTCATAGTAAACCAAGTATCCGTGAGGCTCTCCTGCAAAGCTTTGTATCGCATAAATCATTTTCAAGTCTTTGTTCTTCCACTTTCCAGAATAAATCACGCGGGGCATTCCGTCATCCACCCCTTGCATTTCCCATTTGCTTTCCTTGCATACGGTTTTTAGGAGTTTTCCGATTGTCAGTCCGTCATCAACTTCAGTGTTTTTAACGACATTAACAACTTTGTTATTTAAGAATCCTTTGGAACATGAATATAGAAGAATTATTACAATTCCAGCGCCGATTGCAAATTTCAAAAACTTTTTCATTGACAACCTCTTTTTATTCGTCTATTCGTTAATAATTATACGACTATTCCTATTAAATGTCAACGAAATTTTGAAGTATAAATAACGCATACTCGTAAGATGTTTTTATGGATATTCTAAAAAAGATTACAGACATGCGGCTGGAAAAGGGTTGGACGGAATACGAGCTTGCCGAAAGGTCGGAGCTTACCCAGTCCACAATTTCGTCGTGGTATAGAAAAAGTCTCATTCCGTCGATTCCGTCATTGGAACGTATTTGCGACGCTTTTGGAATCACACTTTCGCAATTCTTTCAGGACGATGAAACTTTCTCAAAAAATATAACAAAAGAACAAGTGGAAATCTTGAACCGCTGGAACCGCCTTACGAAAGACCAACGCAAAAAATTGGCGGACTTTCTTGATTCAATCGGCTAAATTTCCCCCGCTCTTGCGCCTCTCTCCCCCTTTGCACTACAATACACCCTATGCAACTTTACATCATTCGGCATGGGCAGACTGTTTGGAACGCGGCGGGAAAATTGCAGGGCCGCACGGACATAGAGTTAAACCAAAACGGAATCGACGCGGCCGTCGCCTTGGGCCGCCGGCTTAAAGACGTTCACTTTGACAAAATATTTTCTTCGCCCTTAAAGCGCGCCGTCCACACGGCCCAGCTTATAAGGCAGGGCGTTTGCGAAGGCCAGGCGCTTCCGCTGGATTCCGTTCCGATAGAGACCGACGGGCGCTTGATAGAAATGTCCTTTGGAATAGGCGAGGGCCGCTTGTGCGACGAATGGTTCGCTCCGCAAAGCCCCTATAGGTTTTTCTTTACCGAGCCAGAAAAATTCCCAAGGCCTCCCCAGGGCGAAAGTTTTTTGGACGTCATGGCGCGCACAAAGGACTTTGTCCAAGACGCGATCGAGCCGCTTTGCGGCAAGGCGGAACGGATTATGATTGTGGCGCACGGAGCGTTGAACAAGGGAATTATGTGCTACTTGCAAAATCACGGCGTGGAAGATTATTGGCTTAACGGCTTGCAGGAAAATTGCCAGGCCAGCGTCTTTGACTACGACGGCGCGGCTTGGAAAACGATTGTCGCCTAAGGCCAGCGCGTTTTTTGTTGTGAAAAAAAGCCGCTCCAAACGGGGCGGCTTTGTCGTTAATGCGGCGCGTTTTTAGCGCTTCTTTGCGGCAGGCTTCTTCGTTGTCTTTTTAACAGCTTTTTTTGCCGCGGGCTTCTTTGCCGCCGCCTTCTTTACGGGCTTCTTTGCCGTCTTTTTTGCGGCGACTTTCTTGGCGGGCTTTTTTACAGCTTTCTTTGTTGTCTTCTTGGCGGCGGCTTTTTTTGTTGTTGTCTTCTTTACCGGTTTTTTGACGGCTTTCTTTGCCGTGGTTTTTTTTGCCGTCGTTTTTTTGGCAGTAGTTTTCTTGGCGGCCGCCTTCTTTGCGGGCTTCTTCGCGTCTTTTTTCGCAGTCTTCTTTGCCGCCGCTTTCTTTGCCGGTTTTTTTGCGGCTGGCTTTTTAGCCGCGGGCTTCTTGGCGGCGGCTTTCTTTTCGGGAGCGGACTTGTCTTCTATCTCAGAGTTCACGTTGGCTTGAACTGAAAGAACGCCGGCCTTGCAAGCCTGCATTGTTGAATAGCCTTCTCCCCAAATCAAATTGTTGCCGTTGGAGGCCACCAAGCGGAAGCGGAATTCGTTTTTGCGGTCCTGGTAAACCTGCCACTTGGGGTTTGAGTGGCGCGGGGCGTCTTTTATCGTCAAATCTTCAATCGGAGCGTTGACCAATTTTTTAAGGGCTTCGATAGCGCTCTTGCAGCTGGGCTTGGACTTGTAGGCTTGGGCCGTGGCGATTACTTGGCCGTTGGCAGCTTCGACATTAAAATAAAAGCCGACTTTTGACTTTCTGATTACATATTTTCCCATTAAAAACTCCTTTGTTGCCTTTGGGCTTATTTATACTATTTTAAGCCTATTTTTCAAATATTGCAAACAAATTCTTAAAAAATCTTTAATTGTTGACAAATTTTTTGGGCTCGTGTTATACTTTTTTGCAAAAGGAAGGGTTATGCGGATGAAAAAAGTTATTGTTTTTTTCACGTTGATTTTGGCGTCTTCCATTTCATTGTGCGCTTGGGAACACAGCGCCGGCCTTGAAATTGGATCGCCATATTTTTCAATCAACGCAAAGGGCGACGGCGTAAAGAAAGTGACGCAGCCGCAATTGACGGCGCGTTATTTTGGAAAGGCCTCTAACGGTTTTTGCGTTTCGGCAACGTTAAGTCCGGGCCTTGCGTTTAGCAAAGATTTCACTCTTCAAGGGGAGAGCGCGACGGCAAAAGGCTTTGGCATGGAACTGACTATGGGAGCGGGCTACGCTTTTGACATTACAGACCGCTTTGCTTTGGCCGCTCTTGGCTCCATGTCGCTTGATTGGACTAGGTTCAAGTATAAGAAAAATATTTATGCCGGAACTTCTTACGGCGCGATTACGGCGGAATGGACGCAAAACGACAACGCGCTTTTTGTAGGACTTGGGGCGGAACTTTTGGCAAGCTTCAAGCTTACGGAACATATATCAATTGTTGGCTCCTTTGCAATGCGTTTTTTGGACGGCGGGAAGCTGTGGAAAAAAGGAAGCGCCATGGGCAAGAATTACGATTCTTCCTTTGACTTGCGCGGAAACTTTAGCGTGGCGCCGTCTTTGGGCGCGCGCTGGACATTCTAGGAGTAAAAGATGAAAGTTAAATTTTTAAGGAAAATTATTTTTGCCTTGCTGGCGCTTTGCTTGGCGTTCGCGCTCTTCTCTTGTACAAACGAAGTCAGCGACAATAATGTTGTAGGCTTTGGCTACCAGTTCCCTGAGGCGACAGGAATTTCCAGAGCCTTTTATTCACAAGTCTACAACGAAAAAGGCGAGAAACAATTTACTGTCGTCACATTCAACTTGCAAGGCTGGGAAGACGTTCCCTTTATAAGGCTTGAAGACGTTGGCAAGTTCATGAATTATATTAACGACAGAGGCTATAATTATTATATTCCGCCAAGCGGAGAATCCGTTTATAAGTGCAAGTATTATCAAGATGACGCGGGGACTAAGTATCCTGCTGAATGGAAGGACGACACGCTGTACTTTGACGTGAAGAACCAAACTATTTACAGCGATGACTTTACCCGCATGGTCAGCCCCAAGAACGCTGTTAATAACGGCATAGGAAACGTATATGCGGAAAAAGCTGACGCCGCGACAAAGAGCTATCCAAAAATAGACTTTAACAACAATACAACATACGTCAAGCCAAAAGAGCGGACGACAATCGATTTAAAAGCCTACGGCCTAAAGATGTTTGTTTTTGACACTACAAGATATAAAACCGCCTTTACTGGATATGAGAATGACTTGCTTGTTCCCTTTCAAGTGATTGCCGACACATTCTTAAGAGTCGTGGTATGCAGCTTTAACGGATTTGACTATTATGTGGGCATAGACGCCACAAGCGACCAGTTGGCGACGACAAAGGCTTACGATTCAGGCCGCTTCGTCAGTTCCATCCGCAGCCAGCTAAAGGCGGAATACAATTATAGAAATCTTTGCCTGCTCTTTGACAAAAATTATTGCCTAAAGGAGCGCAGGGCCGCTGTTGGAAAAGACAACATAGGCGCTTTTATCAACGACAGCATTTTTAAAGCAGGCTTGGGCTTTGACTTGCTTTCCACCGACACCGCAACTTACGACGCGGCCCTTGCAAAATTCTTAAAGGGCTACATTGACGACGGACATACCGGCTACCACGAGCCGTCAATGTATCAAAGCTACGCGTCCATCTCGCAGTACCAAAGGTTGTCAAGCAGTTTTAACGGTCCTAGAAACAAAGCGCTTGATGAAATCTATATGGCCAGAAAAAAAGAACGAGAGGCCGCCGGCGGAAAGATGGGCGTCTTTTATGTAAAGGACGGAAATGACGAAAAAGAAAAAATGGCGGTCATCGTTTTTGACAACTTTTTGCAAGGCAACCCCGGCAATTTAACTGATTTGGATAAGATTGCCGGCGCCAACACTTACTGGTTCTTGACGAAGGCCTTTGAGGACATAGCCAATTATACAGACGTAAAAAATGTCGTGATAGACCTTTCTTGCAACGGCGGCGGAGTCATTCAACAATGCATGCTTGCGCTCTGCTTTTTGCGCGACACAGACGAATTCTTTATGGCGGAAAAAAACCATTTGGACAATTCCATCGCAAAGTTTTATTTTAATATTAATACAGGCAGCGCCACTTCGCTTAAAAAGAACTACAACTTTTATGTCCTTACAAGCGGATTTTCATTCTCTTGCGGAAACTTTTTCCCGGCCATTTGCCATTACCAATTGGGCGTTCCGGTTGTGGGCCAAAAAAGCGGCGGCGGCGGCGGCGTTGTAAAGCCAACGCAAACTTCCGACGGAGCCTTGTTCCAAACGTCAGCGTCGGCGGAAATGTGCGCGATTGACGCAAGCGGAAACTATGTTTGCATTGACGCCGGCGTTCCGGTTGACTTGGAAATTCCTTACGACAAATTTTATTCAGGAACTTCCATTTACAAAGACTTGTATGAAACTATAAAGGCAGACCCAAGGTACGCCGGCAATTTCAATTAGCCAAAGTTCTAAACCAATCGCATTGCTCGTCTATGCTCTTCTTCCCTTCTTTGGAACGGAGGTTGAGCATGAAGACGTGGCATAGCTTTTCCTTGGAACTGGTGTAGCGCTTGTAGCGGAAGTCCGCGCCGGCCTCGCAAAGGCGGCTTGCCATAAAGGCCGCGCTTTCTCTTAAAAAGTCAAACTCGGCTGTCACCACAAATGACGGCGGAAAATCTTTTGTCAAATGCTGGGCGGGCGAGGCGATTTCTTTTTCAAGCTCGGTTCCGCCGTAGGGCATCAGGGCTTGCAAGAGCGCCGCGCTTTGGCTGTGTTCGCCGTCCGTTCCGTTTTGCAAAAAGTTATTCCAATCGAACATTCCGCAGTTTAGGTAAAGGCCCTTTAGCGAAAGGCGCGCGGGGATTTTTACTTGCGGAATTTTTTGAGAGAAATTTTTGTTGGACAAAAGCGCGGCGTAAAGGGCCAGGTAGTTGGCGCCCGCGCTGTCTCCGGTCGCAAAAATGTTTTTTATGTCCAAGTTATAGGCGGCGGCGTTTTTTAGGATCCACTTAAATACATTGTTTGCGTCTATAAGGGCGGAAGGATACTTGTGTTCGGGAGCAAGGCGGTAAGTGTAGTTTACGACCGCAAAGCCGCGGCGCGAAAGCTCCATGCAGTAAAAGCGGTACAATTCCTTGTCGCCGTAAATCCAGCCGCCGCCGTGGACGCTTACGATTACGGGCGTCGGCTTTTTTGAAGCGCGGGCCGGCTTGTAAAGGTCAAGAAGGCATTCGTCTCCGTCTTTGGAATAGCGGATGTCGTAAAAACATTTTAGGCCTTGGGGAACTTTAAGGCCCTTGTCGCGCTTTTTGTCGTAGGCCGCCATTCCCGACCGCTGTTCGTTTACGATTTTTAAAACGTCTTCTTCTGTGAACATAATGTTACTCCTTAAGATGCCGCTATTCGCGCGCGTTTAGTTGCGATTGCCCGCTCGCGTCATGTTCGGGCTTGACCCGGACATCTAGATTTCCGCTTGGCCTGGTTCCAAAACTCGTCCATCTTGTCAAGGTTTTCTTGGACCATTTCCACGCCGTTTTTGGCGCACTGCTCTTCAACGTAAGAAAAGCGCTTGTAGAATTTTTTGTTGGCGGCGTTCATCGCAAGCTCCGGGTCAACGCCAAGCTTTCGGGCGTAGTTTACGGCGGCAAAAAAGAGGTCGCCGACTTCTTCCTCCAAGTGGGCGCGGTTTTCTTCCGAGTTGTCTTTTCGCGCCTGCTCTGCGGCCTCGTCAACTTCTTTTAGCTCTTCCAAAATTTTGGCGCGCGTGGGCTCAAGGCTTGGCCAGTCAAAGCCTTTTTTTGCCGCCTTTTTTTGCATTTTGTACGCGCGCAAAAGGGGAGGAAAGCCTTGCGGAACTTCGTCAAGAATCGATTTTTGTTCGCGGCCTTCGACCTTTTCTTTTATCTTGTCCCATTGCGCCAAAACTTCCTGGCTGTTGTTCACAGGACTGTCTGCCACAACCTTTCCTTCGCTCTGCTCAAAAACGTGGGGGTGCCGGCGAATCAATTTTTCTACCAGCTCGTCAAGTTCCTCCTGCAAAGTCCAGCCGCCTTCCCCCCGTTCCGCCATCTGCGAATACATGTAGGAAATCATCGTCGCGTTTAAAAAGACGTCGCCCAATTCTTCCTTTGCGTGAGGAGCGTCGTTGGAACTTATCGCGTCAACGGCCTCAAAGACTTCTTCCACCAAGTCGCGCCGCATAGTCTGCGGAGTCTGCTCGCGGTCCCAAGGGCAGCCGCCGGGCGCGCGCAAAATGCGAATCAATTCATACAAGCGGCAAAAGGCCGCCGCCGTTTTTGCGGAATCCTCGTCCGCGGCGCTTGCGTTTGTTCCGCGGCGTGAAAGGACGGAATTTTTGTCGAATGTTTTTTCCATAGCCCAAGTGTAGCGCAAAATGAATTTTTGTGATATACTAAAAGAATGTACGAATCAGGCGAAGATTATTTGGAAGCCATTTTGGTTTTAAAGAACAAAAACGGTTTTGTGCGCTCGGTGGACATCGCGAACCACTTGGGGTTTTCAAAGCCCAGCGTCAGCCGCGCGATGGGAATTTTGGAGCGCGACGGCTACATTGAATTTGGCCTTGGCAACATGATTCAGCTGACGGAAAAAGGCCTGGAAAAAGCCAACGACGTTTACGGCCGCCACCAGCTTTTGACAAAATTTTTGGTGATGGTCACAGGCCTACCCGAAGACCAGGCCGAAGAAAACGCCTGCCGCGTTGAGCACGACATTGACGCGGATGTGGTTGACGGCATCAAAAAGTGGGTCGAAAAAAATTCATAAATTTTCATAAAAGTTATTGACAAGTTATTAAAATTAGTGTATGCTAACTACGTAAGTTGTAAGGAACAGCCGTTCCTGATAAAGTTCTCCTCCAGCCCTTGGCGTCCGCCGAGGGCTTTTTTTTGGCGCTTGGGCGGCGGAAAGTTTTTGTTTAAAAAATCGTCGCTGCCACTTGACACAAAGCGCGAAATTTGCTAACATAGAACAACTTACGGGGGCGTAGCGAAGCTGGTTATCGCGCTGGCCTGTCACGCCGGAGATCGAGGGTTCGAGCCCCTTCGCTCCCGTCTAACCCATTCTCCGGAATGGGTATTTTTTTCAGTTCCGCTTTTTGCGGAATCGGGCAATAGCGCAGCTGGTAGCGCGCTACGTTCGGGACGTAGAGGCCCCCGGTTCAAATCCGGGTTGCCCGAGTAGACTAAGCAAGTTCTCACAAGGGAGCTTGCTTTTTTATTTGCGGGAACTGATGCCGCGCGTTACTCGCGTTGAGTAAAAATATTGACACTTCTAACGCATGCGCTATACTTGAATCGCCGGTTACGTCAGAGATAGCCACTGCGGCTTTTCCATTTATTGGAATTATGCGACAGAGGAGCGCTGCCCTCTACCGGCAAAAGAAGCGGCGGCTCCCGCTTGGCTGCGGAAGTAAGAGTGGCCATTTGATTTGCCATAAACGGCGATAACCGTCGTTGTGGCTTCTGCCGCTTCTTTTTAAGGGATGGAACATGAACTTTCGGATTGTTTTTTTAGATATTGATGGAGTTCTAAACACAAAAGCAAGCTGGAAAACTCCCTTCCAGCTGAGCAAAGCATGCATAAAGCCTTTTTGCGAGTATCTTTTAAGTCAGAAAGCTGAAATAAAAATCGTTCTCACTTCATCTTGGAAGAACGGCTATTCAACAATTCCAGAAAATGAGACTGCGCAATTACAGGAATTGCGCGCGCAACTTGCAGAATTTGGATTGGCAATTTACGGAAGGACCAGAAACATGCAAAACAGAATGTTGGAAATTGACGAATACCTTAGCTCCCATGACGTTGAAAAGTACGCAATTATTGATGATGACCCAAATGAATACAACAAGGATTATTTGAAAAAAGTTTCACTGATAGATTCTGAAACAGGTTTTACGGCATCACAATCCAAAAAAATAAAATGGATAGAACGATGAACCACTTTGAAGCGTCTGTTTAATTAGCGCAACGTTGCGCTAATTACTCACGTTGTGTAAAAGGATTGACGGTTGCCGCAGCGCCCTTCTTTCTTCAATTCTGTCATTCGCTGAGCCCCAAGCCGGTGACGTACAGAAACTTTGTCTGTCCTTCGGCGATGATTATGTCGGCGAATCCGCTCTCGGCGATTCCCGGAAGAACTCCCATGTATGAAGTCATTGCGTAAACTCTGTAAGCGCCAGCGTCGAGATAAACGTTGCTGTGCGTCACGTCGATGTTGTGGGCTGTCCACACCTGCTTGTAGTTTTCTTTTTCCGACGGACGGCGGACATATACGCCCCTGATGTACAAATCCTCGGCGTTGGACTCAATCACCAAAAGCCCCTGTCCATCCGGTATGTCCTGCGAGCACGAGCAAAAAACGACCGAAATCGCCGCCGCCGCAAGCGTCGCCAAGATAAGCTTCCCGATTCTTTCAAATTTCATAACAAATATCTCCTAAAAAAAACGCAGCTTAGCTTTTAAGTTCCGCAAGCTTTTCCACGACGACGCCTTCGGTGTACAGCGGAATGTAGCGGCTTTGGTTGCGGCGGTCATAACCCCAGTTTTCGTGCCAGTGGCCGAAGAACCAGCGCTTGTAAGAAATCATTCCGTCAATCCTGTCGTTGAAGCGAACGTTGCTGTCTTCCCTAAAGGCAGCCGCGTATTCCGGGTAGTCGCAAGACGACTCTATGCAACTTATTCCGCTGAGCGGGCCGGTATGGGAAAGGACGAAGTCAAAGGCCTTTCCAAATTTTTCTATCCTAGAAATGCAGGCGTCTTCCTCTTCCGAAGTCCATTCTTCTTGAGCCCACAAGTCCTTGTCCAACGTCCTTCTGCTTTTGTCCTGGCTTTGCGCTCCGCCCAAGACAAGAAAGTTTTTTCCTTGAATGTTGTAAATGTGGCCGCGAATCAAGTAAAAGACATTTTCGCTAACCTTGAGGACTTTGTCGCCGTACATTTCCGCTTGCGGAAGCTTTTCCAGCATATTGTAGTTGTCGTGGTTCCCCATCACGGCCAAAACCTTGAATGGCTTTTTGTTGTACCAGTCCAAAAGGTATTTGTCGCTTTTGTCCGCGGGATGAATTCCGTTTTCGTCAACAGGGCAGTCTTCCCAAGGAAGGCCGAAGTCCCCAAGGACAATGGCCTCCGTTACCTCGGAATACTTGGCGCCTTGAATGAAGCAATAACGTCGCATCCACTTTGCCGAGAGATGATGCATGTCGATTGTGTTGTGGGTGTCCCCCGTTATGTAAATCACGTCGTTTTCTCCAACAGTTCCGAAAACTTCAACAGCTCAAACCTATTCGCGTCAACGCAAACATTTATGTATTGCGCGGGGTTGACCTTTTGCTTTTTCCAGCGCTTGTTGAAGTCGCTCAAAAAATAGTCTTCCGTCACAAACTTGTCGTGCGTGTGGCCATGAATGTTGAACAAGCCGCCGTCAGTTTTTGGGTCAAGAAAAACAGGCTCGTGCGACAAGACCATGTTCCCGCATAGCAGCGGCCCCTTGAAAACCTTGTCAAAGCCGAGATGCTCAAAAAACTCGATGTAAGTTTTGAACGGCGTTTTCTTCGTCTGAAAGTCGTGGTTGCCAAGAATCAAAAGCATCTTGCGGTTTTTCTTCATCCGCATTATGTCGTTCATGATTCTTACCCCTTCGATATGCAGGTTCATGAACACGTCGCCAAAATTCCAAATCAGGCAATCGTCTGGCAGAGCGTCGAATTTCTTCAAAAGGAATTCGTTCATCTTTGCGCAGCCTTCCGGGGAAAAGTCAAACGGACGGCCGCAATACTTTATGATGTTCGTATGGTAAAGGTGCAGGTCGCTTGTGACGTAAATCTTTTCTGGCGGATAGCCTTGCGAGAATTCTTGTGGTGTCAGAGATTGGAATTGCTGCATTTTTTATGGCCCCTCGAATGTAATATAATCCCAGTTGGGCTGGCGTTCCATCATCAAAAGAAGGCGATCAGCCAAAGTCCTGTAAAACTCCGCCGCCTCTTCGTCCAACGATTCGTCCTTTGAAAATTCTTTCATTTCTGCGGCCATCTTTCTTACGCTTTCGTATGTGTAAAGGTTGTAGCCCCACCAGTCAAATTCAGGTTCAGGATAACTTTTGCAGGTATATTTAATAGAAGTGTCATAAAGCGGTTTTAAGAATTGAAGATACAAATAAAACATTACGACATCTTCCTCAATTGAAATTTCTTCTTCATAACAGCAGAAACAACCCCATGATCCTTCAGAAGAGTCTTTACCCTGTTTTACAGGCATTACCCAAAAACAGGAACCAGTATTATGTCCTTCTTCCCAATATGGATCCGTGTAAGCCCTCTGAATTGTTGCATTATTTATAGCCTTTCTTAATGCAGGAAATACTTCTTTTAGATTTTCAGAAAAACGGAACACTTCCTTATTATGACGAAGAACATGCTCGAGTGAATCCGTAAGAACTCTATCATTGTTCTTCAAGCGAACTGCATACGGTTTATTATGCTTTTCCGCCATCAGAATGTCGTGCAAACTGCCGCCAGATTCTCCGTCCCACAACACAAGCATAAAGTCGCAAGCCTTTGCCATTTCCTCGTTTCGCTTATGACAGGCTTTATTGTGATATTTATCATAATCAGGAAGGTATTCAACTACTGGAATATTGTTTTCAATTGCATACTCTTTCGCGATTGAATCCACTCCTCGCGCGCCGCCTTCTAGAATTGTAATATCCTTAAAACCAGCCATATAAATGTATTCATTAATTTCTGAAAAAATCCATTTTTTGTCCGTAATTGTTCGGCTTCCGCAAATAAATATTTTCATAAGGCCCCGTCCTTTAACGCAAGAAAGTTAAATAAGTTTTCTTGAACATTTTCCACATGCTGCAAATCCTCGTCAATCAAAACCTCGTCTGGCAGCAAGTCGCTTTTGTCTTCAAACGGAACGGCGTATTTTAAGACGCAGTTTTTTGGAAGAAGTTTTTTCACTTCAACTGCAAGGGCGATTCCTCGTTTGTGAAAATCACGCCAATCAAAAGTTTTGGCCAAATCTTCCGGCGTTGTTTCTCCAGATTCGCAAGGGGCAAGCGCTTGAAAGACAAATAAAGAGAGCCACTCTTTGAGTTCCGGCATATTGAAGTCTATGTCGCGCCCCGGCAAGGTCAGATGTTCGTCGTCGCCTATGCAGAATCCCCGTTCCTCGTCGCTTTCGTTGTCGTTCCAAAACAATGTATTGGCGTCCGGTTCCATTTTTATGAGAAAGTTGTTTTTATGGTCGCCTTGCGGCAAATCGACTTGCCTTGTTTCAAATGTCTTTTTAATATTCTTCATATTCAACCTCCACAAATTCAGTGGCTACAAGGTCATCCATCTTGACTCCAAGAATATAGGCAAGGGCGACAAGGTTGTCAAGCGTGGGCAAGTTCCTGCCGGCGAACCAATTGTACATTGTCTGGACATAGGGAAAGCCAAGCATGGCGGCAACGCGATGAGGTGTGACCCCTTTTTGTTTCATGAGACGCTTGATTTTTTTTCCAGTTCCCTCTATGCTAAGAACCGGTTTGCAAAAAACAGCTTTCATCGCTTTGTCCAACAAGCGCATTTTATAGCATATGTGTAACTCTTGTCATTAAACTGAAAATGTAATACCTTTAAGACATGAAAGCCAAGTTTCTTGTTCCGGAGATTGACAGAAAAAGATGGGCCAAAGAGTTTAAGGAGCGGATGCGGCTTTATGAATTGAAGTCGAAGGACTTGAACGACATAGGCGCGTCGTCTAATTCCGAACAGAGAATAAATAAGCTCAAAAATGGCGCGATACCGTTGATCGAGCCGTTTTTGGCCCTTTGCAGGTTTTTCAATTGTCCGCCTGACGTTTTTTTGTACGCCAATCCAAAGTGGGTGGAATGCGAGATTGACCGTTCGATTGACGACATCTGGCCATGGCGAATTTTAGGTCTATACAAGGACACTTGTTATTTAGTTCCCAATTATGAAATATATGACCTTGGCTATGAATTTACTGTGGGAGCAAAAATCAAGCGCCTTAAAAAAGAGCCAGACCCCGCGCGATATTCAAATTACCATCAATGGGGAACCAAGTATGACTTGGAGAACCGAGTCGCCGGCGGAAAAATCGTTTATCATTTTCCTTATTTGGACGATGAAAAAACTTCCGCCAAAATTTTTTCTCTTTTGAATCAACACGGCCTGTCAAACAAGCAAGTCCAAAAGCTGCTTGGCTTAAGCGCCCAGTCGCTTTCAAACAGAAGATGTCCGCCCGGCGGTTCACGTACGTGGCAGCGGTGGACAATCAGGGACATTTATAAATTGTCATGGATTTTAAACCTAAGGTTTGAAGACCTTCTAAAAATCAAATACCAAAGAGAAAAACGCAAGTCCATTTTTGACCGGTTTTCCGGACGTATCTGGTCGGACAAAATAAGGGGTGATTTCATAACATGGTGCACGAGGTCCACATGGGGAAGCTCCGGGAACGTATGAGCTTCTCACGCATTGATGAAGTTCTTGAGATGCCCAACCTGATTGAGGTACAGAAGAAATTGGAAGGCTTTTTGCGTCAGTGACTCATATCACTGACACCACTGCGAAAGCGATGGGCTGGATAGCCTTGAACAAGATTGTGGGCTTTTTAAGTTGGTTTATGCTGGTAATTGGCGGGATGCTTGTTTTTCTCGCGATTATGTCAGGGGCGGTTTGACTTTAGTCAGACCCTAATCTGGATTCCCCGGTTAAAAAAAAGCAAGCTCTCGCGAGGGCTTGCTTTTTTTTATTCTCTTGTCCAATTCTCAACTTTTGCTTTCTTTTGAGAACAAAGAAAATAAGCGCAATATTGCGCTCATTAAAAACACGCACGGCAAAATAGGTACCTTCTAATAAGCATTAGTCAAGTGAAATAACCGTGAGGCAAGTGAAATAACCGTGAGGCGAGATAAAGAAAAGTGCGCTCTTTTGGGTGTAATTCCTTTCCTTGTATAGAATTGGAGTGTGCCTTTTTTCAATTTTTCGAGCGCACTTTAGGCACACTTTTTGCGCGCTTTGGCACACTGCTTTCGGCTGAAATAATGAGCGCAACATTGCACTCATTAGGAGGAGCGGGCATGAAAGAAGCGGAGAAAGAAAAAAGGCGGGAGCGGAAAATACAGGCGGCGATGGACGGCCTTATAGACTATGAATTTATGAAAGTGGAGCTCAAGCCTCCAAAGCCCGTAAGAGGGAAAGACACGCTGAAAGAAACAGGCCTCCTTTTGCGGGACTTGAACAGACTTTTGAAATTTCGCGGAAGCGGGGAACGAAAACAAACGCCGTCGGCAAGATTTTTCGGGAACACGAACGGACAGAGATGTATGGTCAAAATGCGCTACGGAACCGAAGAGAAAATACACAAGGATTTTTTGAGGCGCTACATGCCGCAGAAGGAAAAGGTGAGCGTGGAGGACAAGCCCACGCTTTTCGGAGCCAAAAGCGACGGGCTGACTGAAGAGGAAGTGCTGGAATACGAAAAGAAAATGTCGCCGCTTCATTTCCGTTTCATCGTTTCGCCCGAAAGCCAAAAGGTTCCTTTGAAAGCGCTCGTCCGTTCGTTTGTCAGGCGGTTGGAAATGGAAATAGGTCATTCTTTTACATGGGTTGCGGTGGAGCACTATGACACGTCGCAACAGCACGCGCACATCCTCATAAACGGAACTGACGCGAAAACTGGCGAGGAAATTCGCTTCAAGCGAAAAGTCGTGACGATGAATTCGCGAATCATCGCCGAGGCCGTCTGCACACAATTGGTAGGACCGCCGTCGCAGGAGGAAAGTGAGCGGCGAAAGGAAGCTCTGCCGTTGGCCCAATGGTTCACGCGGCTTGACGCCGACATAGAGGCTTTTGCGACGACGTTTGCCGAGCCTAAAGACATCGACGGAACGGTCTACGAAAGCAAAGTGATTGCGCGAAATGATGAGCAGGCCAGAAGGCTCAAGAAGCTGGTCGAGATGGGGTTCGCCAAGAAATTTGGTGGAAACGAGCCGCCCATGTTCTATTTGGAAAAGGACTGGGCGGAGAAACTCCGGACGGTCGGACGATACAACACATTCCTCACGGCGAGGGCGAGCCTTACATATACGAGCGCGTGCAATCTTGAGCAGTACACGCCGGAAGCCGGAACCGTGGAGGGGGTGGTGACGCATACCTTTGTAACTAACGATGACGATGTTTGGACGAACGGAATCGTAATCGAAAACAAGGCGTCCGGAAATTCGTTTTTCCTTCCCCTTTATAAAAGACCGATGGAAGGAATCAAGGGAAAAATGGTAAGGATAACCAGCGCGAAAAATCAAAAGGGCCTTTTGTCGCCTAAAATCATTCTGCTTGAGAGCGGCCGGACCCAATCAATCTAATGAGTGCAACGTTGCGCTCATTAGGGGGAAAAATCTTGCAACAAAAAAACGTTGTTACGGCGGGAGTCGAACCCGCAATATCAGCCCTTCGGTTTTACGAAGAACTGCCCGCTACCGTGTTGCGACCATCAATAACAACGGGAAGCGGCGGATGCCATAAAAGCTGTAACGGCAAGTTATGACTACAAGCCTGGGCGCTCTTGTCTCCGCGGACAGGCGGGTGCCGCCATTGCTTCCAAAAACTCGGGAAAGGCCGGATTAATTCCGACTGCCCCAAGCAAGATTCCATTGGTAAACTTGAATCTCAGAAACAATATCTGAGGCAGAGATTTACTAACAATGGAATTAATTAATTATAGCGCGTGGATGCGATTCTTGTCATTAAAGTAATACTTTATTGACAACTTCTTCTTTTTGGCTTACACTTAAGGAGCCTTGAGTGGCCGACCGTGGGGGCAATGGTAGCCCTCTTTCGCTTGACCACTTGAGGATTTTTTTTGCCCAATCGACTGTATGATATCGTTGGGCAATTTTTTTTGCAAAAAAAGGAGCCAAGAAAACCCAGTGTGCCGTAGCTCCAATTGCCGCGGGGCTTAGATTCTCTTGGCTCATAAAAACGGCAAGACAAAAATCTTGCCGCAAACACCCAAGTTAGCGGATTTCTCCGTTGTTCCCCCGGCATCTTCCAATATAGTGCTAGTCCGCGTTTTTGTCATTAAAGTTCTGCTTTATTGACAACTTCTTCTTTTTGGCTTACTCTAAAAAAGCCTTGAGTTGACATCTGGGTGGGAAAAGATATCCCTCTTTCATTTGTTCACTCAAGGTTTTTTTATTGTGTTGTTTTCAAAAAAAAATTCATGACATTGACAGAATTATGATTGTTTGTTATTGTATCACTGCTTGAAGAGGAGTTTATTTCTTCGCCGAGTGTTAAAGGCTTGTTCGAAAGGGCAAGCCTTTTTTTTAACGGAAGCAGCGGGTGCCGTCATCGCTTCCAAAAAAAATAAACTTTTGAAGAAGCGGAAGCGCTCTATATGCGAGTCTCAAATCCTGAAAAGTTTATGCCGAGGGCGTTAAGTGTGGGTACGCTATATATGCGAGTTATGCACACTTAACGCTCTCGACAGGATGCTTGTTTTTCTCGCGATTATGTCAGGGGCGGTTTGACTTTAGCCGCGGACAAGCTGCATGGCGTAATCCCAGTCTATGACCAACGGCAACTTGTCCGTGTCTTTTACAAGGCTGATTGAAAAGTCAGCGCCTTGCCCGGTGATATAATGCATTTTGATTGTGTCGCCTGTTTTAATTTTTATATAAAGCGAGTCTTCCGGAAAACAATCGGACTCATGAATTTGATAGTCGCTGAGAAAGAAAAACAATCGTTCCAAAACGCTCATCGTGTCAAAATATTTTTGGAGCGCATTGTTCGCGTCTCCATCTGCCGCGGCCTCTTCAATCCATTCTTGCGGAACGATGTTCTGCCAATCGGCGTATTCAATGTCGTCCGTATATAATGAACCAGCGATTTTTCCTTCTTTTTGCAGCTTGGCGCAGTATTCCATGAGCCAATGCGGAGCGCCGTCAAAATCTATATTTTTCATTTCCGTATTGCGTTTATTCATATTGGCATCTTTTAAGTTATGACGAAAAACGGCAAGATTTTAGTCTTGCCGCAAGCACCCAGCTTATCCGGTTTTACGGAACCTCGCCCGGTTTCTTCAAATATAGCGCTAGTCTGTTTTTTTGTCATTAAAGTAGTACTTTAATGACAAGGTTCTTTTTATGGTGTATATTTCAAGGGCGCTTTATCGTGTTACCTGGCCGATTGCTTTTATCGGCATTGGATTCGTAAAGCGCTTTTTTTGCCCAATCGACCGATTCAACTGTAGTATGTTTTCAGTATGATATCGTTGGGCAATTTTTTTTTTGCAAAAAAGAAGCCAAGGAAACCCAATGTGCCGCGCTCTTATTGCGCGGTCTTTTGATTTTCTTGGCTCATAAAACCGCAAGACAAAAATCTTGCCGCCGTTGCCCAAGTTAGCGGATTTCACCGTTGTTCCCCCGGCATCTTCCAATATAGCGCGCGTCCGCGTTTTTGTCATTAAAGTTCTGCTTTAATGCGCGAACTGGCGGCGCGCGATATAATTACAAATATGGGCGTTGACATTTTATATTATGTGGACCATGACTTGCCAACGGATTGCGCGCAAAGTTTTTTGGCTGAATTTAACAAGCGCGCCGGAGCTGACGGCAAATGGCGAATTATTGGCGGTTGGGTTGACGGTTCGTTGGAAAAGCAATTTCCAAATCCGGACGGAGACATACATATTTATAAGACTTGCGGCGATTCAGAGATTGAGTTGGAATTTGAAAAAAACACATTGCTGATTCGAAAATTGCCCTGCTGGATGGATAAAGTGGATTTTTGCAGATGGCATACAATGAACGATTTCTTTGCCCAGAATGTCGATTATGCCAAGGAATGGAAAGAAAATCTTGTTTCGTTAATCAAAGAAAACCTTGCGCAAGTGTTCCATCCAACAAAAGTGATTCTTTTAAAGGACAGTTCCAGCTACGAGCATGAAACGTTGGGCGGCGAAAACCTTGAGGAGGAGGGCGGTACGATAGAAGAAGCTCTCGCGCTCAATTCAACGTTTGAGCAGCCCTGCGCCGTTTTGAAAAACGACGAAGCTTTTGGCCACTCGAAGGATTTACGCCAGCCGATATATGTTTTTGATTTATGAAAGGGGAGAAAAGCGTGAATCATATTTTTCATATTCACACATTCCGATGCGGACACGCCAGCGACGAAGCGGACGAACGCTATGTTCTCAAAGCGATTGAACTGGGCGCCTATACAATCACTTTCACAGACCATTGCCCGTTTCCCCAAAACCCTTTTGGCAATAGAATGGACATCGAACAACTGGACGAATACTTGTTGTCGTTGTGGGGGCTAAAGGAAAAATACAAAAGCCGAATTGAAATTGAAGTCGGTTTGGAAATTGAATATTTGCCAAGCTTTGACGGCTTTTATAGGGAGCTTCGGGCAAACCCAAAAATTCAATTCATGCTGCTTGGCCAGCACTTCTTTGAGCATGAAAACGGCGAGATGAGTTTTATGGATGAAGGTGAAGCGAAGAAAAATGAAGCCGCGGGCTGCATGGACGCAATGGCAAAAGCTCTGGACACCGGCCTCTTTGATGCGATCGCGCATCCGGACAGATGCTTCAGGCGCCGCAAATCTTGGACTCCCGACATGGAAAGCCTTTCGCTAAGCCTCATTAAAAAAGCCGTTCGTAAAGGCGTTCCTCTTGAATTGAACATGAGTTCTTTCAAACACCGTCATTCAAAATATTTTTGGAAGGAATTTTGGACTTTGGCAGAAAAAGAAGGCGCCAAGACGATTGTCGGTTTGGACGCGCACTCTACGGAAGAAATGCAAGCCTTGTCCGAATTGGCTCAAAAACAAAATTTGGCGTCCATGTCTATGTGAGGCTTCATTCTTCTTTCTCAAAAAACGCCTTGTAATAGCGCGAGGCGAGCGGTTGGCCAAAGGCGGCGGCCAGTTTTTGCGTCGCGCTTTCTTGGCTCCGATTTGGCTCGCCGCCGACTTGCGACTTTATGTCGTTTATTTTCTTCATCGTCTTTTTGTAGAAGCTGTTGAATTCCACCGGCGTCATAGGCTGGACGCAAAGGCTATTTGTGTCGATGATTCCAAAAACTTGATGGCGCTTTGAGTCCGTCGATACCACGATGTTTTCGCGGCCAGTCTTCATGTCTTTGTCCGTGAGCGCGACAAAATCGCCAAGGCAGTATTCGGTGTGGCCAACCACTTGCGTTTGGTAATACGCGTCGCTCAAAAGCGCTTCCGGCCGAATCCACAAAGGGCCTTGCGTGACTTCGTTTCCGCTTCCGCTAAAATAGCCGTGCCAGTCCAAAAGTTCCTCAAACTCGTAGTTGAACGCAGCGTCTCCCTTTTGGAGCGAAAGCGAGCGCCAGGTCTTGTTCAAAAAGCCGATCGACCATTCGCTTGCGTTCATGTTAAAAAGCTTTAGGATTGTCGCGACCCATGTTTTGGAAAATCCTCCGTGCGAGAACGCCACGCCGTCCGCCTCAAACGCCAAGTCCAAGATGTCGCGTGCGGAAAGCAAGAGGCTCTCTATTATGCCCGAGCTTGCGCTTTGGTGGCCGGAACAGCCTGAGCCGTGAACCGTCGCGCTAAGGTAGCTCCAGTCGTGGTTTCCTAAAAGAGCCTTCCTGCGCTCCGGGTCTTGTCGGACAAAAGCGCAAATAGCCTCAAAGTTTTCGCCTTGTTCCGGCCACTTGTTTTCCCCTCGCACGTCAAAGTAGTCTCCCATAAAGACAATGCGGTCGTAGGAATCTTGCGGAAAACTTTTTGCCGCCTCCCACTCGCGCGAGCCGTGAACGTCTGGAACAACTAAAACCTTCATGCGGCCATTATAGCGCAAAGAGCGGGGAGAGCGCATTAAAGCC